>JAGNZI010000057.1 GCA_017984495.1 Flavobacterium sp.
TTTCGCAGCCTCGATGTAAGGTAATAAATAGGCTACGGCTTTTTTCATTACACGAGCCGATTTAACCACCTGTGGTAAAAACATTTTACCGCTTCCAAATAGATCTCCAACCACATTCATTCCCGCCATCAAATTGATTTCAATGACTTCAATGGGTTTAGCAGCAGCTTGTCGCGCTTCTTCTACATCTATTTCTATAAATTCGTCAATTCCTCTTACGAGTGAATGGGTTAATCGCTCTTGAAACGTTCCATTTCTCCATGCTGCAATCGCCTTTTCATTGGCTTTAAAATGCTTCGCCTGTTCACTATCGCTCGGGTCACCCTTAAAACTTTCGGCTAAATCCAATAAACGCTCGGTAGCATCTTCTCTTCTGTTTAATAAAACGTCTTCTACATGTTCTAACAATACCGGATCGATTTCGTCGTAAATTTCCAACATTTCAGGGTTTACAATACCCATTGTCATTCCGTTTTTAATGGCATGGTATAGAAATGCGGAATGCATGGCCTCGCGCACTTTATCATTTCCTCTGAACGAAAAGGATACATTACTCACCCCTCCCGAAACATGTGCATGGGGCAAATTTTCTCTGATCCATTTGGTCGCTCTGAAAAAATCAAGAGCATTCAATTTATGCTCTTCCATTCCAGTAGCAACGGGAAAAATATTTGGGTCGAAAATGATGTCTTGAGCAGGAAAACCAACTTGATCTACTAATACATCATAACTTCTTTTACATATTTCGATGCGTCGCTCGTAATTATCGGCTTGACCTTTCTCGTCAAAAGCCATGACGATTACAGCCGCTCCATAACGTTTAATTTTCTTCGCATAGTCTATGAATTTCTCTTCACCTTCTTTGAGCGAAATCGAATTGACCACTCCTTTTCCTTGAATCACTTTCAATCCTGCCTCGATGATTTCCCATTTCGAACTGTCGATCATTACGGGAACTCTTGAAATGTCTGGTTCTGCAGCCATCAAATTCAGAAACTTGGTCATGGCATATACGCCGTCCAACATTCCTTCATCCATGTTAACATCGATGATTTGGGCGCCACCTTCGACTTGATTTCTGGCAATATCTAATGCCGCTTCGTATTGCTCTTCTTTGATCAATCGAAGGAATTTTCTAGACCCTGTTACATTCGTTCGTTCCCCCACATTCACAAAATTCGTTTCTGGGGTAATGATCAAAGGCTCTAGTCCTGATAATTGTAAATATTTCTTTTCGTGTGTACTCATAGTATAAAAAAACCTAGCAGGTTTGAAAATCTAACAGATTATATTAGCGCAACTGTTCGCGGTTTAAATGCTTTTGCAACCTCAGCAATCGCTTGAATGTGTTCTGGAGTCGTACCGCAACAACCCCCAATAATATTGACCAAATGATCTTTTAAATAGTCTTTAATCAAGGCTTGCATTTCTTCGGGAGTTTGGTCATAATGCCCAAACGCATTAGGCAATCCTGCATTGGGATGCGCCGAAATATTCAATTGGGTGTTCATGGCCAATCGTTTCAAATAAGGCTTTAATTGATCGGCACCCAAAGCGCAATTGAACCCAACACTCAACAACGGAATGTGGGAAATAGAAATTAAGAAAGCCTCTACAGTTTGACCTGACAAGGTTCTCCCAGAGGCATCCGTTATCGTTCCCGACACCATAACTGGAATGTCCAATTTGCGTGCTTCTTTTACTTCTTCAATAGCAAAAAGAGCTGCTTTTGCATTCAACGTATCAAAAATAGTTTCTACCAACAATACGTCACAACCTCCATCAATTAATGCTACGACTTGTTGCTTGTATGCCACGCGCAAATCGTCAAAAGTGACGGCACGGTATCCCGGATCATTGACATCGGGTGACATCGAAGCGGTTCGGTTTGTGGGTCCGATGGAACCGGCTACAAACCTTGGGCGGTCGGTAAATTCGTCCGCTACTTCACGGGCAATTTTTGCCGATTGATAATTCAATTCGTATACTAAATCTTCCAAATGGTAATCGGCCATACCTATCGTTGTCCCCGAGAAGGTATTCGTTTCTACAATATCAGCTCCGGCTTGAAAATACAAACGGTGGACTTGTTTAACGGCTTCGGGTTGGGTGATGGAAAGTAAATCGTTGTTCCCTTTTAGCGGATGCGGAAAATCTTTAAAGCGTTCACCGCGAAAATCTTCTTCAGAGAAATTGTTGCGTTGCAACATCGTCCCCATAGCCCCGTCTAATACCAGGATTCTTTCTTTAATGGCTTGTTGAATGTTTGACATGCGATTGATAACTGATTAGTGTTCGAGTTATCATGAAAAATGAAGTTTTTTTTCAGGTTATCTGTACCGTCTACATGACGCGTTAGAATGTAGCACCTTTCCAAAAATTGGAGGTTGCTAAGCTTTCGTCGGGTCTATTCCCTCCAGCTTTCGTGATAACTACCATTATGTTTATGAACGGTGCAAATGTAGTGACAAAATTGAAATTATGAAATATTTTCAGAATAATAATATCTATTACCTATAATTTAGATTTAAATTCAATAATTGTAATTTTATTTAGATTATTTTTCTAAAAAAAATAGTACACCCAATTATTTACACACTTTTTGTTAAAAATCACTTTTTTATTTTTTCAAATCAAAATCACTTCATACCTTTGTCAACGAAACAAAAGAGGAAAAATTTGAACTGATTGCAACCTCATTAAAAAAATGCTAAAGCAGTATTCCCTACTCCTTTATGCACTTCGCAATCTACTTTTTTCTCGCTTAATTTATAATATATTTAATTATGGCTTATTTATTTACGTCAGAATCAGTGAGTGAAGGACATCCTGACAAAGTTGCGGATCAAATTTCCGATGCATTAATTGATAATTTTCTAGCTTTTGACCCCGAGTCAAAAGTAGCTTGTGAGACACTTGTTACTACTGGACAGGTTATTCTAGCAGGAGAAGTAAAATCGAATACTTATTTAGACGTGCAAACAATTGCACGTGATGTCATCAAAAAAATTGGATACACCAAAAGTGAGTACATGTTTGAAGCCAATTCTTGTGGGGTGTTGTCGGCAATTCACGAGCAATCAGCTGATATCAACCAAGGTGTCGACAGGGCAAGCAAAGAAGAGCAAGGTGCAGGTGACCAAGGAATGATGTTTGGTTATGCTACCAACGAAACGGCAGAATATATGCCCTTAGCCTTGAAATTGTCGCACCAATTGTTACAAGATTTAGCTGACTTAAGAAGAGAGAACAAAGAAATTACCTACTTACGTCCGGATGCAAAATCGCAAGTAACATTAGAATATTCTGATGATAACAAACCGGTTCGCATTGATGCTATTGTCGTATCTACACAGCATGATGATTTTGCAGACGAACCTACGATGTTGGCTAAAATTAAAAAAGACATCATCGAGATTTTGATCCCAAGAGTTATTGCGAAAAATCCACAATATGCACATTTATTTAATGACGCGATCAAATACCACATCAATCCAACAGGGAAATTTGTAATTGGAGGACCTCACGGAGATACGGGATTAACTGGAAGAAAAATTATCGTAGATACTTACGGTGGAAAAGGAGCTCACGGAGGTGGTGCTTTCTCTGGTAAAGACCCATCAAAAGTAGACCGTTCGGCTGCATATGCCACTCGTCATATCGCAAAAAACTTAGTGGCTGCTGGTGTAGCTGATGAAATTTTAGTGCAAGTTTCGTATGCCATTGGTGTTGCCGAACCCACTTCTATCAACGTAAATACATACGGAACAGCAAAAGTGAACTTAACCGATGGCGAAATCAGCAAAGTAGTAGAAAGCATTTTTGATATGCGTCCGTACTTCATTGAACAACGCTTGAAATTAAGAAACCCTATTTATAGTGAAACTGCGGCTTATGGCCATATGGGAAGAACTCCGGAAACGGTTACCAAAACTTTCACAGCACCTGGTGGTTTAACAAAAACAACAACTGTTGAATTATTCACTTGGGAAAAATTAGATTTTGTAGACCAAGTAAAAGCAGCCTTTCAATTATAATCGAATTGCTTTATAGAACAAAAAAGCCTGACCAATTGGTCAGGCTTTTTTGTTGTAGTATAGAGAACTTATAGATTGTATTTCAAACTTAAAATGATATATCGTGGTTGTACTCTGTAGCTTGAAAAACTACTGGTTCCTCCCAACTGACTGAAACTGTTCGTGTCTAAAGATTTTGTATCCAATAAGTTTGTCCCCGAAAGTTTCCATTCCCACTTACTGTCTTTCTTTTGATAGATAATATTAGCCGATAAAAAATCATACTCACTATCAATAGTTTTTGACTTATTGTAATTGTGAAAGAAATTATATTCGGAAGTCAATGAAAAGGCCTCTAAAAAATAATACTCTAATGTCAAAGAAGGACTATCGGTATATACGGTATCCGAAAAGTTATCACTAATGGAGTAATTATAAGACACCCCTAAGTTAGGCCATTTCTTATAATTGGTCGAAAATCCTAAGGTGTAACTTTGACTTACCGACTCTGTAGTTTGGATTTGAGTAGGGTTATTGTATGGATCGGCATCTGCATCTGGGAATTCACGAATGTTGTTGAATTTGTTCCATCCTACAGACACACGCGCATTTGCCTTATAGTATTTAAAAAACGAACGTCCGTAATTTGCACTTCCGGAAAAAGATTCTTCAGGAAAATTTGAATTCATATTTACCGCAGAAGAAACTTGGTTTACACCCGTTAACAAAGCTTTGTTTTTAATGGCGTCTAGTTGTTTGGTATAGGTAATATTTGCAAAAATGTTTTCAAAATTAAACATGTTGTATTTGAAATAGCGCAAAGAATGTACTTGTGATGTCGAATTTTCTAAAAATCGATTACCGCTAAACAAACTGTTGTAATTGGAAAAAACATAACCTTGAGCCAATCGATTAATATCCGTAAAGTTATTGCTGAAAGAATAATTATAGGTTAAGGTTTCCGACTTTTTAATTTGCCACAAAGCATACACATCGGGCAATACTCTTGTAAAAGACTGCTTAATTGAAGTGCCAAGTTGCTGGTCGTTCATGTTGTACTGGTGCACACTAAACCCAGGATTGAAAGTGAATTTTCCAGTTAAAAATTTATAATGTAAGCCTAAAAAGACATCGTTAAAAATATAATTCACGTCATTATTATTTTTTGGATCCGTCAATTCATTTTGCAAACCGTTGTCCAAAATTTGAAAAATGGAAGAGTCAAAATTTTGATACGAATAGGTGTTCCCTAATGTCAAATTAATATTGCTTTTAGGAGTAACCATGTAATAGTAATCTAATTTGGTATCGACTTTATTGGTTGTTACAAACCTAACTTGGTTGATATCATCTCTGTTTTGCGAGCCATTATAACCCAACAAAACAAAAGGCTGTGTCGCTAAATTAGCATTGTAAATTGGATCCTCTTCTTGATACAGGTGCTGCATTTCAAATGCAAAAACATGTTTCTCATTTAACGTATAATAGTAATTAAAATTCTGATTTATCGAAAAGGGATTCTGTTTTTTATTGGTATACACATCCGATAATAAATTGGAGAAAAGACTGGTATTTTCTTTTTGATCCGAAAATTTTACCAAGGCATCATAATCAAAATGTACTTTTTCTGACGGCACATAACTAGAACTTAATTTAAACAAAGCTTGTTTGCTGTCTTGTCGTGTTATATCTTTTCTGGTTTCTGAGATTGTTTGAGAAGATCCATCGGGTAAATTATCGGTACGATTAGAAACGGTTTGGGTCTCAATTTCAGTTTTATTTCCCAATACAATTCCAAAACCACTCAACGTCCATGCTTTTGTAGGGTTAAAACTAAAATTAGCAGCACCAAATGACGATTCAATATTGGCTGCTTGGTTGTTTCGAAGGCCCATAATTCCCAAGTCATTAGAAACCACATTAAAAGAAGAACCTCCTTTTCGCATCATATTTCTAAAACCTCCTGTAAACTTAAAGTAATCTTGTGCCGTTAAAGGGAGTTCCCCAATATTGTTTTTATTTGCTATTACATTAACACTAAACTTTGGATTGTAATAAAACAACTTTGGATTAATAATGAATCGGTCTTCTTTATCCCCAACACCAAAACCCGCCATCATATCTCCAAACCAAAAGTTTTTCTTCCCTTGTTTTAATTTAATGTTAATGGCTACATTTTCTTCATTATTTTCCAATCCTTTCAAATTTGACACCTCATTATAATTGCGCAAAACTTGGATTTTTTCTAAGGCATCTGCAGGAATATTCTTTGTAGCTAATTTGGTATCTCCATCAAAGAAATCTTTCCCTTCAACCATTATTTTCTGCACTTTTTTTCCTTCAACTTCAATTTCTCCATCTTTATTTACTTCAACACCCGGAAGTTTTTTTAAGACATCTTCTAGTTTTCGTTCCGTGCCGTTTTTAAATGAATCAGCGTTGTAAATTATGGTATCGCCTGAAATGGAAACCGGCATTTCATAAACAATTTCCAATTCTTTTAATTGTGTTCCTTCTTTTAAGGTTATGGTATAGTTGATATTTGTTGTACCCGTTGTCACCGACTTCTCATACGACTGAAAGCCAATATAACTGGCTTTAATGGTATACTTGGTATTGGTTTTTAATACCAATGAAAACTTCCCCGTTTCATTTGAAATTGCATACGCATCCATGGCTTTTGTCTCTTGATTGACTGCCATAATATTCGCCATGTCCAACCCTACTCCTGTAGAATCTTTTATGGTTCCTTCAAATCGAATATTTTGTGAAAAAGCACTTGTAGAGAGAGCTAGTACGAATAATACTATTAGTTTTTTCATTTATTTTTTTAAAATTAATTATCTACTCATTCTAAATTGCATACGGTTTCCTCCACCTGGGCCACCGTTCATCTCTTGCATTTCCTCCATTTTTTTCTTGATGATTTCATTGTATTCGGTCTGCGTAACCTCTTTCCCTTTTGCAATTGGTTTAATTTCAACTTTATCTTTAGAATTCAAGACAATTT
>JAGNZI010000058.1 GCA_017984495.1 Flavobacterium sp.
GTTGATTTGCCATTTTTATATCCAATAGATGTAAAAGAATCGGGTTATTTTCCGCATACTAATTTTAACCAATACTTAAGCAATTACCACAGCGGAAAAGTAGGTTTGTATGATGCAACGCTAAATCAAATGCACAATTTGTTTTTTGGTGGAATGAGTCAGTTTTATTATCAAGGAGCAACTTTAGTGCAAGATAACACGGTTCCGTTTGTTAGCACCATCAGTAGGGTTTCTAGAAATGCAAATGGCGATTTATATGAATATAAATTACCCATTGAAATGCCTAATTTAAAAGGTGCTGGTGCCGAATTTATTCCCAATAAATCGGTGCCACATTATTCAAATGAAGTAGTGCAACTGTCAAATATTACAGCAAATGAAGTTGTGATTGGCCATTTGTTTGGCGGCATACAAAGTTCGTCAACTTCAGCATTTACAAACAATCAAACGGGATTAACTGCTGCAGATCCAACGGTTTATGAAGTGAAATTGGTTCGAAATACAGCTTTAGATGTTCCTCATCTTGATGGTAGAAATCCCTTTTCAGTTGTTATTTCTCCTAATCCAACGAGTACCGACACAATACGGGTTCAATTCACAATGCCTTATAAAACATCAGTGGGTTATTTTATTTCAACGATCGATGGAAAGGTAGTTGAAGAAGGGGATATCGAAGATTTGCAAGTAGGAACTACAAGTATGAATTTTAATATTTCAAGTGCAAATTCAGAACTTGTATTTATAACCTTCGTTTTCGATGATAAATATTACTGCACAGAGAAAGTTATCAAGTCAATAAGAAAATAAATTAATAATAAATTAAGAGTTCTGTTTCTAAAATTATATATATTTGTATGTGTTAAAATAAAAAATAATAACAATTAAAAATAATAACAATGAAAAAATTAGTTTCAATTATGGCTGTTGCAGCTTTCATGTTGTCAATGAATGTTACTGCGCAAGAGCCAAAACAAAAAGCAAAAAAAGAGACAGCTAAAACTGAAAAATCATGCGCAACTGCTGAAAAAAAATCATGTGGTTCTGAAGCAAAATCAGGTGGATGTTGTTCGTCTAAAAAAGCTACAGAAAAAAAAGCTGAGTAATTTTATACTACAAAAAGTAAACGCCTCGATTTTATCGGGGCGTTTTTTTTATGAAGTAATTTTTTAGGCCAATGTAACTCTTGTTACCGACAGCCGATTTTTGAGATTGTACTTTTGTTCGCAAATAAATTAAGTACGATGAAAAAAATCAAGTTAATATTAATTTTAAGTATTTTAATTGGAGTTGGAACACTTCAAGCACAAGATACCTTGTCCATTTCAAAAAATGAGTTGTTGCAAAAAATCATGGAGAAAAATCTCCAAATCAAAGCAACAGAAAAAGCATTCCAATCCGCTCGTGCCGATTATCGCCAGTCAAACGTACTCTTTTTGCCAAACATCACTGTTTCGCATACGGGTATTTCAACAACAAATCCCTTAATGGCTTTTGGTTCAAAATTAAATCAGGAAATTTTAACTGCCTCAGATTTTAATCCAGCCTTATTAAATGATCCCGCTAAAACGCAAAACTTCGCCACTCGAATAGAAGTGCAACAACCATTGATCAATTTAGATGGTTTATACGGTCGTCAAGCTGCTAAAGCAAAAATGGATGCTTTTCAATTACAAACCGAACGCACTAAAGAGTATTTAGAACTGGAAGTTTCAAAAGCCTATATGCAATTGCAATTGGCTTATAAAGCAGTAACTGTTTTAGAAAAAGCAAATTCAACAGCGCAAGGAAACTTAAAACTAGTTGAAAACTATTTCAAAAATGGCATGTTGCAAAAAACAGATTTGTTAAACGTGCAAGTTCGTGTAAATGAAATTACAAATCAATTGCAGTATGCTAAATCGAATGTGCAAAATGCCTCCGATTATTTAGCCTTTTTATTGAATGAAGACATGGCTGGAAAAACCTACAAGCCGACCGAAGCTTTGGATAATTTAATTGCAATCGAAACGATGAATACAACAATTTCTGATTCCAGAAAAGATATTCAAGCGATGCAAAAATATTCGGAAGCATACAAAAAAATGCTACAATCTTCAAAATTCGGATTCTTACCGCGATTGAATGCTTTTGGAAGTTATGAATTGTATGATCAACATTTGTTTCAAACTTCGGCAAAAGGGTATGTAGTCGGTGCGCAATTATCTTGGAATGTTTTTGACGGATTTAAATCTTTTGGAATAACACAAAAAGCAAAAGCTGATTTTGAAAAAGCTGAAATTGAAACCGATCAATATAAAAAACAAAGCCAATTGGAATTGAATAAAACCAATCGTCAATTGGTAGACGCTGAAAACAAAGTGATTTTATCCAAATTAGCTTTTGAACAATCGCAAGAAGCGTTTAGAATTCGTCAAAATAGATTCACACAAGGATTAGAAAAAACAACCGATTTATTACTAGCTGAAACGCAAATGGCACAAAAAGAATTAGAACATTTACAAGCTATTTTTGAATATAACTTTACCAAACAATACGTTCAATTTTTAACTAAGTAAGTAGTAAGATTGAAGTATTAAGAATTAAGACTAAACAAACTAAATCAGATTTTTTAAATTTTTAAAATTAATAATATGAAGAAGATACTAGCAATACTAACCATTTCAACACTAATCTTAACTTCTTGTGGAAGTGATAAAAAAGAAAATGTAACGAATTTACCAGCAATACCTGTTCAAGTATCTGGAAATACTGAAAATTCAAACAGCGCATATATAACAGCAAGTGGTAAAATCGAATCCGAAAATAGTGCCAATTTAAGCACAAGAATGATGGGATATGTTACTAAAGTGAATGTAAAAGTGGGACAAAATGTTTCAGCTGGTCAACTTTTGGTAAGCATCAATAATACGGATTTACAAGCTAAAAAAGCACAAGTGGATGCTTCCATCACACAAGCAACTGCGGGTTATAACAATGCAAAGAAAGATTACGATCGTTTTACCAATTTGTTTGCACAACAATCTGCTTCGCAAAAAGAATTGGACGACATGACGTCACGCTATGAGATGGCAAAAGCAGGTTTAGAAGCAGCCAAACAAATGCGTAATGAAGTAATGGCGCAGTTTTCGTATTCCAATATTACCGCTCCCTTTTCAGGAACAGTTATCAATACGTTTGTAAAAGAAGGAGATATGGCAAATCCAGGAATGCCTTTGGTTAGTATTGAAGGCGCTTCTCGATTACAAGTTACTGCAATGGTCTCTGAAAGCGATATATCGAATGTAAAAAACGGAATGCCTGTAAAAATAAATGTAAAATCCTTAAACAAGGAAGTAACAGGAAAAGTTTCGGAAGTGAGTTTGTCGGCCAAAAATACAGGCGGTCAATATTTGGTAAAAGTAATTTTAGACAAAATGGACAAACAAATTTTATCAGGAATGTTTGTCAATGTACAATTTGCAAAAGCCAAAACGGATGTTAATCCCACAACGGTTAAATCAGATATAGTTTTAGTTCCAGAAAGTGCTTTAGTCCGTCAAGGGCAGTTAACAGGTATTTATACCATCGGATCTGGAAATGTGGCCATTTTAAGATGGTTGCGCATTGGAAAAACTTTTGGTGATCAAGTGGAAATTTTATCAGGGTTATCAGCAGAAGAACAATACATTGTTTCAGCCGAAGGAAAATTATTTAACGGAGCTAAAGTTCAAATTAATTAATGAGTCAATTTGAAAATTTGAAGATGATTTTATCCATTTTCAAATTGTCTAATTTTCAAATCATCAAATTATAAAATCATGCAAGAAGGTATATCAGGTAAAATCGCCAATTTTTTCATCAACTCAAAACTAACCATTTTATTGATGGTAGCGTTGATGATTATTGGTACGTACAGTTCGTTCTTAATTCCTAGAGAAGAAGAACCACAAATTAATGTTCCTATGGCCGACGTAATGGTGGGGTATCCAGGAGCAAGTCCAAGTGAAGTAGAGAGTAGAGTGATTAAGCCACTTGAAAAAATAATTTCCAACATCAAAGGGGTAGAGCACATCCATAGTATGGCAATGAACGGCCAAGCAATGATGGTAGTACAGTTTTATGTAGGTCAAAACAGTGAAGATTCCTATGTAAAATTATACGATGAGTTGATGAAACACCAAAATATGTTTCCTCAGGGTGTGTATCAACCTATGGTAAAAACACGCGCCATTGATGATGTTCCTATGTTGGGATTGACGCTTTGGAGTGAAAAATATGATGATTTTCAATTGCGTCAAATAGCCGAAGAAGTCACTTCAGAGGTTGAAAAAGTAAAAGATGTTGCCATTACGAAAGAAATTGGTGGACGCACACGCGAACTAAAAGTCGTTTTGGATAAAGATAAAATGGCTGAAAATGGCGTAGATGCATTGGGTATTATGCAAATGATTCAAGCCAATAACGGTAGTTCGCAATCCGGAAGTTTTGTGCAAAACGACACCGAATACTTAGTCACTACAGGTAAATTTTTAGCTACTTCTGAAGATGTTGAAAATTTGGTGGTGGGTGTCAACTCCAATCTGCCTGTATATTTGAAACAAGTAGCAACTATTCAAGACGGACCGCAAACACCAAAAAATTATGTGTCTTTTGGGTATGGAAAAGCCAATGAAAAATTTGCCAAAAACAATTCGGAATATCCAGCCGTTACCATTTCAATTGCTAAGGTAAAAGGGGCAGATGCGATGAAAATTTCAGAGAAAATTTTAGAGCGTGTTGAGAATTTAAAGAAAACGGTAATACCAACAGACGTTCATGTTGAGGTTTCTCGAAATTATGGGGAAACCGCATCGCACAAAGTAGGTGAGTTGTTATTGCATTTAGGTGTTGCAATTATTGCCGTAACCGTTTTGGTTATGCTAGCTATGGGTTGGCGAGGTGGATTAGTAGTCTTTTTCTCGGTGCCCTTAACATTTGCTTTAACTTTATTTAGTTACTATTTATTAGGGTATACGTTGAATCGAATTACACTTTTTGCCTTAGTTTTTGTGGTAGGAATTGTAGTAGATGATAGTATTATTATTGCCGAAAACATGCACCGTCATTTCAAAATGAAGCGACTGCCGTTCAAACAAGCTGCTATTTATGCCATAAATGAAGTAGGAAATCCAACGATTTTAGCAACATTTACGGTTATTGCAGCCATCTTACCTATGGCTTTTGTTTCGGGTATGATGGGGCCATACATGAGTCCGATGCCAATTGGTGCTTCTATTGCGATGTTGTTGTCTTTATTTGTAGCGTTAACCGTTACACCTTATTTGGGATACCATTTATTGCATGAAAAAGACGAGCAAGAACACAAAGAAGAACAAGGATTAGAAACGTCTTGGATTTTTAGAATTTATAAAAAAATTGAACAGCCACTTTTAGATAATTCGAAGAAACGAAATGCCATGTTTTTGATTACAGGGGTTTTGTTAATCGGTTCAGTTTTGATGTTTTTTACAAAATCGGTGGCCGTAAAAATGTTGCCTTTTGATAACAAAAACGAATTCCAAGTGGTGATTGATATGCCAGAGGGAACCACATTAGAGCGAACAGCAACGGTTACAAAAGAAATTGCACAATACCTTTCAACGATTCCAGAAGTGGTAGATTACCAAAACTATATTGGCGCTTCGGCTCCTATTACATTTAACGGTTTGGTACGTCACTACGATATGCGTGGCGGTAGCAATATGGCGGATATTCAAGTAAATTTATTGCACAAAGAAGATCGTGATTTACAAAGTCATGATGTAGCAAAATTGGTACGTCCTGAAGTGCAAAAAATAGCTAAGAAATATGGAGCCAATGTAAAAATTGTTGAAGTACCTCCTGGACCACCCGTTTTATCTACGTTAGTTGCTGAGGTGTATGGGCCTAATTATGATGACCAAATTAAAGTGGCTAATCAAGTAAAAACGATTTTGGAAACCACATCAGATGTAGTTGATACCGATTGGATGGTGGAAGCTCCGCAAGTTGAATACAAATTGGAAGTAGACAGAGAAAAAGCCATGTTAAACGGTATTGCACCCCAACAAGTAGTGGGTAATTTAACCTATTTGTTACGAGAAATGCCTGTTTCAAACTTGTACGATGAACGTTCGAGTAATCCTGTTGGTATTACATTGGCATTGGAAGACAAAGACAAAACATCGATTCAAGATATTCAAAACCTCAAAATTAAAGGAAGCCGAGGCAATGTGGTTCCTGTAAGTGATTTGGTAAAAGTAACAACCGACACGCTTCAAAATACGATTTATAGAAAAGATCAAAAAAGAGTCGTTTATGTGTTAGCAGATATGGCTGGAGCACTAGAAAGTCCGGTGTATGCCATTTTGGGAATGAATGAGAAGTTAGAAAAAATGCAATTGCCAAAAGGCTATAAGGTAAATGAATTATACATGGATTCGCCTACAGATGAAAGTGATTTCACAGTAAAATGGGATGGCGAATGGCAAATTACTTTAGAAGTATTTCGTGATCTAGGTGCTGCATTTTTAGTGGTAATTATTATTATTTATATGTTGATTGTGGGTTGGTTCCAAAACTTCAAAACGCCATTAGTAATGATGGTTGCGATTCCGCTTTCTTTGGTAGGAATTGTATTGGGTCATTGGGTGTTAGGGGCTTTCTTTACGGCAACTTCGTTTATTGGAATGATTGCCTTAGCGGGAGTAATGGTTCGAAATTCGGTCTTGCTCATCGACTTTATTGAAATCCGTTTGAATGATGGTATTCCAATGAAGCAAGCCATTATTGAGGCTGGTGCAGTGAGAACAACACCAATTTTATTAACTACTGGAGCGGTCGTAATTGGAGCGTCAATCATTTTGTTTGATCCCATTTTCCAAGGATTGGCAATTTCGTTAGTTGCTGGAGCCATCGTATCTACCTTGTTAACATTAATCGTTGTTCCTTTGATCTATTA
>JAGNZI010000003.1 GCA_017984495.1 Flavobacterium sp.
ATGCCGCATGACGTGGTAAACGAATGACACGCACATCATGGGTTAAATATTTTCCGCCAAATTGTGCTCCAATTTGACTTTCTTGACAAATTTGTTGCACTCTTTTTTCCCATTCCAAATCGCGAAATGCTTGACCCGACATGTTTCCAGAAGTCGGAAGATGGTCAAAATATCCTGCCGAAGCTTTTTTCACGGCGGCTAAATTTGCTTCCGCAGAAGTACCACCAATTACTAAAGCCAAATGGTATGGAGGACAAGCCGCCGTTCCTAAATCCATAATGCGCTCACGAACAAATTCGTCTAACGATTTTTCATTCAACAACGATTTTGTCTTTTGATACAAGAACGTTTTGTTGGCCGAACCACCACCTTTTGTTAAAAACAAGAACTCATACGAATTTCCTTTTTTCGCATAAATATCAATTTGTGCAGGAAGATTTGAACCTGAATTTTTTTCTTCAAACATCGAAATGGGAACAATTTGCGAATAGCGGAGATTTTTATTTTGGTACGTATTGTAAATTCCTTTTGACAACCATTCGCCATCATCTACTCCGGTATAAACGCTTTCTCCTTTTTTTGCTACGACAATAGCCGTTCCAGTATCTTGGCAAGAAGGCAATTGACCTTCTACCGCTACGGCAGCATTTTGCAATAAATTATAAGCCACAAAACGGTCGTTATCTGTTGCTTCAGGATCTTCAATTATGTTTCGTAATTTTTGTAAATGGGCCGAACGCAACATAAACGAAACGTCGTCCATGGCTTCTTGTGCCAATAATTCCAATCCTTTTGGGTCAACCACTAAGATTTCTCTGTCGCCAAGTTGCTCCACTTTTACGTAATCGGAAGTTAATTTTTTGTAGGTTGTATCGTCTTTTAATATGGGATACGGGTCTTGATATAAAAAGTCCATTTGTGTGTAGTTTTGAGAGGTAAAGTTACGGATTTTTGCCGGGATTGAAAAAATGAAATATGGTTAATTAGTATATCTTAAAAAAACCAACTCGCCACAAAAATCGCTGTAATCACACAGATTAAATCCACTAAAAGCATCATCCCTAAAGTATAACGAGTGTTTTTCACATTGATACTTCCAAAATAAACCGCAATCACGTAAAACGTTGTTTCGGCACTGCATTGAAAAATACAACTCAATCTTCCGGTTAAAGAATCGGGACCAAATTGCTTCATCGCATCAATCATAAAACCACGCGAACCACCTGAGCTAAAAGGGCGCAACATGGCCACAGGCAATGAATCGGTGATTTCTTTTGCAACGCCCAAATGCGCAAAAACAAATGAAATTCCGTAACTGATGTTTTCAAACAAGCCACTATTTCTGAAGAGTGAAATGGCGACTAACATTCCCATTACATAAGGAAAAATGGTAACTCCAGTTTTTAATCCGTTGTTGGCTCCTGATACAAATGTGTCGAAAATTGTTGTTTTTTGTTCCACAAATTTCTTCTCGTGAACGAAGGAAAATATCAAAGTACCACCGATAATTAACAGCAATAACAATCCAGAAAGATTAGAAGTAAAATAGTTTTTCCCGATTAAATCTAAACTGTTTACATAAAATAATAATCCAACAATGGCTCCGATTACACCCATTAAAACCGCAAGTAAAGAAGCGCTTTTAAAATTAACACGTTGTTTAATTCCAACCAAAATAAAAGCAGCAATGGTGCCCACAAAAGACGTAATAATACATGGCAACATTACATCGGCTGGATTGGCTGCATGTTCAGCGGCACGGTAACCAATAATGGAGGTAGGAATTAAAGTCAGACCAGCAGCATGCAAACACATGAACATGATTTGGGCATCACTGGCTCGGTCTTTATCTTCGTTGAGTTCTTGTAAACTTTGCATGGCTTTCAATCCAAATGGAGTAGCCGCAGAATCCAGACCTAAAAAGTTCGCCGCAAAATTCAAGGTCATGTAAGAAATGGACTCATGGTTTTTGGGAATACTTGGGAATACTTTGGCAAATAACGGACTTAATTTTCGGGCCAAGCGTTCAGAAGCGCCCGAAATGATTAATAATTCCATAAGTCCGCAGAAAAACGATAAATACGCCATTAAGGGCAGGATCAAATCAAACAAACTGCTTTTGGTCATGGGCAATAAGCCATCTGCTTTTTGTTTTCCACTGTAGATTTTTACGGTTTGATTGTTGTATACATAAGTGGTGTCGGCATCTAACTCATTTTTATTAATACTAAATGTTTTGTCTTCCGCTTTTTGGACACTATCTTGTACAAATTGAGGCACTTCATTTATGTATTTTTCGGCTATTAATAGGGGTTCGCCTTGTTTTCCATTCAAAACATAATCAACGGAATAGTATTGCGAAGAAAACAATCCGAAAACAATAAAAAAGATAGAAGATATAAATATCACTAACCAAAATCTGCTCAAAACCATGTGTTATATTTTTTGTAAATGTAAAATTAAAAAATCACATAGATAAAAATCACATTTAAAATGTAGATTTTTTTCAATATGTCTAAAAAAGAGAGTAACTTAGCTTTTCATTTTTTAAACCAATAAAAATAAAACCATGAGACCATATTTATTTTTAATTTTTATCTTTTCTGGGTTGCTGGGAAATGCCCAAAATACAAAGCAAATTCAAGAAATAATTAAGGATTATGACTTACCGACTATTTCGGCCCTTCAAAAGAAAACAAAAGACATTGAAGATAAAGATCGACAATTTGCAATTGAAACCGCAACCAAGAACGGCTGGCCAATTCGCATTGATTTAGAGAATGGTGGTGTAGAAGAGTTAATTAAGATTGATCCAAAAGGTTTTCCAATATACAGAAGAACCGATAATGTTGACGCGGCGGTATCAACACGAACTAATTTTATTAATTCAGGCGGTGGATTGGGCTTAAACATAGACGGTCAAAGTATGGTAGCTCGTGTTTGGGATGGTGGAACCGTTAGACGCACCCACAATGGATTTGGATCACGCGTTCAAACCGTTGATGATGCTAGTGGTACAACTTTTAGCGATCACGCTACGCATGTTACCGGAACAATTATCGCTACGCCTTGGAGTGTTGCTACAGAGAACATAAAAGGAATGGCGCCGTTAGCAAACGCAAAAACATTTAATTGGACAAATGACGAGTCTGAAGCATTGTCTGAAGTATCCCTTGGAATGTTGGTTTCAAACCACTCCTATGGCGTTGCAGTTGCAGCATCTGTTCCTGCATGGTATATTGGTTCTTATGTTGATTCTTCGAGAGATTGGGACCGAATCGCGTATTTAGCACCGTACTATTTACCTGTTTTTTCGGCAGGAAATGACGGAAATAACAATTTAAACGCGACGCCGATTGCACCAGGTTTTGATAAATTAATTGGGGATAAAGTAGCAAAAAATGTTTTAACAGTTGCTAATTCTAGTGATGCAATTATATTCCCAGATGGCACATTAGCCAGTGTAAATATTAGCAGTGATAGTAGCCAAG
The DNA here is from genome assembly GCA_017984495.1 of Flavobacterium sp. GTDB lineage: Bacteria > Bacteroidota > Bacteroidia > Flavobacteriales > Flavobacteriaceae > Flavobacterium. The sequence continues at coordinate 3,492 of JAGNZI010000003.1, forward strand.
GACCAACAGATGATAGAAGAATTAAGCCAGATATTGCAGGGAATGGTCAAGGATTAACCTCTTTAACAGGAGCGAGTAACACAGCTGTAGGAACATTTTCAGGAACATCCATGGCAGCGCCTAATGTTTCAGGTACCTTATTGTTGCTTCAGCAGTATCATTATTCTTTGCACAATGTTTTTATGAAGGCGGCTACTTTAAAAGGGCTTGCTTGTCATACTGCCGATGATGCAGGGAATGTGGGTCCAGATCCTAGATTTGGATGGGGATTATTAAACGCAAAAAAAGCGGCTGAGACCATAAGAGACAATGGATTAAATTCTTGGGTGTCAGAAAATGTTTTGAACCAAGGGCAAACGTATACCATGACCGTTAATTCTAGTGGTGGACCAAATAATCCTTTGATTGCATCCATCACTTGGACCGATTTAGCTGGAGTTGCAAACGACGGAACTCGACCGGCTAACGATCCAACAAAGGCATTAGTAAATGATCTAGATATTCGAATTTCAAACGGTTCTACAACCTACTTCCCTTGGAAATTACAAAATAATCCTACCGATTTAGCGTTAAGAACAGGCGATAATGATGTGGACAATGTAGAAATTATTAAAATAGATGCTCCAACTGCGGGCAATTATACCATCACTATAAGTCATAAAGGGACTTTGAGTTCGGGACCGCAACAGTATTCTTTAGTAGTTACTGGAGCAGCTTCAAGTATTGCACTCACGTCAAAATCTACAGATGTTGTGGCTTGTTCAAATCAAACAGCTGTCTATACGTTTGATTACAAGCAATTGGGTTCAACTACCACTAATTTTTCTGCAATCGGATTGCCTACAGGCGCTACTGCTACTATTTCTCCTCAGTCATTAAGTGCAAATGGAGTAGTTACCATGACAATTTCTAATTTACCGGCTGTACAACCTGGCATTTATGACATTGGTATCCAAGCTTCTAACGGAACGGAAACAGAAACGAGATATAAAAAATTAACCGTTTATTCTACTGTTTTTGAGCCTATTGCTTTACTTACGCCAACAAATAATGCAAATAGTATTGGTAGTTCAGTAGTTTTAGATTGGTCTTCTAATTTCAATTCCGAAAGCTACAACCTGCAAGTTTCTACAAGACCTGATTTTACTTCATTTCACACAAATATTGACTTAACGGAATCAACCTATTTACTTATGGGATTAAGTTCTGAAACACGATATTACTGGAGAGTGATCCCATCTAATAGATGTAACGCCGCCACAACGGTAGCCTCTCAAACCTTTAATACCGGAATTATTACCTGTAATTTAGTGTTTGCAGCTACAGATTTTTCAAACGCAGCAATTGATGTAGTTGCCAACAGCTCTGCATCTGTTCCAATTGTTGTGTCGGGTGGAATTACTATTGCCGATTTGAATGTAACTTTGAATATTACACATACGTGGATTGGCGACATGATCATTACTTTATCAGGTCCAGCGTCAATTGGAAGACCCGAAATAACATTATTTAATCAGCCTTGTGTTGGAACCGGACCAACCTACCCAGATATTCAGGCAACACTTGATGATTCGGGTCAAAGCATTAGTTGTGCGGAAGTTGCGCCCATTGTGAGTGGCACTATTAGACCCTTTGAAAGTTTTTCAAGTCTCAATGGATTAGTTGCTGATGGTACATGGACTTTAAATGTTTTGGATGTAGGTAATCAAGATGGGGGTACAATTAATTCCGTTTCTTTAAATTTTTGTAAAGTGACACCTTCAGCATTACATTCAAGCGATACTGTGTTTACTGCTTTAAAGATTTACCCGAATCCGGCTAAAGGATTTGTGACTGTTGATTTGGCGGGAAGTGTAAACGGCGAAACAACCTATGAATTATTTGATGTGCAAGGAAGAAAAGTAATTTCGAAAGTTTCTTCTACAAATTTAGAAACATTGAATATTGAAAATTTATCAGATGGAATTTATATGCTAACGATCCAAAACGGCAGCAATAAGACAACTAAGAAATTGATGATCAATAAATAATTACCAATTCAAATAAAAAAGGGAGCATTTTAGCTCCCTTTTTTATACATGAATAATTTCATCTTCAATTAATAATTCTTCTCGGCGTAAACGAAGAAATATTTGAGCCACTGCAATGACATCTTTCTCGCAATATGTGATGATGCGATCGATGTCTTTTTCTTCATAAAATACACGCGCTACTTCACTACCGTCAATATCATCCTTTGGAGAGGGAACTCCCAGGACTTTTGTCAATAATTTCAAAGAAGTAAAATGTTTATAATCGCCAAATTTCCATAATTCTAACGTATCCAGATGAGGTACTTCCCAAGGTTTTTTCCCAAATAAATCGAGTTTATTAGGCAGTGCAATGCCATTAATAATCATTCTTCTCGCAATGAATGGAATGTCAAATTCTTTGGCGTTATGGCCACATAATAGATGTTGGGCACCATTAAAGTGGGTATTCAACAAATTTGAAAAATCATTCAGGATTTTTTTTTCATCACCCCAAAAACTAGTGACTCTAAAATTACGGATGTCGGCTTTGTTGACAAAATAACCTACAGAAATGGTAATGATTTTGCCAAATTCGGCCCAAATGCCAGCTCTTTCATAAAAGTCTTCTCCTGACACTTCGTCTTTTCTTTGGTACTGCGTTTTTTGTTCCCAAAGCTGACGCATATCGGGGTCTAATTGGTCATAATGCTCCTGTTCCGGAACGGTTTCAATATCTAAAAACAAGATATTGTTAAGGGGTGTTTTTTGAATCATAGTTTCTATTTTAGGGGGTTGATTTTATTTTTGGGCACCAAGCATCTTATAGGTTTCGGCAACATAGGTATACAAATCATTGCTGTGCGGATCTTCTTTAGTTTGCTCCCCTTTTAAATGACCGAGACGCACAATGATTAACTGGTCTTCTGGAATTACGATGACAAATTGTCCCAAGTGACCTCGCATGTAGTATAATTTTTTACCTAAAACAGTATGAATCCACCAACCATAGCCATAATGACCCGATGCGTTAAAGCGCGGCGTGATGCATTTTTTTACAAATGAAGCATCCAAAAGTTGTTGTCCATTCCACTGCCCGTTTTGCAAATATAGTTTACCGAATCGGGCAAAATCGCGAGCATTACTTGCAATGCAACAATAGGCTTTTTCAATACCGTCGGGTGCATGATCCAATTGCCATAGGGCATCATTTTCGGCCCCCATGGGCTGCCAAAAGTTTTTGGACACATATTGTGACACATATTCTCCTGTTGCTTTTTGAATGCACATGGCAAGTAATTGGGTGGCACCACTTAAGTATTTAAAAGATTTTCCGGGTTTTTCATGAATGTTCAATCCGAGAATGACGCTGTTTAAATCATCATCGAAGTAAGCACGTGTAACAATAGAAAAAGGGCTGTAGTATTTTTCGTCCCAACTCAAGCCGGATGCCATTGAAGCCAAATCACCAACGGTTACCTCTTGAGCATATTTTCCTTTTAGTTCCGGAAAAAAATCGATGACTTTTTGATCTAAATTTTTGATTTTCCCTTCCATAATGGCTTTTCCGAGTGCCATAGTCACCACACTTTTTGCCATTGAAAACGAATTGGTTTTCGAGTTTTTTGTAAATCCGTCGAAATAGCTTTCGTGCCAAATACTATCTTTTTTTATAACAACAAAGGCCACTGTTTTTAATTCTTTGTGGGTTTTGTTTAGCGTTGAAGTTGCCGGAACAGCGTTGTAATCTTTAGAAATTGCCCAAGGCTGCGCAATACCTCTTTTAATTTTGCGATTGGGAAATTCTTTGTAGTCTTCTAAAAAAGCTGTGGTATACCCTTTCAAATAAATTGTTTTTACCGCACGCAGTAAATAATCAACATTAAAAAGATACAATAAAACTAGAAGAGCTGTACAACCTATGGCTATCCATTTTAGTAATTTTAGCAAGAATTTCATCGACAAATTTGTATGATAATGAGATATAAAAATAGAAAAAAGTTGGATTGGATTTATAAAAACGAGAACAAACTTTTTTGTGCCGAGGGATTTTCATGTTCTAGCAACCATTTCTTGCGCCACAGGCCTCCTGCATATCCGGTAAGTGAACCGTTGGAACCAATTACGCGGTGACAAGGCACTACGATCCAAAGCGGATTTTTTCCATTAGCTGCCGCAACCGCTCGAATAGCCTTTACATCACCAAGTTTTTTTGCAACATCAAGATAGGAACAAGTTGTCCCATAAGGAATGTTTCTTAATTCATCCCAAACTTTTTGTTGGAATGCAGTACCTGTGGGATGAAGTGTAAATGAAAAATGGTTTCTTTTGCCTTCAAAATATTCTTGCAATTGGAGGACAGCATCATGTAGTTGCACCGGAATATCTGACGAAATTTCCAAGGCTTCTTCGACCACTTCAATTTTTGTAACACCAATTTCGTCACAATAAATTAGGGTAGTCCCTAGAGGCGATTGAATGATTGCTTTTTCCATTTCGTAAATATAAAAAAAACCATCTGATTGTTCAGATGGTTTTTCAAGATGAAAAAAAGTTGAATTATAATTATGATTTAATTTCTGATTTTTTGTCAGTTTCAGCTGGGGCAGCAGGTTCAACTACTTTTCCTTTGAAAGACAAAGTTTTCATAGCTTCAGCACCACCTTCATTCGTTATTACAGTAACTGATTTTTGAAATGGAGCAGCAGACGCAGCATTAAAAGTTGCAGCAACCATTCCTTTTTCTCCTGGTTTAATAGGTGTTTTAGTGTAGTTTGCCGCAGTACATCCGCAAGCTGGTTTAACACTAGTAATTAAGATCGTTTCTTTGGTATTATTTGTGAAAGTAAATTCATACGTAGCAGGAATACCTTTTGGGATATCACCAAAATCATGCATTTCTTGATCCCATTTCACAACAGATTGTTTAGGAGCTGGTGCTGGTGGTGGTGGTGGAGCTGGAACAGCTATTGGAGCCGGAGCTTTGTCTGATTTTGCTTCTTTTACTTGTGCAAATGAAGCACTAGCTATAAATAAAGCTACAATTGATAATTTAATAGATTTCATGCGTATATTATTTTTAGTTACTTTAATTTTGTGTTACAAAGCTAAACATTCCGAAAAACGTAGTTGTTAATCACATTCAAATGATTGTTAACGACTTGTTAACGGGGGTTTTTGCCGTTATTTTTTTGTAATATCGAGGTCAATATGAAGTTTAATAAATTAAATACCGTAATTTTTATTGGGTTTTTTGCTATTGTAGGAGTCATTATCATGCAATTGTTTTTACTCAATCAGGCGTATATTTTTGAAAAAAGAGATACGGAAGACAAAATACACTTTGCCTTACAGGATGTCGTAGAAAAAATATATCAGGATAATAATTCTGAAATGCCCGTAGCCAATCCCATCAAAAAAGTCAGTGCAAATTATTTTATTGTCAATGTAAACGATGTGTTTGAAAACAGATTGCTGGAACATTATTTAAAGACCGAATTTGACAAAGTAAAATTAGAATTGGATTTTGAATATGCAATCTATGATTGCAGTTCGGAGTCAATGGTGTATGGAAATTACATTTCTATTGATGGGAAACCCTCAAAAATGTGTGCCGAATGTTTCCCAAAAAACACCGATTTAACCTATTATTTTGCCATTCGATTTCCCCATTTACAAAAAAGTTATTTTACGAGTTTAAGTCAGTATTGGGTTTTTACAGGGGTGTTGTTTTTAGTCTTGATTATTTATGTGTATTCGGTTTTCCTGATGTTACAACAAAAACGGTATACCGAATTACAAAAAGACTTCATCAACAACATGACACATGAATTTAAAACCCCTTTAGCGTCTATTTTAATTGCAGCGAATTATGCCAACTCCCAAAACGAAATTTTAAGCCATCCAAAGCTTTCAAAATACATGCAAATCATCATCAATCAAAGCAATAAATTGAACCAACATATAGAGAAAATTTTATATGTTGCTAAAACGGACAGCAATCAAATAGCCCTTGAAAAAACCAAGGTGGACGTGCAGTCCTTATTAGAGTTGGTGAAGGAAAACATCCAATTAAAACACGCTAAGGAGATTCAGATTAGGATAGCAATTGAAAAACCTTTCACGTTACTAGCCGATGAATTTCATTGTTACAATTTGATTTATAACTTGATTGACAATGCAGTAAAATACACTGAAAGTTCGGCTTCCATTGAAATTAATGCCAAAGAAACGGCTAAAGGATTGCTCATTGAATTTATCGATCACGGCATAGGCATTCCCGAAAAAGATTTGCCTTTTGTTTTTGACAAATTTTATCGCGTAGCCCGACAAGACAATAAAGATATTGAAGGATTTGGTATCGGACTGTCTTATGTAAAACGCGTTTGTGAATGGCACAAATGGAATATTGGGGTTAAAAATAATGAAGAGCAAGGCATCACCGTTTCGGTAGAAATAAACAAAAATGATTATGAGTAAAAAGCGCATTTTATATGTAGAAGACGACGAAACGTTGGCGTTTTTAACAACCGATAATTTAGAACAGCATTTCGAAGTATTGCACTGCAATAATGGGAAAGAAGCCTTTCATTTATTTTGTAATGAAGTTTTTGATTTGTGTGTCTTAGACATCATGTTGCCCGATATGGACGGTTTTGAAATGGCGACAGAAATTAGAAAACGCAATCAAGAAATTCCGATTATCTTTTTATCGGCAAAAACCTTAAAAGAAGACCGCATCAAAGGCTTGAAGTTAGGAGCCGATGATTATTTAGTTAAGCCTTATTCTATTGAAGAGCTTATTTTAAAAATCGAAATATTTTTACACCGCAGCCAAAAATCAGTAGAAAACACGATTCAAAAACAGTATACTTTTGGCTCTTTTCAGTTTGAGCCCGAAAATTATTCCTTGAAATCTGACAAACAAAGTGTCACGCTTACCGAACGAGAAGCTTCGTTGTTGAAATTGTTTCTTGACAATCCCAATACCGTTCTGAAACGCGAAAAAATCTTGTTGGAATTGTGGGGAAGTGATGATTATTTTTTAGGCAGAAGTTTGGATGTATTTATATCGAGATTGCGTAAAATCATAAAAGAAGAAACCCACGTTCGCATTGAAAATATTCCGCGTGTAGGCTTTAAATTGGTAGTCGAATAACCGCAATTATTCAAAACTCATCATATAAACTTCTAAAGCTTTTCGTTCTTCCATCGACATCGCTTTGGTAACCGCAAAATTAGTTTTCATAATTTCATATTGTGACGGATCAACAAGTGGTTTCCCTTCCTCGTTAATAAAAGCAGCTATACTGGCGCCTTTTTCACGATAGATTTTAGCAATTTCTTGAATCGAAGGGCCTACTACTTTTATATCGGCTTTATGACAACTGGCACACATTCCCTTTCCTTCAAAAAGTTCTTGTCCTAATTCTTTAGGGGTTTGCGTCGTTGTAATTTCTGTTTGATCCACAGGGGTTTGATTTGCTGCTTTTTCGTTACAACTGATCATCGTTATGGTAACGACAATTATAAACAAGAGTTGGGAATACACTTTCATAATCCTACTATTGCTTGCGCAACAAAATCGCAGCTTCTTTTGCAAAATACGTCGAAATTAAACTGGCGCCAGCGCGTTTGATACACATTAATTGTTCCATCATAATTTTATCGTGGTCGAGCCAACCTCTTTCAGCGGCAGCTTTAATCATGGCATATTCACCTGAAACGTGAAAAACAGTTACGGGAACATTCACCGCATTTTTCACTTCGCGAACGATATCTAAATAGGCAATACCTGGTTTCACCATGACCATATCGGCTCCTTCTTCAACGTCCCAAAGTGCCTCTTTAACGGCTTCGATGCGGTTGGCATAATCCATTTGGTAAGTTTTTTTATCCTTCGGAACGACTACATCAGCTTCTCTTGGCGCACTGTCCAATGCATCGCGAAATGGCCCATAAAAAGCCGAAGCATATTTCGCCGAATAACTCATAATGCCTGTATTTTCAAATCCTGCAGCATCCAAACCTTGGCGCAAACGCAAAACACGTCCGTCCATCATATCGCTTGGCGCAACAAAATCGGCTCCCGCTTGCGCATGCGAAACGGCCATTTTTACTAAGGCATCGTTAGTGGCATCATTTGTCACGTCACCATTTTCAATAATTCCGTCGTGACCATAGATTGAATACGGGTCCAAGGCCACATCAGGCATGACTACCATTTCAGGGCATGCCGCTTTGATGGCACGAATGGCTTGTTGCATCAATCCGTTTGGATTCCAAGCTTCTTTCCCGGTATTGTCTTTTAAATCTTCGCTTACTTTTACGTAAATATTCACGGCACGAATGCCTAAATCGAATAATTCTTTAACTTCTTTTACGGTTAAATCTATCGAACGACGAAAAATTCCTGGCATCGATGGAATTTCGACTTGCACATTTTCTCCTTCTGCAATAAACATCGGAAACATAAAATCGGCCGGACTTAACGTAGTTTCACGAACTAATGAACGAATGCTTTCGTTTACTCGTAATCTTCTACCTCTTTGTATTGGGAACATATTTTTTATATTTGTTTTATGAAAAAAAGAATAATCCTTAGTCTATTTGCGCTTGTTTATTTAAGTTTATATAAAATTACAAATTTTGAAACAGGTGATATTGGTTCTGCTACATTATTAATTTATATAGGAGTTCCATTATTTGTTATAATTTCTTTTGTGCTTTTTTTTCATAGCTTATTCTATTTAGCTAAGGAAAAATTCAAACTCAATGAACAAATTTTTATTCTACTATTTGTTAATTTTATTTCAATTATTTTAACTTTTGATGTTTATTTATTCTATTTAAACCCAATCAACTGGTTTTTCTAAAACTTTTATTAATTTTTCTTCTCCACTTCCCGCCACCGGATGATGGTCATAATGCCATTGTACGTGAGGTGGTAAAGACATTAAAATACTTTCGATTCGGCCATTGGTTTTTAAGCCAAACAACGTGCCTTTGTCGTGCACCAAATTAAACTCAACATAACGACCACGACGAATTTCTTGCCACGTGCGTTGCGCATCGGTAAAGGGCAACCCTTTTCTTTTTGCTACGATGGGTAAATAGGCGTCAAGGAATGAATTGCCAACTTCAGTAACAAAATTGTACCAATCTTCCATAGACATTGCATCGGTTTCCTTACAATAATCGAAAAATAGTCCGCCTATTCCACGTGCTTCGTTGCGGTGTGCGTTCCAAAAATAGTCGTCACATTGTTTTTTATATTTCGGATAAAAAGTGGAATCATGTTTGTCACAAGCCGTTTTACACGTTTGATGAAAATGAATCGCATCTTCTTCAAACAGATAATAAGGTGTTAAATCTTGCCCGCCGCCAAACCAACTATTGATCACCTTACCCTTTTCATCGTACATTTCGAAATAACGCCAATTGGCATGCACGGTCGGTACCATAGGATTTTTAGGATGAATGACCAAACTCAAGCCACAGGCAAAAAAATCGGCTTCGCCTACATTGAATAGTTTTTGCATCGATTCGGGTAGTTTACCGTGCACCGCCGAAATGTTTACACCCCCTTTTTCAAAAACTTGTCCGTTTTCAATTACGCGTGTTCTTCCCCCGCCGCCTTCGGGTCTGTCCCAAAGATCTTCTCGGAATTTAGCCATCCCATCTATGTCTTCTAACCCCTTACAAATTTGGTCTTGAAGGGTTTGAATGTAGGTATAGAAATTATTTTTCATATATAGGAAGAAAAGTTCAAAATTACTTATAATGAGACTGTTTTACAAGTTTTTCAAGCAATTGTTTTTGGAATAAATGGGAATCGCAAAACACCTAATGGCAAATTTTTTTTGTTTGGATGTATAGTAAACGCGAACTATTTCATATAAACATCCCATTTGGAGAGAATAAATGAAAACATTCTTATCTTTATCCTTAAATAATTTTTGAGGGTGGAGAAAAAAGGGAATGTAGTTCGAATATTTTTACCGTTGTTTTGTTTGTTGTTTTCACTAGTTTGTGCACAAAACGAAACTAACAATTGGTATTTTGGTACTAATGCAGGAATAACGTTTGAAAACGGGGAAGTCGCTGTATTGTCTGATGGCGCTATGAATACCCCAGCCGGATGCGCAAGTATATCAGATAATGCTGGAAATTTAGTACTGTATACAAATGGCCAAAAAATTTGGAACCGAAACCATCAAATAATGAGTAATGGAGATGGTTTATATGGAGATATTGAAGGGATACAGAGCGCAATAGTAATTCCCAAGCCAAACGATACGAGTACGTATTATGTTTTTTACACCCGAGAATCCACTGTTAATGATCCCGAGCCAATTTTATCTGGAGTTTACTTTTCTGAAATACACTTTTCACCACAAAACCCATTAGGCATAGTAGTAATTAAGAATCAAAGAATAGCTTCTACTGCAACATCAAGGTTGTCTTCAATTTATCATTTTGAAAGTAATACGTACCGCTTAATTAGTGTCACGAAACCAGATGTTCCAATTTTAGCCCCTAATGGCGAAGCCCTTTTCGTATTTAGAATTTTTTCAATTACGGATAACGGACTTGATAGCACTCCCGTTCTGGTTACAATAAATGAAAATATCCGCAATTTAGGGCCCGTCAAAATTTCCCCTAATGGGAAGCATATTGCTTTAGTGGATGAAATCAATATGAAAATTCATACCTATAAATATGACACAAGTGATAACACAATAACATTTTATAAAACAATACCATCAGTGCCTGCGTTTGGTTTGTTTTTGACTCCGTCTGGTTTAGAGTTTTCACAAGATTCAAAAATGTTGTATTACACTGGGGCAGATGGACAAGGCATATCTTATATCGTTCAAATTCAATTTTCGCGATTTGATGATTTAGACATACCCGATTATTACTACTTTATAGAACGCAATGCAAAATCATTGCAGTTAGCAAGAAATGGAAAAATATATGTTACTAAAGCGGGAACTAATTTTTCAACGAATCGGATGAGTATAATTCATAAACCTGAAAAACCTGGAAGTGAATGTGCTTTTGAAAGCAGCGCTCTAAATATGTCTCCAGGAAGTTTGACAAAAGGCTTGCCTATTTTTATTGTTTCAAGTTTACGAAATAGAATTGTTGTTTCGGATGATGCTTGTGTGAATTCAGATTTTCAATTTGGACTGGATTTATATGCACCCATTTTGTCGGTGTATTGGGATTTTGGGGATGGCGGAACTTCAACGGCTTTAAATCCTTTACACGCGTTTTTAACACCTGGAAGTAAAAAAGTAAAAGCAATAGTTACAACACCACACCGGATATTTACGCTATATAAAACCATTGAGGTGTTTCCACCACCCTTACTTTTACCCAATCAAACTTTAACACAGTGCGATACGGATAATGATGGGGTTTCGGTTTTCAATCTAGAAAACATTAGTGATTTTATCAGCAACTCCAATTCAGAATTTCAATACTCTTTTTATCATGATCTGCAAGCGGCGCTAAATAATGAGAGTCCAATTTCAAATCCAAATCAGTATTCCAACAGAACCAATCCTGAACAATTATTTGTAAAAGTCATTACCGATAAAGGGTGTCCGTTAGTAACAAGTTTTTTTATTGAAAACACCTACACAACCACAACGACTCCATTGCCTACTTTTTATGTTTGTGAAAATTCGGATGCTATTCTTAACAATTCAAAAGGGAAGTTTGATTTAGAAAGCATACAATCAGAAATTTCGAATTTACTGGATATTCCATCAAATTATGAAGTAAATTTTTACAGCAGTTTTTTAGATGCTCAAACAAAATTGAACAAACTTTCTAGATATTATACAGCCTTTTCAAGTACACTTTGGATAAGAATTGAAGATGAAAATAATGGCTGTAATGGAATATTTTCATTTCAAATAGTTGTAAATTCAGAAATTGAAACAGCTATTGATGAAGTATATACGATTTGTGATTCTAATGTGGGTCCGCCATATGTTCTAGATGGAGGCGGAAGTAATAGCGCTTGGACTTGGCGAGATATTAACAATCAGGTACTCTCTACGGATCGGTTTTTTAATCTGGAACAAGGATGGTTTTCAGTCATATTAGAAAAGCATGAAAACGGTTTAGTGTGTTCAGAAACGAAGTATTTTGCAGTAGTAAATGCCTTAGCTCCAATTATCGATAGAATAACCACAGAAAATAACGAAATTAAAGTTTCTATTTTAAATCCTGGCAATTATGAATTCTCATTAGATAATATAACATATTATGGATCAGGTAATTCCCATACATTTAATGCTATAGAACCAGGAAACTATTCTATATATGTGCATGATATAAATGGGTGTAAATTTAAAATACAAGAAAATGTTTTATTGCTAAAATACCCCAATTATTTTACTCCAAATGGAGATGGTGTAAATGATTTTTGGAACGTTTTTGGGCCGTTAGCAGATTATTTTTCTTCAGCGGAACTTGTGCTCTTTAATAGATTTGGAAATATCTTATATTCATCTGATTTGTTGAGCGAAGCCCCCGGCTGGGATGGAACTTTTAATGCGCGTCATTTACCGGCGTCAGATTATTGGTTTAAAGTGACTTTTAAAGACCTGAACAATCAAATTATTGTAAAAACGGGCCATTTTAGCCTTATTAGATAAGCGATTCGGATTTTACAATAAAAGCGAATCGCTTGATGTTATTTTTGATATTCCTTCACCGCTTCCACAAAAGCCTTCGCGTGATCTACCGGTATATTCGGTAAAATGCCGTGACCCAAATTAACGATGTAATTGTCCTTCCCAAATTCGTCAATCATTTCGTGCACCATTTTTTTAATCGTTGGGATAGGCGAAAGCAAACGACTTGGATCAAAATTTCCTTGTAATGTGATATTTCCGCCTGTTAGATAGCGTGCATTTCTTGGTGAACACGTCCAATCTACGCCCAAAGCCGACGCTTTTGATTTTGCCATTTCGCCCAACGCAAACCAGCACCCTTTTCCGAAAACAATCACTTTGGTTTTTGGCGACTTTTCAGTTGCTTGCCCAAGGTCGCCAAGAACCGACTTTTTCTCATCGGAAAAATGATTTTTAGTGTCGGTTTCGTCAGCTAGTGCCTCTACAATTTGGTTGATGTAGTACCAAGAAAATTCTTGATAATCTACCGGAGACAACATACCGCCCCAAGAATCGAAAATTTGAATGGCATTACAACCTGCTTTTACTTTTTCTTTCAAATATAAAATCGTTGTATCGGTAATTTTTTGCAATAAGAGGTGTGCCGCTACTGGATTTGAAAAGCAAAATCCTTTAGCCGTATCAAAACTTTTAGACCCTTTCCCTTCTACTGCATAACAAAAAATGGTCCATGGCGAACCAGCAAAACCAATTAATGGCACCTCATCGTTCAACATTTGTTTGGTCAATTTGATGGCGTCAAAAACATAACCCAAGGTTTCATTGACATCGGGAACAAACACTTTTTCTACATCTTGTGCTGTGCGGATTGGATTCGGAATTATCGGACCTAAATTGTCTTTCAATTCTACATGAATTCCCATGGCACGTGGCACCACCAAAATATCTGAAAATAATATTGCTGCATCGGGTTTGACAATTCGAATCGGTTGTACGGTAATTTCAGCCGCCAATTCAGGGGTTTCGCAACGCGTAAAGAAATCGTATTTGTCGCGTAACGCTCTAAATTCTGGTAAATATCTTCCCGCTTGACGCATCATCCAAACCGGTGGGCGTTCTACTTTTTCATTTGATAAGGCTCTTAAAAATAGGTCGTTTTTAATCATTTTTTGTTGATTTAAAATAATTGATGCATTGAATAATTACGTTTTCAACTGTGGGTTGATTTGCCATAATAATATTCCTTGTGAATGGTTCAACAGCTGTTGCGGTGGTAGATCCAATGCAAAAACATATTTCGGTTGTAATTTTATTTTCTTTCATATAGCTTGAAACGCCAGAAGGACTAAAAAATAGGATTCCGTCCATTTTTGGGGCTATTTTTATAGGTGTTTCCAGGGTTTCATAGACTTCTATAATTTGGTGCGGAAGCTTTCGCTCTTTAAAAAATTGCGGGATGGTATCTAATTTGGTTTTCCCGCAAAAAAAGGTAAAGCTTTTATCCCAATATTTTTTTTCAATAGTTTCGACTAATTCTTCGGCATTCGAGAGGCAATCTAACACAGAAAAACCATGATCTAGCAATAGTTGTTTGGTTTTTTCACCCACACAAAGTACGGGTTTGTGTCGGATATTCTCTTTTTGTGTTACTACCTGTACTACGGCATTTTGACTGGTAAAAATTACTACATCTTGCAAATCGGAACTCTCAAAATAAAGCGGATTTACCGCAATAAAATCTTCATCCATAACCCAAAAACCAGCATTCAATAAAAATTGTTTTTGATTTGGGGCCAATCGTTTCGTAGCTAAGATGCCAATGTTTTCCACTACTCTTTTTTTAATTGCGTTTTAATTTTTTCCATTAATTCGCGGCCGCCATTATTTAATAGTTCTTGTGCCGAGTGGAATCCGAATTTTTTCCATTCGGAAACGGGTATTTTTTTGTCAAGGAACAATCGTTCTTTACCATCAATAGAAAGAAGCACGCCTTTAAATTCGATGGTGTCATCATTCGCATTATAGTTGGCATAAGCTCCTATAGGTGCCGTACAACCCCCTTCCAAGGTTTTTAAAAACTGTCGTTCGATATGGGTACAAATTTCGGTTTCAATATGATTTAATTGGGACAATGCATCGATCGTATAATTGTCATTTGCCATGGCAACCACAACCATTGCGCCTTGCGCCGGTGCCGGAATCATCCAATCTAAAGCGATATGGTCTTTGGGCATTACGTTAATGCGTTCTAAACCTGCAGCGGCAAAAACAGCACCATTCCAGTTGTTTTCTTCAAGCTTTTGCAAACGGGTGTTTACATTGCCGCGTAAGTTAACCACTTGATGATTGGGGTATTTGTGCAACCATTCCGCGTTTCTACGAAGACTTCCTGTGGCAATTGTACCTGTTGAGGTTAAAAAATCCAAATGCTCCTTGTATACTAATATGTCATACGGATTAGCACGTTCTAATACGGCCGCTTGAATAATTCCTTGAGGCAAAGCTGTTGGGACATCTTTCATAGAATGCACCGCAATATCTACTTGCCCATTAATCATAGCAATATCTAAGGTTTTTGTAAAAATACCCGTAATACCTAACTCATAAAGGGGTTTATCTAGTAGTAAATCGCCTTGTGATTTTACGGCGACAATTTCAGTTTTATAGCCTAAATCCTGTAGTTTTTTTTGCACGGTATGTGCTTGCCAAAGGGCCAATTCACTATCGCGGGTTCCTATTCGTATCGGTTTACTCATTATTTTGCAAGTGTTTCTAATTGGAAAACTTTCTCAATCCACTCAATACTTTCGTCCACCACCGTTTCATCTTCTTTCAAATGATTGGCAAAATGATTGGTTATTTTTTGAATGATACGCGCACTAATTAATTCGGCTTGCGCTTCATCAAAATTAGCAATTTTTTTGCGTTGCACATTGAGTTCGCCTTCTTTAATCGCATTCAATTTGGCTTTTAAGGCATGAATAGTTGGCGCAAATTTGCGTTGTTTGGTCCAAGCAATAAATTCGTCTTTAATTTCTTCAATGATAGCTTCAGCTGCTGGGATGTATTTTTTTCTATTCTCTAATGTTTCGTCGGTCATTTCTGCCAATTGATCCATGTGTACTAATGACACACCTTCAATATGGGTTACATTTTCATGCACGTTTTTAGGGATCGACAAATCAAGTATCAAAAGTGATTTCTTGAGATTTAAAATAGCTTTATCGATGGTTGGGTTTTGAGCGCCCGTAGCGACCACTACCACATCCGCTTTTTGCAGTTCCAATTGCAATTCGGCATACTCTTTTACAATTACGTTTAGTTTTTTTGCAATTTTTTCTGCTTTATCTTTGGTTCTATTGATGAGCGTAATTTGTTGGTGTTTGGTATGTTTTACTAAATTTTCACAAGTATTTCTACCAATTTTACCCGTTCCAAAAAGTAAAATGTTTTTTGAATTGATATCCGGAACATTTCTAAAGATATACTGAACCGCAGCAAATGAAACCGAAGTGGCTCCCGATGAAATTTCAGTCTCGGTTTTAATTTTTTTACTGGCCTGAATGACCGCATTGACCAATCGTTCTAAAAAAGCATTCGCTAATTCATTTTTTTTGCTTTGAACGAAAGCATTTTTAAGTTGGCTAATAATTTCAAAATCCCCTAATATTTGGCTGTCTAATCCTGTTCCAACACGAAACATATGAGAAATGGCTTCATGATTTTTATAAACAAAGGCTACTTTTTGAAAGTCTTCAACAGTACCTTGGCTGTTTGCACACAATAATTTGATCAATTGGAAGGGATGTTGAGCAAAACCATAGATTTCAGTTCTGTTGCATGTTGAAGTCACTATTAGACTTTCTAATCCATCTGCTTTTGCTTGCTGCAATAGGTTGATTTTAGCTTTTTCGTCCAAACTAAATCGCCCTCTCATTTCAGCGTCTGCTTTTTTATAGCTTAGGCCAACAGCATAAAACGTGGGTTGTTTTGCAAATGAAATGTTTTCCATAGGGTATTCTCTTTCTTAAAAGAGCTACAAAATTATAGGTATATCAACGATAAAAGTAACGCTAAAAGTACTTTTTGTGTCGCTGAAAGATATTTTAAATTAAATTTGATTTTTTAGCGTTATTTCCTTTAAATTTGTATCTAAATAAGGCATTTCAGAAGTTATTATATAGAACAAATCTAAATAAACTTTAATTGTGTCTAAATGGGTATTCAAAAAAACATCGCTATGGGTTCACAAGAGGAAATTAAAATTGAAAATGATTTTATTATGTTGCGATTTCAAAATGAAAGTGACGCAATGTATAAAATTGAACGACCTGTAAGTCAGGGGCTTATCCAGTTTCATTTTGGGATTAAAGGAAAAGGCAAGTTTGTTTTCAATCAAGGAAATTATGCTTTGGATTTAAAAGAAGAAAAGGCTTTGTTGTTTTACAATCCCCAAAAAGAATTGCCATTGCATTTAGAATTAGCCCCGAATACTTGGGTCATTTCGGTAATCATCTCCATTAAAAAATTTCATGGTTTGTTTTCATCAGACGCAGAACACGTTCCGTTTTTAAGTGAAGAAAATAAAGATAAAAAATATTATAAAGAGTCCGATATTAGTCCGTCAATGGCCATTGTTTTAAGCCAATTGTTTCATTACAATTTAAACCCTTCGATTAAAAACTTATATTACAAAGGCAAGGGATATGAATTGTTGAGTTTGTTTTTTAACCGATCAGAAGATCCTAATGCGGAACAATGCCCCTTTTTAATCGACGAAGAAAACGTGTTAAAAATAAAAAAAGCCAAAGAAATCATGATTGCAAATATGGCTGAACCCCCTGGATTAGAAGAGCTTTCCGAGCAAGTAGGCTTGAGTTTAAAAAAACTAAAGATGGGTTTCAAACAAATTTATGGCGATACGGTTTTTGGCTTTCTATTTGACTATAAAATGGATTATGCCCGTCAATTATTAGACAGTGGTTCTTATAATGTAAATGAAGTTGGATTAAAAATCGGGTACAGTACAGGAAGTCATTTTATTGCCGCTTTTAAGAAAAAATTTGGTACAACTCCAAAGAAATACTTAATGAATTTGAATACCAACGTGTAAAAGAACACCATCGATTTTATATAACATACTATAAATAAAAACAATAAAAATTATAAAGTAAGTTCAAGACATGAATTACTTTTATTAAAAATAAAAACAACCTATGAAAGGAGTATTATTAGTTAATTTAGGTTCGCCAGAAAGTCCTACGGCAAAAGATGTAAAACCTTACTTGGATGAGTTTTTAATGGATAAATACGTCATAGACGTTCCATTTTTATTGCGTGCATTGTTGGTTAGAGGAATTATTTTGCAAACCCGTCCCAAAAAATCGGCAGAAGCTTATGCTAGAATTTGGACCAGCGAAGGATCTCCTTTGATAGTGATTTCAAAAAAAATGCACCAAAAAGTCCAACAATTGGTTGATGTACCCGTTGCTTTAGCCATGCGCTATGGCACCATGACCATTCAAAAAGGATTGCAAGAATTGAAAAATCAAGGGGTAACAGAAGTGATGTTATTGCCCTTGTATCCGCAACATGCTATGGCTTCAACCACCACTATTTTGGTTTTGGCTGAAGAATTGCGCCAAAAATATTTTCCAGAAATGACCATCACTAGCGTACCAGCGTTTTATAACAAACCCGATTTTATTCAGGCGTTGGCAAATTCCATTAAAAAGCATTTGGAAGGATTTGATTATGATCATTTATTGTTTTCGTACCATGGAATCCCGAAGCGACACATTCGCAAAACAGACGTAACGAAATCGCATTGTAAAATAGATGGCTCTTGTTGCAATACGCCATCACCGGCTCACGAATTTTGTTACCGCCATCAATGCTATGAAACCACAAAACAAGTTGTGAAATTATTAGGCATTCCGGAAGGCAAATACAGCCAAACGTTTCAATCGCGTTTAGCAGGGGATAAATGGCTAACACCTTATACTGATGTTGAAATCAACAAAATGCCCGAGCAAGGCATCAAGAAATTAGCCGTTGTAACGCCAGCATTTGTTGCCGATTGTTTAGAAACGCTCGAAGAAATCGCTATGGAAGCCAACGAGCAGTTTTTACACCATGGCGGTGAAGAATTTATGGCCGTTCCGTGTTTAAATGATGAAGATGAATGGTGTGGTGTAGTTGCGAATTGGATTAAGGAATGGAAAAAATAAATCCTTTCAGGATTCAAGTTCTTAGAACTGCAATCAACCTGAAACTTGAAACTTGAAACTTGAAACTTGAAACCTGAAACTAATTCTATGGAATTTTACAACTACATAAAATCACTGCATTTAATCTTTGTAATTACTTGGTTCGCCGGGTTATTTTACATTGTTCGCCTGTTTGTTTATCAAATTGAAGCAAATGATAAGCCTTCGCCAGATAAAGAAATTTTGCAAAAGCAATACAAAATAATGACCTATCGTTTGTGGTACATTATTACGTGGCCAAGTGCTGTTTTAGCTACTATTTTTGCACTTTTATTATTGCATTTGAACCCTGGTTTTTTAGAAATGCCCTGGATGAAAGTAAAGTTGGGTTTCGTGGTTTTGTTATTCATGTATCATTTTAAATGTCATAAAATGTATACCGAATTACAAAATGACAACGTAAAATACACCTCTAATTTTATGCGTTTATGGAACGAAGGCGCTACAATTATTCTTTTTGCCGTTGTTTTTTTAGTACTTTTAAAAAATGCAATCAATTGGGTTTTTGGGGTCATTGGTATTGTTGTTTTTTCGATACTCATCATGCTCGGATACAAACTATACAAACGGATTAGAGAAAAGCAGTAGCCATTTGGTATAAAAACAACTTATGGATAGAATTTTTAACTTAAAAAATCTTTCATTACGTGTAAGAATATTTCTATCCATGATATTCTTAACCCTCATTGCGTCGGTATTGATCGCCACGGTATCTATTTATCAATTTCGAAAAGAAGCCAGAGAATACCACCAAGATCGATTAGAACGCAAAGAAACCGCTATTGCCGAACACATCAATTATGTGTTGCAAACGACAACCTATCCCTTAATCACCAAAAATGTCCCCTTAATTTTTAAAGAGAAAATTTTTGAATTGGCCGACATTCACAGTATGGAAATCAATATTTTTGATTTAAACGGGAAATTATTGATCTCTTCTAAAGCCATTTTTAAAATTGACAAAGACAAACCAAAGATAAACGAAGCGACGCTGAAAATTTTACAAGCTTCCTTAGAAAAAAGGTATATCGAATTTTCCACTATAGACGAGCAACCGTTTCGATCTTCTTATTCCTATTTAAAAGACACCAAGTTCAAACCCCTGGGTATTTTGAATTTACCGTATGAAGAAGATCGGGCATTTTACAACAAAGAAGTACAAAATTTCCTCATTCGATTTGGACAAGTGTATGCTTTTATGTTCTTAATTTCTATAGTGTTGTCCTACTTCTTGTCCAGTTATATTACGAAATCACTTAAAATTATTAGTGATAAAATGCAAGAAACACAATTGGATCAACGCAATGAGAAGATTGTACTTGAAGACGGAAGTAAAGAAATCAACTTATTGATCAAATCGTACAACAATATGGTGGATAAATTAGAGGAAAGTGCCACGATTCTAGCTCAAAGCGAACGCGAACAGGCCTGGCGTGAAATGGCCAAACAAGTAGCGCATGAGATAAAAAACCCTTTGACGCCCATGCGATTAACGGTGCAAAATTTCCAACGTAAATTTGAAGCAAACGATCCCAATATATCCAAAAAATTAGCCGATTACACCCAAACCATTTTACAACAAATCGACACCATGAGTTCGGTGGCCAATGCTTTTTCAAATTTTGCCACCATGCCGGCCCAACAGAACGAAACCTTAAATGTAGTTGAGGTCGTGCAAATGACTTTGGAAATTTTCAATGAAGAGTATATTCGTTTTTCGGCGATAGAAGATGAAATTATTGCCAAGTTAGATCGCACACAATTGATCCGTGTGGTTACCAATTTGGTAAAGAACGCCATTCAAGCCATACCCGAAACACAGGAAAATAAATTGGTTTTTGTAACGGTTTTTAGGGAGGACCAGCAAGTCAAAATAGCAGTGAAAGACAACGGTAAAGGAATTTCAGCGGAAAATGCAGCGCGCATATTTGAGCCAAAGTTTACCACCAAGTCGAGCGGAATGGGACTTGGATTAGCCATCATTAAAAATATTATTGAAAATTACAAAGGAACCATTACTTTTGAAACAACATTAGACCAAGGAACAGAATTTTTAGTTTCTTTTCCCATAAATAAATAATTTAAACACTAAAATGGAACATATTCTAATTGAAAAGCAAGCGCATATTGCAGTAATTACGATCAATCGCCCTACAAAATTAAATGCGTTAAATAAAGAAACGATACAGGAGCTTCACGAGGCATTTTCTGCATTGAACGAGGAACAAGCAATAAAAGCAATAATCATTACAGGTAGTGGTGAAAAAGCATTTGTAGCCGGAGCCGATATTTCAGAATTTGCTAATTTTTCAGTGCAAGAAGGGCAAGAATTAGCGGCGCAAGGACAAGCTTTGTTGTTTGATTTTGTTCAAAATTTGAGCACTCCGGTTATTGCAGCCGTCAATGGTTTTGCTTTAGGAGGCGGATTAGAATTGGCCATGGCCTGTCATTTTAGAGTAGCTTCAACGAATGCAAAAATGGGGTTGCCTGAGGTAACTTTAGGGGTAATTCCAGGATATGGAGGCACCCAACGTTTAACGCAATTAGTAGGTAAAGGACGCGCGATGGAACTCATCATGACAGCGGGAATGGTTGATGCAGAAACCGCAAAAAACTACGGATTGGTTAATCATGTAGTGGCACAAGAAGAATTATTGGAATTTGCGAAAGGAATTGCGGCAAAAATAGCGAACAATTCCAGCGTAGCCATAGCCAAAGCCATACAGGCTATTAATGCCAATTTTGAAGACGGAACCAATGGATATGCCGTAGAAATTGAAAATTTTGGCGCCTGTTTTGGAACCGAAGATTTTAAAGAAGGAACTACTGCTTTTTTAGAAAAAAGAAAGGCAATTTTTCCAGGGAAATAAAGGTAAAGCCTTATTCTTTACCTTCCCATTCAGCATAAAATTGTGCCAAAAAATGAACCATGAAATCGTGGCGTTTTTTGGCCATTTTTTTACCCGTTTCGGTATTCATTTTATCGCTTAGCAACAAAAGTTTTTCATAAAAATGATTGATGGTTGGCGCCTCGTTTTTTTTATATTCTTCTTTCGTTTGGGAAAGATTTGGTTTTATTTCGGGATCATAAAGGGCTCTGTTTTTAAATCCACCATAATTGAATGTTCTTGCAATGCCGATAGCACCAATGGCGTCCAATCGATCGGCATCTTGCACAATTGCTAATTCTTTGGAATGAAATTGTTGGTCAAAATTTCCGCCTTTAAACGAGATGTTTTCTATAATTGCAATGACATGATCAACTGTAGCAGGTAACACCTGGTTTGCCTCTAGAAACGCTCGAGCAACCTTTGGTCCAATGGTTTCATCGCCGTTGTGAAATTTAGAGTCCGCAATATCATGTAATAGAGCAGCCAATGTTACCACTTCTAGATCGCAATCTTCTGCGGCTGCAATTACTTGTGCGTTTTTATAAACCCGTTCTATGTGAAACCAATCATGACCTCCTTCGGCATTTTTGAGTTGTTCTTTTACGAACAGTATTGTATTTGGTATTAATGACATAATATGAAGTTAAAAATCCTCTCTTTTCAGAAAGGATTGATGATGTTATTGCGTTTTTTCACTTATTTTACCAAGGCGGGTTCCACCCATTTGAAAACATGTCCCGTTTCAGGGATGACCAAACGCTCTGAAATTTTGATCATTCTAGCCGGTAATTTCATAAGGAAATCTCGCGCTTTTTCAGCCTCATCGGTTAAGCCAGATATTTTGTCGATTTCCCATTTGTCCATCAATTTTTGCATGATGTCTACATAATCAGCCGCTGTGTATACTCCAATTCGTTGTGCCGCATCAGAGAAATGTTCAAAGGCTGTACTTATTTTTTGTCCCGATTCTCTGAGGTAATGCGCCGGCATTGTAATTTTATGTTTCATCATGTGTTGAAACGCCAGCATCATTTCGCTCGGGTCGATTTTGAAAATTTGATTCACAAATTCGCTATAAGCCAAGTGGTGTCGCATTTCGTCTCCAGCAATCATATTGCACATTTTATGCAACTTTTTGTCGCCGTAACTTTTGGCAATTTGGGCCACTCTATTATGTGAAACATAGGTAGCCAGTTCCTGAAAACTGGTATAAACAAAGTTTTTATAGGGATCGTTGCTGGTACCGATATCAAAACCATCATTAATTAGATACTGCGTAGTTATTTCTACCTCTCTCATATTGACCCTCCCCGATAAATACAAATATTTATTCAACAAATCACCATGTCTGTTTTCTTCACCGGTCCATTGTCTAAACCACTTATTCCATCCGTTTTCTTTTTCTTCAGAGGCCACGCCGTCTATGTTTAACAACCAGGATTCATAGGTAGGAAGCGCTTCTTCGGTAATGGTGTCGCCCACTAAGGTTACCCAAAAATCATAAGGTAAATCCTTCGCAATTTCTTGTAGTTCTTTTACTTCTTCAAAAAAAGTTTCCTTTTGAGCATTTGGAAGCAAATCAGTAGGTTGCCAAATTTTATCAACCGGAATTAAATATTCATCGACAAAAGTGTCGATTTTTTTTTCTAAAAATTGCATCACTTCGAGACGCACGTTTTGTACAGACATATTATGGTTTTAGTATCGCTTGTGTTATTGTTGCTTCTGTTTTTTCAAAAATTTCTTCAAAGGAAAAATCAGCAACTTTGAGGGCAGGGTGTATTTCAAAATTTAGGGCATTCCCTAATCCCATTGGAAAAGAACCGTATTTGGTCATTTTCCAAGAATTGTTAATGGTTATCGGTAAGAAATAGGCGTCGGGGGCAAATTTATAAAGCATTTTTAACCCGCTGGATGCAAAAGGTTTGGGTTGTCCGGTTTTACTTCGGGTCCCTTCTGGAAATATTACGATTGCATAATTATTGGCATTGATCAACTCGGCCACTTTTTTTATTTCAGGCAAGGCTTGTTTGGGATCTTTTCGATCAATTAAAGCAGAGCCGCCGTGTCTTAAATTATAGGAAACACTCGGAATACCTTTCCCCAATTCAATTTTACTGATGAATTTTGGATGTGTTTTTCTCAAGAACCAAATCATCGTGGTAATATCATGTAAGCTTTGGTGATTGGCCACAATAATTAACGGTTTGTTTTCTGGAATGTTTTCCATGCCTTTTATATGAAAGGTGGTGCCTAAAACATGTGTTGTTCGCACGAGGAACCAATTCAAATAAGCCACACTGATGCGGTGCGCGTTGTATCCAAAAAAGGTAAAACAAACCCATTGTATCGGATGGAAAATAACCAACCAAAGTAAAAAAAAGAAGTAATATACTATAGAAAGTGGATAGGATACTAGTTTTTCCATTGCAAACGAATTTTGACAAAAGTAAGGTATAAAATAAAAAAACCACCAAAATGAAGGTGGTTTTATTGTATGCTAGCATAGTATTACGGTCAAAAACGCGCTGCTCTTGTAAAGTTAATCGATGATGGTACAAACGCCATTAACACAGCCTACCGTATTAGGTGGGCCTACGAACATGCAATCAGAACTGGCCCCTGTTTCTATATTGTATTGATGGTCCATTTCGTAATACTCGTTCACCATATTTTCCAAGACGGATTGGTTAACGGTATTGGGATAGGCCAAATATTCTCTGGGGCCACCACAAGGTTTTGCGCCAAAAGCGATATAAAGACATCCCGATGCATTAGTACAGGAAAAACTTTGGATATAGTTTACTATTTCTTGCTTTTTCTCAGCTAATAATTCAGGTGTTGTTCTCGTATTTTCGTTGTCATCACATTGAAAACTGGGCAGTAACACAAATAAAATTAAAATTCGTACCAAATGTTTCATGATCGAAAGTATCCGTTAGCAAAACTCGTTATACGCATCTTTTAAGTTTTCAGCAATCAATTCTGCGGGACGCCCTTCAATATGATGACGTTCTAACATGTGAACCAATTCGCCATCTTTAAACAACGCCATACAAGGTGATGATGGAGGGAAAGGAAACATGTGTTGGCGCGCTGCATCTACCGCTTCTTTATCAACTCCTGCAAAAACAGTTACTAATTGTGATGGTTTTTTACTTCCGTCTAAACTCATGATGGCTCCTGGGCGTGCATTTCTAGCGGCACATCCACAAACCGAATTAACAACTACTAAGGTTGTCCCTTCGTTTTTTAATACACTTTCTACAGCCGCTGCATTATATAATTCTTGAAAGCCTGCTACGGTTAGTTCCGCGCGCATAGGTCTTACCATTTCTTCTGGATACATACTATTTCGATTTAAGTGAATATTTTTTGAAAATTAATTAATTCGAATGCAAAGATACAATGAATTTCAAAGAAAAATTTTAAACAAATACTAAAATTTTATTTGGATTTAAAGGGAAAATAATCTTTTCAGCAAAGCTTGAATAAATATTTTTTTTGGGCATTTCCAAATGACACATAGGTCCTCCAAAAAAGAAGTTTCTTCGTCTAAAAATTTAAAAATAACCGTTGGATTTCCTTTAGTAAACAAAGCCGAAAAAATAGTCGCACCTAATTCGTTTTTAGCACTCAAAATATCCAACAACAACAAATCATACAGCCAAAATTTGTTTATTTTATGGACGTTTCTAAAATCAGTAGTTGATTGAAGAAACGACACCAATTCTTTAGCTTTTTTTGTGGCATTTTTGAAGGTATATCCCGTGCTTGCTTTGGTCCAACCCCCAGCCGAACCAATATTTATGCTGTTTTTTGTATTGTGTTTCCAAAACGGATAACATGTCATTGGAATGTTACCTTGTTCTTTTTCGATGATTTCGTATTCGGTGATGCCTAGCTTTTGAATATATTTTTTGATTTCGAGTTCGTATTCGTCTTTTACCAATAAATCTTTTGAAAACAACGTGTATTCGATCAATGCTTCTGTTTCCAAAGTCGGTAAAACATACATGAAACGCGTATTCCCTTTTTGGGTTACCGAAAAATCCATAAATGTTGCGCAATTTGGAGTAAAAACTGCTTCTTTGCTTTTGATGAACCAACCGATAAAATGCTGCTGAATTAACGGAAATTTGTCTTGTGATTTTACGTTTTCTGGGTTGTAAATGGAATTAATGACCTTGTTGCAGGTATAGGTTTCACTAGCGGTTCTAACTTCACAATGGGTTCCTAAATCTTTATAGTCAAGTACTTTTTCATGAAGAAAATGAACATTTTTGGC
Source organism: Flavobacterium sp. (assembly GCA_017984495.1). Classification (GTDB taxonomy): domain Bacteria; phylum Bacteroidota; class Bacteroidia; order Flavobacteriales; family Flavobacteriaceae; genus Flavobacterium. Next base: position 29,604 of record JAGNZI010000003.1, read on the forward strand.
TTCTGCAATTTTTTGGAACACAAAGTCGTAAAAATCGATTCCATTTATTTTTTTATACTGATACGGCTGAAGCGATAAAACCCGATTTACTTTTCCGTTGGCGAAAACAGCCTCTGACCATTTTTTCGAAACAAGTGCATCAAACAAGGTGTTTTCATCCCAAAAGCACCAGGTGCGGTCGTTTGTCTTTTTAGGATTTTCATCAATTAATAAAATGGTTTTGTCTTGAAATTTTCCAGACAATAGCATTTCATATACCGTGAGTAATGCCGATAATCCTGAACCTGTAAAAATATAATGAGCCTGTTGCATGTCCAAATTTACTAAATTACTTGTTTTTATAGGGCAAATAGCATTAAATTTGAAAAAAAATAAGCCATGTTTCAGATTGTTTTAGATTTTTTTGAACGAATTGATCCTATTCTAGCCGCGTTGTTGGCGACTACTTTTACGTGGGGATTAACCGCCTTTGGCGCCTCTTTTGTCTTCTTTTTTAAGAACATGAATCGTGTTGTTCTCGACGGAATGCTTGGTTTTACAGGAGGTGTTATGGTGGCGGCAAGTTTTTGGAGTTTGTTGGCTCCCGCTATTGAAATGACGGAAGGCGAAGGTTTTGTGAAAGTAATTCCGGCTGCTGTTGGTTTTTTATTAGGGGCTATTTTTATTTTTGGACTGGACAAAGTATTACCCCACTTACATATTAATTTTAAAGAAACGGAAGGGATAAAATCGCCATGGCAACGCACCACATTGCTGGTTTTGGCCATAACCTTGCATAATATTCCAGAAGGATTAGCTGTTGGCGTTTTGTTTGGAGGAGTCGCCGCGGGAATTCCAGAAGCTTCCATTGCCGGAGCAGTTACTTTAGCCATTGGAATTGGGATTCAAAATTTCCCGGAAGGAATTGCCGTTTCTATGCCGTTACGTCGAATGGGAATGAGCCGCTGGAAAAGTTTTATGTATGGCCAGTCTTCGGCTTTAGTAGAACCAATTGCGGGAGTTTTAGGAGCAGTTGCGGTAACGTTTTTTACGCCTTTGTTGCCTTATGCCCTAGCTTTTGCAGCGGGAGCGATGATTTTTGTGGTGGTGGAAGAAGTAATTCCAGAAACCCAGCAAGACAAAAACACCGACATTGCTACCTTAGGATTTATTGGCGGATTTATTGTAATGATGATGCTTGATGTCGCACTCGGTTAATGACATGCACAATCATCACCACAAGGTTTTGATTTTTTAACCCGTTTTTTCCAAAAGAATTTTTTTATTAAAAATCCTACGGCTATTGCCAGAGAAATGTAAACCAGTAGTTGTTGTATATCCATAATGCAAAAATAGAGAAAGCAATCGCATTGCGATTGCTTTTGTGTTACTATTTATGAGTGTTAAAATTGCGCTGCTATTCCAATAGTGGCACTAAATGGCATTCCAGGTCTCAACCCTGCAGGAACTCTTGAAACCAAATACGTGGTGTCAAAAAGATTATTAACGGCACCGGTAATGCTAAAATGCTTATTGTATTTGTATTTTGATCCAAAATCTAGTACAGTGTTACTCGGCACCGCGTTTTCGTTTGAAATGCTACCTTGACCTGCTACGGTTCTAAATTCACCATTGTATCTTGCACCAATAATTATTTCAAATTTTTCGTGTTCTAAAGCGATAGAAGCATTGAATTGATGTTTTGAGATATAGGGTATTTCATCGCCTTTTTCAATAGTTCCCCAGGCACCATCAGCACTTGAAAATTCAGTGGCAAATTCGGTATCCGTTAAGGTGTAACCAAAAGTAACCGGAATTTTGTATTTACTACTTTCGTTTAAAATTTGATAATTTACTAATAATTCTATTCCTTTCACGTGGGCTGCACCCGCATTAAATTGGTCTAAAGTTCCCGAGCCACCACTTGCAGCTAGATCGCTTCCTAATAAATTGGAATAATTATTAAAATAACTAATGATCTCTCCCGATAATTTATTGTAATTGAAACGCGATCCCAGTTCATAATTTATACTTTTTTCAGCTTGTGTTCCAGGGGTGTTTGTAGGAGGAGCAAATCCTTTATGAACCCCACCAAAAAAAGAAACGTTTTTGTTTATTTTATAGTTTGCCCCTATACCAGGCAACCAAACTTTAACATGATTATCGTTTTCAATTACGTTAACTCCCGATCGTGTTGCATCTGCAATTCCAAAATTTTCGTTGCGTAAATCAATCGTTTCAAATCGGATGCCGGGTGTAACGGTTAGCTGCTTGTATTTAATTTTATACAAGGCATGGGCGGCCATCGCTCTTGCATAGGCTATTCTGTTGTCTTGTGAACCTGGAGTTCCCGATGAAGTTAATTCCATAGAGCCGTTACGCATGGCATAACCGTCATTCCATTGAAAACGATCTTCATTGTCTTTGTGATAACGAACACCAATTTCTAAGTCATGGTATACATCCCCAGTTAAAAAATGAAAATCTATTTTGGTTTGTATGCCTTGTGCCAAATACTTTCTGTTGTTTGCTCTCACGCGGAGGGCATTGTTTGGTGAATTTTGGACACCCGTAATGTAATCAAAAGCTAACGCGTTTGTTGTTGGATCTTTCAAAATGGCATCAATGGCATAAGTTGTACCCCCAAATCTTACATCATTCAATTTGTACCAATTTCTATTAAATTTATTTTGATATGCCGTTGTGGTGATACTAAAATAATCACTTGTTTTAAAGGTATGTGTTATTGAAAACTGATTGTTTTTTGTTGTAATGTTGTCCTTTTCTGAGCCTGCATAACGCATAAAAGGGGATCGATTGAAATCTTCTTGGGTTAAACCGAGGTAGGTTTCGTTTGCGTCTTCTTCTGCATAGACCAATTTAAATTCTACGGCATTAAATGTTTTACGGTTTGGTTTGGATTGAATTCTAAATTTTGCCATTACATCTTTTTTCTCAAAACCGGTATTGGCACCACTTGGCAAGTTTTTAAATCCATCCGAATTATAGTTTAACAATTGAACAACAGCTCCTATGGTTTCATTTGAAATTCCCACATTTGCAGTGGTACGATTCGTATTAAAACTCCCATAATCCGTTAAAAAACCTGCATTGAATTTTGTTGGGATCGGAAGGGAAACAAAGTTTATGGTTCCACCCGTCGTAAAAGGCCCATATTGTATTTGGCTACTCCCTTTTAATATTTCAACAGCATTCATTCGGGCAACAGCAGGAAAATAATAGGCCGCAGGAGCACTGTATGGCGCAGGCGCAATTAAAACATTGTCTTCCATCAAAGTTATTTTGGCACTTCTGTCTGGAGAAGTTCCTCTCAAACTAATATTGGGTCTTAGTCCAAAACCATCTTCTTCATAAACAGATACCCCGGTAACCGTTCGTAATACTCTATTGATATCGGTATAATTGAATTTTTGCAAATCAGCTGCTGAAATAAAGGAAGCAGATCCGGTTTTATTGGTTGCTTCAAATTTGCTCCCAATTATTTGGGAACCCGAAATCATAACTTCTTTTAAGTTGTTAATGGAGTCTTTATGCGCTTCTTTTTTTTGATCTTGAGCATTTACAGTACTTGAAAGCATCAAAAGTAGTGTAACAATATAATATTTCATTTTTTATTTAGATTAATTCTACATAGCAAAAATAAATAGTAATTTTTATTTAGACAAATTATAAATAAAATTTTTTCACTACAAATGACGAATTATTTATTGCTAAATTATTTAAGTAAAAAACAGCTGTTTTTGCATTTTTTTGTTTAAAAACTTAAAAATAATTTAAAACATAAGAAAAATCTTCCCACAGTATTATGGAAGCAAAGGCTTGCTTTTTGAAAAATAAAAGGCTGCTAGTAATTATTTAAGAATTTGGTAGGCAATTAGAGCCACAACATAAGCAAATCCGCTCATGAAACACAATTGAATGATAGGCCATTTCCAAGAGTTCGTTTCTTTTTTTACAATGGCTAAAGTGGAAACACATTGCATGGCAAAGGCATAAAACAGTAACAAGGAAACCCCAGTTGCAAAATTAAATACTTTCTTGCCCGTAATAGGGTGAACCTCTGCTGCCATTCGATTTTTTATGGTCGTTTCTTCTTCACTGCGACTTCCCACGCTATAAATAGTAGCCAACGTACCTACAAAGACTTCCCGAGCTGCAAACGAACTCACGACAGCCACTCCAATTTTCCAGTCGTATCCCAGGGGTTTAATGGCAGGTTCAATGGCTTTGCCCATATAACCAATATAGGATTTTTCCAATTTATAGGCATTTACTTTATCTTCTAATTGGGAATCGCTAAGCGGAATGTTTTTAGACTGAAATTCCTGAATGACATTTTGTTTCGCGTGGTTGAAATCGTTGCTCAAACCATGCGAACCTAAATACCACAAAATTATGGAGAGGGCTAAAATGATTTTACCGGCTCCAGTTACAAAGGAACGTGTTTTTTCAAGAACATTAATTCCAACATTTTTAAGCATTGGAATTTTATAACTGGGCATTTCAACCACAAAATAGGATTTGCAATTCAGTTTTAAAAAGGTATTCAGTAGGTAGGCCGAAAAAATAGCCATACCAAAGCCTAAAAGATACAAGCCCATTAAGGTTAACCCTTGTAAACTTAAAAAACCAAACAGCCGTTTCTCAGGAATGATTAAAGAAATTAATATAGCATATACAGGCAATCGTGCAGAACATGTTGTAAAAGGGGTTACCAAAATGGTAATCAATCGTTCTTTCCAATTTTCGATATTTCTGGCACTCATAATCGCTGGAATAGCGCACGCAGTTCCCGATATTAAGGGCACAATACTTTTTCCGGATAAACCAAATTTTCGCATGATCTTGTCCATCAAAAACACCACGCGACTCATGTAACCACTTTCCTCTAATACCGAAATGAACAAAAATAAAAAAGCAATTTGTGGAATAAAAATTACGATACCTCCAATTCCTGGAATAATTCCTTCACTGATTAAGTTGGTGAATTCTCCTGCAGGGAGTTGTTGTTTGGCGAGCGAACTAAAATTGGCAAAACTAGCATCAATAAAGTCCATTGGTATACTGCTCCAATCAAACAAAAATTGAAAAATGAGCATTAATATGCCAAAAAAAATAAAATAGCCAAAAATTTTATGGGTGAGTACACGATCAATTTTTTCACGAATATCGGTTGCTTTCGAACGGTCAATAATCTGACCTATTTTTAGCGTATCATTGATGAATTGATAACGTTTTATCGTTTCTTTTTGCTGTAATTTCTTTAAATCGGCATGAGATTTTGTGAAGGAACTCTTAATTTCATTTCGTTCCAAATTTAAAAAATTAACATCTTGTGTAATAACCAACCACAATTTGTATAACAATTGATTTGGAAAGGCTCTTCTTAGATTATTAAAATAATCAGGATCAATTGTTGAGGCATTTAAACAAGGTTCGGTAGAAAGTTCGCTGTAATTTAATACCATTGCTTTCAATTGCTCAATGCCGGTTTTTTTTCTCGAACTGATCAAAGCAATTTTGGTTTTCAATTCATGCTCTAGGGCCGCAATATTTAATTCAATACCCTTTAATTTCATTCGATCGGCCATATTGATGACTAATATGGTCGGAATTTCCAAGTCTTTTATCTGGGTAAAAAGCAATAAATTTCGTTTCAAGTTTTCCACTTCTGTAACTACTACTGCTACATCCGGAAAATCTTCGTCGTTTTTGTTGAGCAGCAATTCAATCACCACGTTCTCATCAATAGAGCTGGCGTTTAAACTATATGTTCCAGGTAAATCAATAATTTTAGCTTTAACCGTTTCACTTAATTTGCAAACCCCTTGTTTTTTTTCAACGGTAATTCCGGGATAATTTCCAACTTGTTGATTTAGACCGGTAAGTTCATTGAAAACAGACGTTTTACCCACATTTGGGTTGCCAATTAACGCGACTTTTATAGGATTTGCATTCATCTTATTTGTTTTTTTGAATGCTTATTTCTTTGGCCGTTTCTAAACGAATGGCCACATGTGAATCGTTGACATTGAAATATAAAGGATCGCCAAATGGAGCAATTTGAAGTAAGGTAATGGTATTACCAGGCAAACATCCCATCTCTAAAAGCTTTAGTGGGATTTCGTCTAAATTAACAGCAGTAATTGTGGCTGTTTCACCTATTGCAAGGGTTGACGAGTTGGATTCCATTTTCTTATTTAGATTCAATTAAAATACAAAAGTAAAAATTAAAAACCATGTACACCTGAAAATATGACATTAATGTATATTATTTTTGATTTGCTACCAACCATAAAATATCTTCTACCAATTGAACCATGTTTTTGGTATTGGGATCCGAAGTAGGTTGGTCTAAATTTGTTCCGTCATAAAACCCACGGATCCGTTTATTTTTATCGACTAGAATAAAATTTTCGGTATGAACCATGTCAAAATATTCTTCCGGTTTTCCGGTTTTAACCGCTAGATACGATTTTCGTGCTAAAGAATAGATTTGTTTTTTATCGCCAGTTACCATATTCCATTTGGTGTCATCGACTCCTTTTTTAAGGGCATATTTTTTCAATACTTCAGGAGTGTCAACGTCAGGGGTTACTGAAAACGATAGTAATTTTACATTCGGATACGATTTCAACTGTTTTTGCAACCACACCATGTTGTTGGTCATTTTAGGACAAATAGTTGGGCAAGTTGTAAAAAAGAAATCGGCAACATAAATGGTATTTTCATAATCTTTCTGCGTAATAATTTTACCATTTTGATTGGTAAAACTAAAGTCGCTAACTTTATGATCGGCCCCAACATGTTGAATAGTGGAGTCTACCAATTCAGGATTTACATCTTTTGGCGCATAAATAGGCAACATTTTTTTTGGTTTTTGCAACGAATAAATACCAATAAATATGATGCTGGAAAGTGCTATAAAGAGCAGTATAAATTTTTTGTATGGGTTGAAAATTGAAAACATTATTTTTTTTTGTAAAATTAATCATAAATAATTTTCTAACCCCTATTATACGAATGTTAAAGTTATTTCAAGTTGATTTTCTTTGTTATATTTGTGACTATTTACCTTAATACAACCATAAAAATGATTAAAAATTACTTGATTGTTGGTTTATTGTGTTCCTTTTTTGGATTTTCACAATTTAATCCTGCTGCCCCATGGATGGCTAACGCCCAGACATCACGTAATGAAGCTACAATTGACGAATTAGTTGCCCAATTCAACCACTATTGGACAACCCACGATAAGACGGTAAAAGGATCGGGTTATAAACCCTTCATGCGTTGGGAATACCATTGGAGAAATTATACCAATCCACAAGGATATATTGTTTCTTCAGCTGATTTTTGGGCCGCATGGCGTCAAAAAAAACAAGCCCAATTTAATAGAAGCAATTTGTCATTACCAGTCAGTAATTGGCAGCCCATAGGACCATTTACCCACACCAATACGGGCTCATGGTCTTCGGGTCAAGGAAGGGTAAATATTGTACACGTCGATCCATCAAATCCCAACACAGTGTACTTAGGCGCCCCAGCTGGAGGAATATGGAAATCAACAAATACGGGTGCAACTTGGACTCCTCTTACCGATAACTTGCCCCAAATAGGGGTTTCTGGAATAGCAGTAGATTATTCTAATTCTAATGTAATTTACATTGCGACAGGGGATAAAGATGCAGGCGACTCCTATTCAGTTGGCGTATATAAATCGATAGACGGTGGGATTACTTGGAATCCAACAGGGGTTATGGGTAGTTCAAACCCATCAAGTGCAGGGGATTTAGTCATTCATCCAACCAACAATCAAATTTTGTGGTGTGCTACAAACAATGGAATTTATAAAACAACGAACGCCGGAACCTCATGGATTCAAGTTCAGCCGGGCGATTTTTCTCAGGGATCACTCCGCTTAAAATCGGGAGATCCATCCACAGTCTTCGCGGTTTCAAATACTGGATTTTACCGTTCTACAGATCTTGGAGCTACATTCAGTCAAATTACAGCTGGATTACCCGAAAGTTCTAGCCGATTGCTATTGGACGTAACACCCGCAAATGCAAATTATATTTACATATTGAGTGCACGAAATGATGGGGATATGCAAGGAATTTATCGTTCAACAGATGGTGGAACAACTTGGACCAAAACGTCTTCAAACGAATCGTCTTCGGGCGATGTTTTTGAATCAAGTCAAGCTTGGTATGATCTGGCCTTAGCTGTTTCGCCTACAAATGCAAACGAAATATACACAGGTTGTTTAAATGTATGGAAGTCAACCGATGGTGGCGTGAGCGTTTCTAAAGTAAACAACTGGAGTTCGCCTGCAGCGCCTTCTTATACACATGCCGATATTCATTACCTAGGGTTTCATGGCAACAAATTGTATTGTGGCAGTGATGGAGGTATTTATGTTTCTTCCAACGGAGGAACGAATTTCGCCGATTTAACAGCTGGTGTACAAATCGGCCAATTTTATAAAATTGCGGTTTCGAAACAATCTGCAGCAAAAATGATGGGGGGATTACAAGACAATGGAGGTTATGCATACAGCGGAGGACAATGGAAAAATTATTATGGCGCGGATGGAATGGACACGGCAATACATCCAAACAACCCAAATATTTATTACGGTTTTATTCAGTCGGGCGGAAACTTATACATTAGTAACAATGCTGGAAATGGGTTAAGCGGTTCTGTTTCAGCCCCAGCAGGTTTGAGCGGAAATTGGGTAACGCCATTGACAATTAATTCAGCTGGAGTCCTTTTTTCGGGCTACAACAATTTGTTTAAATTAGTTGCAGGGGCTTGGGTCCAACAAAACACCACATCATTGGGAAGCGGAAATATCGAATTGATAACTATTGACCCTTCAAATGACAACATCATGTATGTTGCTAACGGATCCAATTTGTATAAAAGTACCGACTTAGGCGTTACTTTTACCGCCATATATTTAGCACCCACGGCCATTACTTCGATTGAAGTACATTCTACAGATAGCAATAGTGTGTATGTAACCACTCAAGGAGCTTCAGGTGATGTTTTGAAATCAACTGACGGAGGAGTTTCATTTACAGAGTTCTCTAATGGATTACCAAATATTGGAAAAAATGTAATTGTACATCAAGGTAGAAATTCTGATAATCCATTATATCTCGGAACCGCTTTGGGTGTATATTATAGGGATGATTCTATGAGTTCTTGGCAACCCTTTGACACTAATTTGCCCAATGTTTCAGTAACCGATTTAGAGATTAATTTAGAAGATGCTAAGCTAGTGGCTGCAACATATGGAAGAGGTATTTGGCAAACCAATATTCCCGTTCAGTTGCCTGCAAATGATGTGAAATTTGTAAGCATTCAAAGCCCAGGAAATAACATCAACTGTGAGGCTACCATAATTCCGCAAGTGGAAGTAAAAAACAACGGTATCAATACCATTACTGCTGTTTCAGTAAATTATACTATTGATGGAATTCCGAGCAACTATGTATGGAATGGTGTTATTGCTTCTAATGCAACCACAACGATCAATCTTCCACAATCGACATTAACAAGAGGAATTCATACGCTTACGGTTTCCACAACAATTCCTAATGATACATATACTGATAATAATACTGGAACAAGCACTTTTTACATTAATGATTCCGGTATTATCGGGCAAGTCAACCCTTTTACTTCGACTTCAGATGCACTTATTTCGTATAATGATGGTGGCGAAGGCTCTCAATGGGTGCGCGGAGTTAGGGCTGATGCATTAACTTCTTCTGGAAATACGGTATATACCACCAATTTGGTTCGCAATTATCCAGACAACATAAAGACCTACTTAGTTTCTCAATGTTATAATTTATCTGAGGTCATTAATCCGCAGATCAGTTTTGATATGAAATTTGATATTGAACTCAATTGGGATATTGTATATGTTGAGTACTCTACAAATTTTGGGGCTACTTGGTCGGTATTAGGCGAAATGGGTCCAACTTGGTATAATAGCAATCGAACGGCAGAAACGGCAGGGTCAGATTGTTATAATTGTCCTGGGGCGCAATGGACCGGAGAAAGCACCACGTTAACAACATATTCTTATCCGTTAGCTGCTTTGGGAGGGCCCTCGGCTGTTATTTTTAGAATCGTTTTTCATTCCGATCAATCGGTTACCGATTTAGGAGTTAACGTAGATAATTTTGTAGTTTCAGGGACACTTTCCAATCAAAATTTTGAGCTAAATAATGTTTGGATATACCCCAATCCTTCCCATGGTATTTTTAATATTGCTTTGGGAACCCTTCAACCAACTCGAATTGAAGTGTATGACCTAACCGGAAAAATAATATACGAACAAAATCAAATACCAGTGGCTAATTTTGAAACAAAATTGGATTTATCACATGTGTCACAAGGGATTTATTTTGTAAAAATCATAAACAATAACCAAGTAACCATAAAACGAATTAGTAAAGAATAGTCTATGAAAAAATGTATTGTAAATGGGAGTTTAGGAATTATGGTATTATCAACGATTCTGTATTCATGCAACTCCTCAGAAAAAGTAACGAAACAAACGCAATCCGTTGGAATTAATCAAAATTTCATGGATAAAACAGTTAATCCGGCTGATAATTTTAATCGCTATGTAAATGGTAGCTGGTTAGATAATACCGAAATTCCTGCCGATAGAACCCGTTGGGGCAGCTTTGATGAATTGCGAAAAAACACCGACGACGATGTGATGGTCATTTTAAAAGAAGCCATCAACGACAAGACAATTGATCCCAAATCCGATCAAGCAAAAGCAATTAATTTATACAAAACGGTCTTAGATACGGTTAGTAGAAACAAAGCCGGAATCGATCCTTTGAAACCGTACTTGGCTAAAATTAATGCGGTTCAAAATGCCGATCAATTGATCGCGTTATTGGCCGAAATGGAACCCGAAATGGGATTGGGCTTCTTTGGAAGTTATATCGGAGCCGATGCCAAAAACAGCAATAAAAATGTAGTATATGTTGGTACCGGTAGTTTGGGCTTACCCGATAGAGATTATTATGTTTCTGACGCACCCGATAGTAAAGAAAAACGTGAAAAATACCTGCTGCACGTGGCAAAAATGTTACAATTTACAGGAGATTCGGAAGCAGTAGCTAAAGATAATGCGCAAAAAATACTAGCCCTAGAGACCAAAATGTCTACGGCAACTTTAGATCGCGTTGAGCGAAGAGACCGTAGAAAAACCTACAATCCAATGGCGTTTGCCGATCTTCAAAGATTAGCACCTACGGTAAAATGGGAGGCTTATTTTAATGCGGTAGGCATGGGAAAAGTAGACTCACTAGTGGTGTCACAACCCAGATACCTTCAAGCCATCGAAACCATCTTAAAGGAAAATCAAGTAGCCGATTGGAAAGCCTATATGCAATGGACTGCTTTGAGAAGTTCGGCTGGCTTACTTTCTACTGCTATTGAAAATGCAAATTTTGAATTTTATGGCAAAATATTGACGGGTGCTGTGAAACAACGTCCGGCTGAAGAAAGAGCTTTAGCAACCGTAAACGGAAGACTTGGAGAAGCTTTAGGAAAATTATATGTAGCTAAAAAATTTCCACCAGAAGCCAAAGCCAAAGCACAAACTATGATTGCTAATGTGATGCAAGCTTTTGACAACCGCATCAATAATTTGCCTTGGATGACCAAAGCAACGAAAGAAAATGCAAAAGATAAATTGAATAAATTTCGTGTTAAAATAGGGTACCCAGACAAATGGAAAGATTATTCAGCCTTAGAAGTTAAAGCACCAGAACAAGGCGGAAGCTATTTTGAAAATTCTAGAATGTATGCCAGATGGAGTCACAAGAAAAACATTGAAAAAATAGGCAAACCGGTAGACAAAGAAGAATGGGGAATGTCACCGCAAACGGTAAATGCATATTTTAGTCCAACAAATAACGAAATTGTATTTCCAGCCGCTATATTACAACCGCCTTTTTATGATTACAAAGCGGATGAAGCTGTAAATTATGGTGGAATTGGCGCCGTAATTGGACATGAAATTTCACACGGATTTGACGATTCGGGTTCGAGATATAATGCCGATGGGAATTTGGTAAATTGGTGGAGTGAAGATGATTTGAAACAATTCACTACATTGGGAAGCGCTTTAGCAGATCAATATTCGGCCTTAGAACCGTTACCAGGTATTTTTGTAGACGGGAAATTCACTTTAGGGGAAAATATTGGAGATTTAGGAGGTGTTAACGCAGCCTATGACGGCTTACAAATTTATTTGAAAGCAAATGGAAATCCGGGATTGATTGACGGATTTACGCCAGAGCAACGCTTCTTTATTTCGTGGGCTACCATTTGGAGAAGTAAAATGCGCGATGAAGCCATAAAAAATCAAGTAAAAACAGATTCTCACTCTCCGGGAATGTATCGTGCTTATGTGCCGTTACAAAATGTAGAAGCTTTTTACAAAGTATTCAATATTCAACCTCAAAACGGAATGTATTTAGCACCCGATAAACGAGTGAAAATTTGGTAATCAAATTCAAATTTTAAATCAAATCCCATCTATTTCAGGTGGGATTTTTTTGTTTGATAAAATAGTAAAGATGATCACCACGGATTAAAAGATTAGAAGGATTATAAGCTTTGAAAATCCTTTTTAATCTGTCGCAAAATTTATTTCTTTTTAATCGCTCGATTGACCACATAAAGCCCAATGATTGTAATGATTCCCCCTAAAACAATTGGAACAGTCAAAGGTTCGTTGAACAAAATATAACCAAAAAATAAGGCGACCATAGGATTAATATAGGCATACAAACTACTTATTTCAGTTGGCAAATGTTCTAAGGCGTAAATAAATGCAATGAACGTTAATACCGATCCAAAAACCACTAAATAAGCAATTGACCACCACGAAATTGCCGGAATTGCTGCCAACGGAATCGCAGAACCATTCCAAACAATAGCAGTCGAAATTACAATACTCGAAAGCAACATTTGCAATCCCAAACTAAAGTAGGGGTTGAAATTGGTTTTATTTTCTTTGATATAGATAGAGGATAAGGCCCATGTAAATGTAGCAATTACAGAAAGTAAAATGCCAAAACGAAATTCAGGTTCTAAAAAATCGTTGAGGTAGTCATAGAAAATGACGCAAATTCCAACAAAAGCGACTACCAATCCAGCTACCGCTTTCCATGTTGTTTTTTGTCCCCGAAACAAACTAATAATTACGATCCAAAGCGGAAAAATAGAACCAATTATGGCCCCCAAACCACTCGAAATGTATTTAACGCCCCAGGTACTCAAACCGTTACTCAGCATGAAATTCAACACACTCAAGACCAAAATAGTACGCCACTGCCTTTTATTGGGCCAAGGATGTTTTTGATAGAGAAAGTACAACAGATAACACAAGCCACCAAAGAGTTGACGCAAGGCGACCAATTGCATAGGAGGCATATGTTTGACGCCTTCTTTGGAAGCAATCCAAGTCGTGCCCCAAAAAAAACTGATCCAAAAGAGCGCTAAAACGGGAAGGCCAATCGCGTTTTTTTGGTGCTTGATGTACTTTTGGAATACCTTATAATATGCCATTATTAAATTTCTTTTTGAAACGAATAGTCTAAAATCGTTTCCACTTTATTACTGGAAATAATTTTACCCTTCGATGTAGCATTTTCGACAAAGGTAGGTAATGGCAAATTGAATTGTTGCGCTTTTTTTTGATAATAGTTTTTACGAGAAGGATGTTGTGGTGCTACAGCATTAAACGTATCACCCCATTTGTCTTGATAAGCGACGGCAAGAACTTTTATGATTATGCCAATACAATCTTCTCTTTGAATCAAGTTAACAGGGCCGTCCGGATTTTCAATTTTGGTTCTTCCTGCTAAGAATTTGATGGGATGGCGATCAGCACCCAATAAACCACCAAAACGAATGACCGTTGTTTTGAAATGCTTATTGGATTGTAAAAGTTGCTCGACAATGACCAATTGTTGGCCACTTTCTGTGTCGGGAGTAGGTTTTACTTCCTCAGTTATTTCCTGCATATTCGGGCTAATAGTTGAATCACCATACACCGAGGTTGAACTTACAAACAGGACTTTTTGAACGCTTGATTTTTCAATAAAAGGGATCAGCGTTTTTATTTTATTGACGAAACTCAACGTTTCCGAAGCCACTATTTCACCACGCAATCCGGGCGGAATGGCAATAATTAAGACCGCTGTTTGATCGAGAAATTCGGCAACATTTCCAATTATTTCCTGTTCCTTCAATTGAATTTGGAACGGCATAATTCCAGCAGCTTTCAAGCCATCAAGTGAACTTGCTGTTGTGGAGGAACCTTTTATGTTGTAGCCCTTCGTAAGCAATGACGTAGCCAAGGGGAAACCGAGCCAACCACAGCCTAAAATTGAGATGGAATTCATTTACGATTCTTTTTTCACAAGGACAAAATACCTGTTATCGGTTTCCATATAGCCATAATCATACATAAAATAATAGGTGTTTCCTGTTTTTGTTTTTAATATGGAAGTACAATAATCAAAATCAAAACCCTTACTAATCATTGTATTCCGGTTTATTTTGGTTTTTCCTTCCGGATTTAATTCACACAAAATACGATAATTTTTTCGCAATTTGTTGTTGATGTTTCGCATCAAATTGTTTTGGTCTTTGTTCATTTTGTTGTTGAATGCATTTCGGCAACCATCGCCACAAAATTTTTTGTCTTCGCGGCCGATAATTTTATCACCGCATTCTAAGCAAGATTTAATCATAGTATTCATTTTAGGAGGAACAAATAAAAATAATCAAAAAATGGGAAAAAGTTGGATTTTTAAAAATTTTTTTCATTTTCAAACGATTTCAAACGATTACAATCGAAAGTAAATAGTTAACAACCGAATAATTAGTGAGTTACTAAACAATTTTGTGTTTGAAATTTGCAAGCCTTATAGATTTGCAAAAGTATCAACAACAGTAACTTTAATTTATTACACGCCATGAAAAACAGAGTACAATTGATCGGCCATGTTGGCCAAGATCCAGAAGTAAAAACAGTAAACAACAAAAAAGTCGCTACGCTTACCATTGCTACAAACGATTTTTATTTCAATGAAAAAGGCGACAAAGTGGAACAAACCGAATGGCATCGTATTACCGCTTGGGGTAAAACAGCAGAAATCATTGAAAAATATGTTACTAAAGGTAAAGAAATTGCTGTAGAAGGAAAACTAACCCACAGAAGTTATGACGATAAAGACGGAAACAAACGCTATGTTACAGAAATTCTTGTTCTTGAGTTGTTATTGTTAGGAAAGTAATTTTCTGATTTGCTTCCTTAAACCACTGAGCAATCAGTGGTTTTTTTCGTTTAATTTATGTTGTAAGAGATCGATAAACAATCCCATATGATATCCATCTACTAATCCATGATGGGCCATAACACTTAACGCCATTGTTTTTTTTTCGCCGTCAGAAACTAATTTTCCCCAGGAAATTTTCGGACAACTATCGGGTAAAGAATAGCTTCTTGAATGGGTCAATCCTGTGAAATTTATCCAAGGAATAGCTGAAAAATGGATGATGTTATTGGGAAATTCTCGCGTAAACAATCCTGGTGTTTCCTGAATGCGTTCAATTTCAGCAGCAACAATTTTTGCAAATTCATGCAGATCAGCATGAAATTTCATGAATGAAAAACCAAAGGTTTTGTCATCGCGCATGATGGTGGATGAGGCGTCAATGGTTTCATACATAAAAACTTCATTGGCCTCTATTCGGTATCTGAAATTTTCTACTTGGTTGACCGCGGCAATGGTTTGGTATAAATAATAAACAAAAAATGGGATTTGTAGTTTTTTAGCTTGGTCATAAGCAACCGTCATGTCAATAACCGTAGTGCAACCAAAAAACGGCTCATCGAAGGTCGAAAAAAACGCAAAGTGTTCTTTTCTGTTCCAATTAGAAAGGTCTATTTTTTGCTTCATATTAGTATAGGCAACAGGGCAGTAATAGTGGTAATCGATTTGAAATTATGATGTTCAATTTCGAAATCAATTTTTTCGTATGCCCAAGTGGTATGATAGGGAATATGAATCGCATGTCCACCCATATTTAGCACCGGTAATATATCCGATTTTAACGAATTGCCGATCATCAAAAAATCTTCGGCTTTACAATCTAATCGACCTAACATTTTTTCGTAATCTAATTCGGTTTTATCGCTCATGACTTCGATATGATGAAAATAGGCCCCAAGTCCCGAATCGTGTAATTTGCGATGTTGGTCTTTTAAGTCGCCTTTAGTAGCTACAACCAATTTATATTTCCCTTGCAATTGCTCCAAAACTTCGGTAATGTTTGGGAGTAATTCCACCGGTTTTTGCAGTAATTCTTTCCCAATGGCTAAGATTTGTTCAATCCCTTTGCCCGAAATTTGATGTTGCGTCAATTGCAAAGCGGTTTCAATCATGGATAAGGTAAATGCTTTGATTCCGAAACCATATAAAGGTAAATTGTTGACTTGATGATTCAAAATCAATCCCAATATTTCTTGATGCGAGGCATAATCTTGAAACAACTCACAAAAACGCTCTTGCGCTGCATCGAAATAGGGTTCGTTGTGCCATAAGGTATCGTCTGCATCAAAGGCAATTATCTTTGGAGTCATATTAAGATATTAGCGCACCGTTAATCACACCTTCAGCATCCGGATTTACAAAAACCAATTGGCCTGCTGCATTATTGGTCAATAATAACATGCCTTCACTTTCAACACCACGCAATGCTCTTGGGGCTAAGTTTACTAGAACTGTTACGCGTTTTCCAATGACTTCTTCCGGTGTAAAATGTTCTGCAATGCCAGAAACAATCGTTCTAACATCAATTCCAGTATCTACTTTTAAAACCAATAATTTATTGGCTTTTGGCATTTTTTCAGCTTCGATAATGGTTCCAATACGTAAATCTATTTTGGCAAAATCTTCAAACGAAGCCGTTTCTTTTTGCGGTGCTGCTTTTGCGTTTTCGACTTTATTGGCGGTTTTGGTGGCTTCTAATTTATCCAATTGTTTTTGTATTTCGGCATCTTCTATTTGGGCAAATAAAATTCCTCCCGAAGTTTCGGGATGACCAATTTGATGTCCAGGTTTTGTCAAATTCCAGTTGTTAAATTCTAAATTCCAATTATTGCCTTTAATCTGTAAAATGTTGCACAATTTTGCAGCAGTAAATGGCAAAAAGGGTTCAGAAAGTATCGCTAAAGCAGAGGCAATTTGCAAGGCCACATACATTTGAGTTTGCACTCTGGCTGGGTTTTCTTTTACCATTTTCCATGGTTCTTCATCGGCTAAATACTTGTTTCCTAAACGCGCAACGTTCATTAATTCGCCAAGTGCTTCTCGGAATCGGTAGCGCTCAATCGAACTTGAAATTACCGCGGGATAGGCTTTCAATTCGGCTAATACTTGTTCGTCAACTTCCGAAAATTCGTTCGGAGCGGGAACAATTCCATCATAATATTTATGGGTTAACACCACGACACGATTGATGAAGTTTCCATAAATAGCGGCTAATTCATTGTTATTTCTCGCTTGAAAATCTTTCCAAGTAAAGTCGTTGTCTTTTGTTTCGGGTGCGTTTGCTGTTAGCGCATATCGTAAGACATCCTGTTTTTCCGGAAAATCTTGCAAATATTCGTGCAACCAAACCGCCCAATTTTTTGACGTGGATAATTTGTTGCCTTCTAAATTTAAAAATTCATTGGCCGGAACATTATCGGGTAAAATGTAACTTCCTTCTGCCTTTAGCATCGCAGGAAAAATGATACAATGGAATACAATATTGTCTTTTCCAATGAAATGTACCAGTTTTGTGTTGGCGTCTTTCCAGTACGGTTCCCAATCTTTTCCTTCTCGTGCGGCCCATTCTTTGGTAGAAGAAATGTACCCAATAGGGGCATCAAACCAAACGTATAATTTTTTCCCTTCGGCACCCGCTACCGGAACATCAATTCCCCAATCCAAATCACGGGTAACCGCTCTCGGTTCTAATCCGCCATCAATCCACGATTTTACTTGTCCGTAGACATTGGGTTTCCAATCGTTTTTATGGCCTTCTAAAATCCATTCTCTTAAAAAGGATTCGTATCGATTTAAAGGCAAAAACCAGTGTTTGGTTGCTTTTAATATCGGCGTTTCTCCAGTAATCGTTGATTTCGGATGAATTAAATCGGTTGCATTTAACGTGGAACCGCATTTTTCACATTGGTCGCCGTATGCTTCTGGATTGTCGCATTTTGGACAGGTTCCAATAACAAATCGGTCGGCCAAAAATTGGTTTGCTTTAGCGTCGTACAATTGTTCGGTGGTTTCTTCAATGAAATCGCCGTTATCGTAAAGTTTTTTGAAAAATTCAGAAGCTGTTTTATGATGAATTTCCGAAGAAGTTCGCGAATAATTATCAAAAGAAATTCCGAAATCTAAAAACGACTGACGGATGATTCCGTCATATTTATCAATTACTTGTTGGGGCGTAATGCCTTCTTTCTTTGCTTTCATGGAAATCGCTACACCGTGTTCATCGCTTCCGCAAATGAATGCCACATCTTTTCCTTGTAAGCGCAAATAACGCGCATAGATATCTGAAGGCACATAAACACCTGCTAAATGACCAATATGAATGGGGCCATTTGTGTAAGGTAATGCAGCTGTTATGGTATATCGTTTGGTCTCGTTTGGAGTTGGATTTTCAATCATTGTAATCAATTATTTGGACAAAAATAATTCATTTGACAGGAATAGACGAATTTTTCTGATCAAATTCCTTATTTTTGAATGCTTATTTTTGAGATACTTATGATAATACCTCCCTTTTTAAAACCCGGCGACACCGTAGCCATAGTTTGTACGGCACGAAAATTTTCTGCTGAAGATGCAAAACCAGCTATTGAATTACTAAATTCTTGGGGATTACAAGTAAAACTGGGCAATACAATTGGTTTAGATAATTACCAGCTAGGAGGAACTGATGCCGAGCGAGCTGCTGATTTTCAAGCCATGATGGATGATGAAAACATCAAAGCCATTTGGTGTGCTCGCGGTGGGTATGGCACGGTTCGCATCATTGACGCCTTGGATTTTACTAATTTTAAAAAGCATCCCAAATGGATCATAGGTTTTTCGGATGTTACGGTTTTACACAGTCAGTTAAATGTAGAGCGTGTAGCCACACTGCATGCTATAATGCCATTTACAGTACCAAAAGCTCCTGAAGAAGTTAAGGAATCCCTTCGAGAAGCGTTGTTTGGAGAAACAATTTCTTACACAATTCCATCAAAACCGAATGATGTAAAAGGAAAAGCGTCGGGCGAATTAGTGGGTGGGAATATTTCTATTTTGTACAGTTTGCTCGGTTCCAAATCGGCCATTAACACGGAGGATAAGATTCTTTTTATTGAAGATTTGGATGAATATTTATACCATATTGACCGAATGATGTATAATTTAAAACGCAATGGCTATTTTGAAAAGGTAAAAGGAATTGTGGTGGGAAGT
Source organism: Flavobacterium sp. (assembly GCA_017984495.1). Lineage (GTDB taxonomy): Bacteria > Bacteroidota > Bacteroidia > Flavobacteriales > Flavobacteriaceae > Flavobacterium. Next base: position 49,193 of record JAGNZI010000003.1, read on the forward strand.
ATGGCTGATATGCATGATAATGAAATACCGTTTGGTCAAAATGACGTACAAATTATTACTGCAATTGCTAAAGAATACGCTATTCCCATAGCTTTTGATTTTCCAGCGGGTCATCAATCTGATAATCGCACTTTGATTTTTGGAAAACAAGTAAATTTTGAAGTGAATGAAAAAGAAATCAAATTAAAATTTGAATAAGTAACAATTTAAAAACCCCTAAATTCCAATCTTGAAACTTACTTTTGGAATTTATTTTTGGAATTTTAACTATGGCAGAGCATAACGATTTAGGAAAATTCGGAGAACAAATGGCCGTTGATTTTTTGATCCAAAAGGGGTATACTATTCTTGAGACCAACTGGATCTTTGACAAAGCCGAAATCGATATTATTGCTCAAAAAGGAACTGTATTAGCAGTAGTTGAGGTTAAAACAAGATCCTCGCTACTTTTTGGTTTACCACAAGAGTTTGTTACACCAAAGAAAATCCAACGCTTAGTAAAAGCCATTAACGAATATGTCAATCGGAAAGCACTACAAGTTGACGTTCGATTTGACATTATCGCCATTCATAAAGAGGCATCACGTTTTGATTTGGAACACATCGAAGACGCCTTTCATCATTTTTAAATGTTATATTTGTAACAAAATGTTTTATTTTATATATTTGTGCCCTACAATATATAAAACAGCCCGATATGAACACGATTTCTTCCGTCGTAGAACAATACATCAAATCAAAACCCTTTTTATTGAGTTCGCTTTCACAAGGAATCATTAATTTGACTTCGTTATCTCGAATCATGATGCCTGAAATTGCTTTGCATTTAGGTAAAGACGTGAAGCAAGGAGCCGTAGTCATGTCCTTGAAAAGGTTGTCTGAAGAATTGGATTTCAAAATCAATCACAAAATATCTAAAGTTTTAAAAAATATAGGGGAAATCACAGTGCGTTCTTCTTTAACTGACTACACTTTTGTAATTTCGGATACACTTTTGGAAAATCAGGCCAAATTGTTAACAGAGATCAACAAGTTACAAGATATTTTTTATACGTCTTCTCGCGGGGTAAATGAAACCAATATTGTTACAAGTGCCTCAATTTCGACCATTATTGAAACCCTTTTTAAAGCCGAAAAATTAACCCATAAAATTGAAAATTTATCTTCAATTACGGTAAAGTTGCCACAGGAAAACATTTCTACACCGGGAGTTTACTATTATATTTTTCAACGTTTGGCCTGGGAAGGAATCATTATACATGAAGTAATATCTACCACAAACGAATTTACAATTATTGTTAGTGACGATCAAATTGACGTTGCCTTTAAAGTGATTAAGGGACTAAAAAACGTTTTTGATTAACAAAAAAGGCTTATTTTTTTTCACTTCAAAAAAAGAAACGTATTTTTACGATTCTGTTGATACTAAAAAGACCTTTTAGTAGTTTAGAACCAAAACGTTTTACTTTGAAAAACACAATATTAAAATATATTTTAGCGGTTGGTGGGGTTCTTTTTTTGATAGCGTGTTCTGTTAAAAAAGATAAATTCATCAACCGAAATTTTCATGCGGTTACTACAGAATATAATGTTTTGTACAACGGAAACATTGCATTAGAAAAAGGGTTGACGGAATTACAAACCACCTATCAAGATAATTTTTGGGACGTATTGCCTGTTGAACGCGTTTCAGGCAGTGAAGAGAATGTTCCTTCAGAAAAAAACAAAAATCAAAACTTTGAAAAAGCCGAAGAAAAAGCGGTAAAAGCCATTCAAAATCATTCTATGAATATAGGAGGGGTTGAAAAAAACCCTCAAATGGATGAAGCGTATTTGTTATTGGCCAAAGCGCGTTATTATGACAACCGTATCATTCCGTCATTAGAGGCGCTAAATTATATTTTATATAAATATCCGTTGAGCGATAAAATTTATCATGCCAAAGTGTGGCGTGAAAAAGTAAATATTCGCCTCGACAATGATCAAATTGCCATAAAAAACTTAAAAAAACTCCTTGAGGACAATCAAATTCAAGGACAAGATTTTGCTGATGCACATGCCATGTTAACGCAAGCCTATTTAAACATTCAAGCAAAAGACAGCGCCATTGTTACCTTAAAAAAAGCAATAGGAGCAACAAAAATCAAAGAAGAACGGGCACGATATGGTTTTATTTTAGGCCAATTGTATGAGAGCTTACACCATAACGATAGTGCGTTTGCGGCTTTTGAAAGTGTCATTCTAATGAAAAGGAATGCCCCACGACGCTACGTAATTCAAGCAAAAATAAAACAAGCCCAACAGTTTGATTATAAAAAAGGCGATACATTGGTTTTTGTAGAGGCCTTTCAAAAATTACTAGACGATCGCGAAAACCGACCTTATTTAGACGCATTGTATCACCAAATGGGCGTGTTTTATGACTTGCAAAATCAAAATGCTTCAGCTAGAAAATTTTACAATAAGTCGCTAAAAAAAACCTCAAATGACAACTATTTAGTAGCTTCAAATTACAGGAATTTGGCTGAAATTTATTTCAGAACTTCAAAATATACTCTTGCAGGAAAATATTATGACAGTACCTTGGTAAAATTAAAAGAGCGCACAAGAGAGTATCGAAAAATTAAAAAGAAAAGACTCAATTTAGACGATGTCATTAAATACGAGACGATAGCCCAGCAAAACGACAGTATACTAGCTGTAGTTGCTTTAGATGAGGCCGGCCAACAACGTTTTTATGAAAATTATATTGAAAAACTAAAAAAAGAAGATGCTCAAAAAGCTGAGATAGCGGCAGCTAATGCCAAGAAGGAAGCAAATTTGTTGGCGAATAATAATGCCGGTGGAGGAAATGGACTAAAACAAGACAAAGACAAGCTCTTAGGAGGAGGGAAAAACAATTCAGCACCCAATCCTGGCCTATTTGATATGGGCGACGATACCAAAAGCGGTTTTTATTTTTACAATACCACTACAGTAGCGTATGGAAAAAAAGAATTCGTAGGCAAATGGGGCAAACGCAGTTTAAAAGACAATTGGCGATGGTCTTCGGACACAAATACCGATGTTGTTGTTGCCGATGAAGAAAAAGAAAAAGAGCCTGAAACAGAAAAAAAATCGGATGCAGTTGCAAAAACAGAAGTGCCAAAATATACCGCTGCCTATTATCTTAAACAACTTCCCACGGAAACCAAAATTATAGACAGTTTAGCAATAGCTCGCAATTTTGCATACTATCAATTAGGACTTATTTATAAAGAAAAATTTAAAGAGAATGAGTTGGCTGCTGCACGGTTGGAACAATTACTAAAAAACAATCCTGAAGAGCGTTTGGTGCTTCCGGCTAAATACAATTTGTATAAAATTTACCAAGTAATTGCTCCCGCAAAAGCCGAGCAAATGAAGGCACAAATTTTGAGCGAATATTCGAGCAGTCGTTACGCCGAAATCATCAGAAACCCAAGCATAGAAGTGACCGATGAAACCCATCCAGAATTGGCCTACAATGCGCTTTATAAAAGGTTTGAAAAAGGGGAATTGCGCGACCTTTTTTCTGAAATAGACGATTTCATTCAGCGTTTTACTGGGGAAGAATCAGTAGCAAAATTTGAACTACTCAAAGCCAAACTTGTTGCTCGATTAGAAGGAATAGATGCTTATAAAAAAGCATTAAATTTCGTAGCACTAACGTATCCTAATGTAGAAGAAGGAAAACAAGCCGAACAGTTGTTGGCATCGGATTTGCCAAAATTGGAAGCACTTACCTTTACTAAAGATTCAGATTCCGAATGGAAAATTATCTTCCCAAAAGCATTCCCGCATACCCAAGAAGTAAAAAATTTAACCGATAAAATTGATAAATATTTGAAGGATGCGAATGCTACAGCGCTCAAATGGTCTTCGGATATTTATACCACAACGGATGATTTTATTGTAATCCACGGATTTAGCACAAAAGAATCGGCCAGATCGATTTTGTCGTTGTTGAAAGAATACAAAAATTACAAAATAAAAGATGTTGCCTATATTGTTTCATCGGAAGATTATAAAATCATTCAAATGAAGAAGCAATTGAAAGAATGGCTAAAATTATCACAATAACAACTCAAAAACGCCTCAAAAATGTTTGACAAAGTGAATAACCAAGATCATTTATTAGGAAAAACGAATAGGATAGTTGAAGGAACTGCTATTACAGGAGATATCAGTACCAAAGCAGATTTTAGGTTGGACGGTATTTTGACCGGAAATTTTACCTCAGAAGGGAAAATTGTAATTGGCCCAACGGGAGCTGTTTTGGGAGATATAGTGTGTAAAAGCATTGATATAGAAGGAAAATTTTCAGGAAAATTACAAGCAGAAGGCCTTTTAAATGTTAAGTCAAAAGCCCACATCACAGGAGAAGTAATTGTTGGAAAACTCGCTGTTGAACCTGGCGCAACTTTTGAAGCCAGCTGCGAGATGAGAAATTTATAATTTCGAATTCAACGAATCCAAAAAGAAAATAGTTTATCATGAGTTACATGAGAAATTTATAATTTCGAATTCAACGAATCCAAAAAAATAATAATATAATGAGTTGTGCGACATATTCACCGAAAAATCGAAAATAAAACCGAAAAATGAAAAAAATAACAACATTAATTTTGCTAATTATTGCAACTAAAAGTATCTCGCAAACTAAAACTTTTATCGATTTGCCTTACATCGAAACTTCGGCAAAAGTTGATACTTTAGTAATTCCCGACAGAATTTATCTGAATATTTCAATAACCGAAAAAGATACCAAAGGAAAAGTTTCAGTTGAAGAATTGGAAAGTAAAATGAACGAAAAATTCAAATCAATGGGAATAAATGTTGAAACACAATTATCACTAAATGATTTGGGTAGTAATTACAAAAAATATTTTTTCAAACAACAAGATATTTTAAAAAATAAAAATTACACTTTATTACTCTATGATGCAAAGATTTCCGGAGAAGTTTTAATTGCACTTGAAGAAATGGAAATTTCAAACGTAGTTTTGGAAAAAACTGAATATTCAAAAGCTGACAAGATGATATTAACTTTAAAAACCAAAGCAATTGAAAAAGCGAAAAATCAAGCAATTGCTATGGCAAAACCATTAAATCAGAAAGTTGGCAATGCAATATTTATTTCAGATTACAACGCTGAAATATTAAGAGGATTAGCTGGCTCAGTTTCAGGAATTAGAATTAGAGGTGCAAATAGTATTAGTGCAAAAAAAGAATATTTACCAGCCGATATTGAATTTGAAAAAATCAAAATTGAAACGGAAATTAATGTAAAATTCAAACTTGAATAAAAAAAATACGATCGCACAACAGCTGTTTCTCGCAATTGCGAATTTTGCTTAAGCCGGATGTTGATTTTCCGCTGGAAAATCTTATTTTAGCAGAAAGTATGCAGTTACGCAGTTCGCAACTGACGAGAAGCTCCAAAACGTTATATGCGTAACTTGTGAAGCATCCAACGAATCCATAAAAACGCATAGTGAGTTAGATGAAATCGATTTAAGATCCAAAATGAATGGCTAACAATAAAAACAACAACAAATGGCTAGCCTTACTTAATATTCCTATTCAAATGGGGATTGTAATTTTTGCGTTTGCCTATTTTGGCAAATGGTTGGATGAAAAATACGGCACGGGAAACCATGTTTACTCAAAAACACTAACAATAGTAGGCGTTTTTCTCGCACTTTATAATGTTATCCGGCAAGTCAAACAAATGAATAAGGATGAATAGAATAATGGTTTATTTACAATTATTGATAGCAGTAGTACTTTTCTTAGCCCTGCATTTGTTGCTTTTTCAATCACCATCTTTACACGAAAAAACGGAGTCGTTTTATTATTCCATTCCGCAATTGTATGGCCTGTTTTTTATACTCGCTTTGCTAGTGTTGGGGGTCGTCCAAAAAAGCGCTAAAAAAAACTTCGACAGTACGGGTATGGTCTTTATGATTGCTACCAGCATCAAGATGGGGATTGCCTATTTTTTAGTGCGCCCTATTCTTCATGTGGAGCCCAATAAAATAGAAAAAATCAATTTTTTTGCTGTTTTTGTCCTTTTCCTCCTTTTGGAAACGCTTTTTACTGCAAAAATTTTGAATAAAAAATAGTCAAAAAAACGCAATAATATAATTTGGAATATAAAGAAAAAATGTACCTTTGCACCAAATTTTATAAACCTCATTGTTTAAGTTTACAAAAGATATGGTGATTTCAAAAAAACCACTCCAGATTATACTTGCAGTAGCAATGGCATTTATGCCTTTTGTTACCACTGCAAATCCTACAAATGATTCAACAAAAGTTGAGGCACATGCTGCTCCTAAAGCAACTGAAGTTGCGCATGAAGAAGTGCATGGTCATGCAGCTCCAACAGATATTAAATCCCAGGTAAAAGCCTTTACAAAACACCACGTTTTAGACGCACACGATTTTTATTTATTTTCGGATAATAAAGACGGAAAGCACTATGGAAGTTTTCCATTACCTGTAATTTTATGGGATAATGGTTTTCAGGTTTTTTCTTCTTCAAAATTTCATCACGGTGAAAGTGTAGCCGAATCAAACGGAAACTTTTATGTATTAAACCATCATGATGGTAAAATATATAAAACAGATGAAAAAGGAACTATTCATGAAGACGAGAAAACAGGTCACCCTTCTAATGTGAGACCTATCGATTTTTCAATTACGAAAAACGTGTTGTTTATTTTCATCACAGCAGTATTGATGTTGTTTGTTTTCATTCGTTTGGCAAAATCATATGCTAAGAATGGTGGAATTGCAACAGGTGCCGCTCGAATTTTTGAACCATTAGTGGTTTACATTCGTGATGAAATCGCGATTCCAAATATTGGTGAAAAAAATTACAAGAAATACATGAGTTATTTATTAACCATCTTTTTCTTCATCTTATTTTTAAATATTTTCGGATTAACACCACTAGGGGTTAATGTAACTGGAAATTTAACCATTACGTTTTCCTTAGCCATCTTAACGTTTTTAATCACCAATTTAACGGCTAATAAAAACTATTGGGGACACATTTTTTGGATGCCAGGAGTACCAAAATTAATGCGTTTGGTATTAGCACCTATTGAATTATTAGGAGTTATAATTAAACCTTTTTCATTAATGATTCGTTTGTATGCCAACATTTTTGCGGGTCACATCGTATTAATGAGTATCATAGGTTTAATGTTTATTTTTAAAAGTTGGATTGGAAGTACATTGTCATTTGGACTATCATTTGTGCTTTCAATTCTTGAAATATTAGTGGCTTTTTTACAAGCGTATATCTTCACTATGTTGTCGGCCTTATATTTTGGTTCAGCAAACGAAGAGCATCATCACGAGGGCGCTGAGCATCATTAATATGTCCAGTGGACATATTGTGCGAGGAGCCAGCAGGCGCGCTGGCAAATAAAAAGAATGTTTAATTTTTAATATATATATTATGCAAATTCCAACTATTGTAGGAGCAGGATTAATTGTAATCGGAGCAGGTTTAGGTATTGGTAAAATTGGTGGTTCAGCAATGGACGCTATCGCTCGCCAACCAGAAGCTTCAGGAAAAATCCAAACAGCTATGCTTATTGCTGCTGCGTTAATTGAAGGTATTGGTTTCGCTGCGTTATTCGCTGCTTAATTAAAAACTAAAAACAATAGTTGCAACGGTTGGTTGTAACTATTGTTTTATCATTACAAAAAAAGTTTAAAATCATATATAATGGATAAATTAATAAATCAGTTTGAATTTGGATTATTCTTTTGGCAAGTACTTATATTTGTTGGATTGATTCTGTTATTAAAAAAATTCGCTTGGAAACCTATTCTTGACGCGGTTAACGATAGAGAAGAAGGCATTAAAAATGCTTTATTAGCAGCAGAAAACGCTAAAAAAGACATGCAAAACCTTAAAGCTGATAACGAAAAATTATTAGCAGAGGCTAGAGCTGAAAGAGATTTAATGATTAAAGAAGCAAGAGAAATCAAAGAAAAAATGATTGCTGATGCTAAATCTGAAGCGCAAGCACAAGGTGAAAAAATGATTGATCAAGCAAAAGCATCAATCGAAAGCGAAAAAAATGCAGCAATGGCAGAATTGAAAAATCAAGTTTCTTCTTTGTCATTAGAAATTGCTGAGAAATTGTTAAAAGACGAATTATCTAACAAAGAAGCTCAAACTAAATTGGTTGAGAAAATGTTAGGTGATGCAAAATTAAACTAAGATCATGGCAGGAACTAGAGCAGCAATACGATACGCTAAAGCTATTTTAGACGTTGCAAAAGACAACAATAACGCAGCTGCTGTAAATGCAGACATGACTTCAATTGTAAACGCAATTAAAGACAGTGCCGAATTGAAAGAATTTTTGCACAGTCCGGTAGTGAAAGGAGAAATTAAATTTTCTTCTGTAACTGAAATTTTTGCTTCTGCTCAAAAAGAAACAAAAAGCTTGTTTCAATTGCTTTTAGTGAATAAAAGATTTGAGTTGTTGCAAGATGTTGCCATTCAATACAATGCTTTGCATGATGAACTTAACGGAATTGAAACGGCGGTAGTAACTACTGCATTTCCAATTTCAGCAGAGTTAGAAGCAAAAGTATTAGCAAAAATTGCAACCTTTTCAACTAAAAATATTACCATCCAAAACATTGTAGATCCAGCCATCATCGGAGGATTTATTTTACGAATGGGTGACAAACAATACAATGCATCTGTGGCAAACAGATTGCAAAATTTAAAAAGAGAATTTAGTAATTAATATCCCATTAAAGATATATCACAATGGCTGAAATTAAACCTGCTGAAATATCAGCAATATTAAAACAACAATTATCAGGTTTTGAATCTGGTGCATCGTTAGAAGAAGTTGGAACAGTACTTCAAGTTGGAGACGGTATCGCTCGTGTTTACGGATTATCAAACGCTCAATATGGAGAGTTAGTGCAATTCGAAAACGGATTAGAGGCTATCGTATTGAACTTAGAAGAAGACAATGTTGGGGTGGTACTTTTAGGACCTTCAACAGGAATCAAAGAAGGTTCAACAGTAAAAAGAACACAACGTATTGCGTCTCTTAAAGTAGGAGAACAAGTAGTAGGTCGTGTTGTAAACACACTAGGAGAACCAATTGATGGTAAAGGGCCAATCGGTGGCGAATTATTTGAGATGCCATTAGAAAGAAAAGCACCTGGAGTAATCTTCCGTCAACCCGTAACTGAACCATTACAAACCGGAGTAAAAGCAGTAGATGCAATGATTCCAGTAGGTAGAGGTCAACGTGAGTTGGTAATTGGTGACCGTCAAACAGGTAAATCAACCGTTTGTATTGATACCATCTTAAATCAAAAAGAATTTTATGATGCAGGTCAACCTGTATTCTGTATATATGTTGCCATCGGACAAAAAGCGTCTACGGTAGCAGGAATCGCAAAAATGTTAGAAGAAAAAGGTGCTATGGCGTATACCGTTATTGTTGCTGCAAACGCTTCTGATCCAGCTCCAATGCAAGTATATGCTCCTATGGCAGGTGCTGCAATTGGGGAATATTTTAGAGATTCTGGTCGTCCAGCTTTAATTGTTTATGATGATTTATCGAAACAAGCTGTTGCGTACCGTGAGGTGTCTTTGTTATTAAGAAGACCACCAGGACGTGAAGCATATCCTGGAGACGTTTTCTACTTACACTCTCGTTTATTAGAAAGAGCTTGTAAAGTGATCGCTAACGACGAAATCGCTAGAAACATGAACGACTTACCAGATTCTATCAAAGGAATCGTTAAAGGAGGTGGTTCGTTAACAGCATTACCAATTATCGAAACACAAGCGGGTGACGTTTCTGCTTATATCCCAACCAACGTAATTTCGATTACAGACGGACAAATTTTCTTAGATGGTGATTTATTCAACTCGGGAGTTCGTCCTGCAATTAACGTAGGTATTTCGGTATCGCGTGTTGGAGGTAATGCACAAATTAAATCCATGAAAAAAGTAGCAGGTACGTTAAAATTAGACCAAGCGCAATTCCGTGAATTAGAAGCGTTTGCAAAATTTGGTTCTGACTTAGATGCCGTTACTTTAAACGTAATTGAAAAAGGAAAAAGAAACGTTGAAATCTTAAAACAAGGTTTAAACTCTCCTTTTACAGTAGAAGATCAGGTAGCTATTATCTATGCAGGTTCTAAAAACTTGTTGCGTAATGTACCCGTTGTAAAAGTTAAAGAATTTGAAAAAGATTTCTTAGAATACTTAAACGCTAAACACAGAGATACATTAGATGCACTTAAAGCAGGTAAATTTGATGACAACATCACTGACGTTTTAGAAAAAGTAGCAAAAGAAATTTCAGCAAAATATAATTAATTAGTCAATTAGACAATGTGTCAATTAGACAATTAATTGACACATTGATAAATTGGCACATTGACAAATTAACAAAATGGCAAACTTAAAGGAAATACGTAATAGGATTACTTCTGTTTCATCTACGATGCAAATTACATCGGCGATGAAAATGGTTTCTGCTGCAAAGTTAAAAAAGGCACAAGATGCAATTACTGCAATGCGCCCTTATGCAGAAAAACTAACCGAACTATTACAAAACTTAAGTGCAACCCTTGAAGGAGAAGTAGGTGGTGCTTTTACAGCTCAAAGAGAAGTAAAAAAAGTACTTATTGTTGCGGTTACTTCAAACAGAGGTTTGTGTGGTGCGTTCAATACAAACGTAATCAAGCAAGTCAAAGTGGTAGCAGATGCTTATGAAGGCAAACAAGTAGATATTTTTGCTATCGGTAAAAAAGGAAACGATGTATTGCGCAAAACATACAATGTAATTGACGTTCAAAACACCATTTTTGACCAATTAACTTTCGAAAATGCTTCAGACATTGCACAACAGTTAATGGATAAATTTGTTGCCGGTGATTACGATAAAATCGAAATCGTGTACAACGAATTTAAAAATGCGGCAACACAAATTGTAAGAGCACAACAGTTTTTACCTTTAGCACCAATTGTAGGTGGCGAAGTGGTTGCTTCGGATTATATTTTTGAACCTTCTAAAGAAGAAATTGTGTTGACTTTGATTCCAAAATCATTAAAAACACAATTGTACAAATCGATTAGAGATTCATTTGCAGCAGAACATGGAGCGCGTATGACCGCAATGCACAAAGCTACCGATAACGCTACAGAATTAAGAGACCAATTAAAATTAACTTATAACAAAGCACGTCAAGCAGCGATTACAAACGAGATCTTAGAGATCGTTGGTGGAGCAGAGGCTTTGAATAACTAATTTTAGTTTAAATAATAATTAAAAGTCCCGAGTAAATCGGGACTTTTTTGTTTTAAATTTCAGAAGAATAGTTTTTTATACATCCGAAATTAACAATTAATGCGCTGTCACATTAGTCGTATTTTAAAAATAAGTAAAAAAAACACTTGCATAATATAGCAAGTGTTTAATTAATTTTAGTTTACGAATAAGTCAAATAATAAAAAATATTAATTGAATACTGGACGTAATACTTTATTGACTCCATGAATTACCCCATTTGATGCTTGAATGTTAGCTTGGAATACTCTAGAGAGAGTATTAGAAGTATCTCTTATGTCTACAATGCCTGTACCAAGAATTACAGTTGTATTTTGGACTGGACTGGTTATCATAGGAATAACTTGGTTGTTTGTCAATTGATTTGAACGCACATTTCCTGCAGTTGTCACATGATATTGTAATACTTTTGTTACCTGCTGTGCAGTAGCACCTACAGCAAATCCTGTTCCAGTAGTAGCTGCAGTAAAAGCGGCATTATTAGGAGCAAATAAAGTTGCTGGAGCACTAGGAGTTAGGCCTGATAGAGCACTTAATACGGCACTTTGATTTCCGAAAGTACCACCAGTACTCGTTACAACTGCCTGAAGGGTATCAAATTCAGGGTTAGCAACAACATGATCAACTACAGTTGGAATACGAATTACTGCGTTAACGATATGTATTACACCGTTACTTGCGTCTACATCTGCAGTAGTAACTTTTACACCTGAAGTGGCTGTTCCTCCATTAATAAAAACATTTGACCCAGACTTTTGGACAAACATACTTATTGTTGGAGCATTTACGGACGAATTTATTGGTGATAATGTAGCAGCATAAGTTGCAGAAGGAATTGCAGCACTCATTATTTCTGAACCTATAACATGGTTTAATAAAATTGACTTAAGCACAGCTTCGTTGACATTATTGACATTAACGCCACTACCAAGAGAAGCGAAAAAAGTGTTAAACGCGTCATTTGTTGGAGCAAAAACAGTAAATTGTCCATTACCATCTAAAGTGGTTGCAAGGTTTGTACGATTAAGAGCAGTAACCAAAATTGATAAATTTGGATTAGCAACTGCAATCTCAGTAATTGTTTTTTGAGAATTGTTGTCCTCATTATCACATGATACTACTAAAGTGCATAATACAACAAGTGTAATTTTTTGAATTAAGTTTTTCATATTTTATATTTTTTTGAATGATTGAATCAAAGCTAAATAATTTGTTTAACAAAAATTAATAAAAGTTAAACAAAAAGTATTTAATTTTTAAATCTTACATATAAAATAAAATAATAATCTAAATAAAATTAACCCGATAGCGCGGAATTGCATTCCGTGCCCACAAAAAATTCTCAAAAACACTTCAATTCTCAAAACCTTTTTCCCTCATTTACTTTTATTGGTATATTTGTAAGAATCAAACTATTTTCCAATGAAAAAATACTTCGGTTTCTTCCTCTTACTTTTCACCATTTTTGGTCAGGCGCAACAGCTTCGTTTAGAAGACATCATGAAAGGCGACGAATTCATTGGGCACCAACCTTCAAATCACCGTTGGTCTATCGATGGGCAAACCGTTTTATTCGATTGGAATCCAAATAACGAAATAGGGAATAGTGCTTATTTCTGGAATAAATCGTTAAAAACACCTCAAAAAGTAACGGCATCAAACCCTGTTTATGATGTTGATTTCATGCCCACGCAAAAAGAGTATGACGTGGTGTATTATAACAATCAAGGGGTTTTGTATGCGTATACTAAATCCACAAAAAAGGCTAAGAAAATCATCCAATCTGCTGACCGAATTAGTGCCGTGCAACGAAGTTGCCATCCGGATATCCTCTTTTTTCAGCAAAACAGAAATCTATACCAATTCAATACCAAAGATTTTTCGATGGTGATGTTGACCAATTTTAAATCGGGAAAAGAAAACAAATCAAAAGCAGACGATTCGTTTTTGAAAGACCAACAAAAGGAATTGTTTCAATTTGTGCGCGATGAAGCAAAAGCAGACGATTGGTATGCAGCACAATCCAAATCCAAAAAAGAGAAGTTTCCGAAAGAAATTTTCTATGATAAATCAGCAGTAGAACAAGTAAAAGCATCACCCGATGGAAAATTTGTAACCTTTCGACTTTCAGATTATCCTACTGAAACTGCAACTAATGTTGAAAATTATATTACCGCTGACGGATTTACGCAAAGTGATAAAGCACGTGCAAAAGTATCGACAGCTAATTTCAGCAAACACAAATTCGGAATTTTCAATGTAGCAAAAGACACTACGTATTACGTTTCGTTTGCCCATTTAACGGGCATCAAAGACGCTCCAAAATACTACCAAGACTATGAAAATCTAAAAGGCAAATCGGATTATGAAACCGCAATTGTCATGATGAGTCCGTTGTACAGCCAAGACGGAAAAAATGCGGTGTTAGAAATCAGAAGTCAAGACAACAAACACCGCTGGATCGTGCAATTGGATGTAGCCTTAGGAACAATCACCGAATTAGAGCACCAACACGACGAAGCATGGATTGGCGGTCCAGGAATTCCGGGCTATAGTTTTAGTGGTGGAACCTTAGGGTTCATTGATCATTCGACGATTTATTTTCAATCG
>JAGNZI010000059.1 GCA_017984495.1 Flavobacterium sp.
GATAATCGAGTTTGTTAATGATACCTTGAATATCGCCACCATAACGACGACGTTGAATATTATGCCAAATGTCTTTCCCATTTTTTTGTTCATACGGCTGTAATTCATACCAGTCACTTGACCAAGGGTGTACTTGAAATTCCGAAGTACTGTCAAACGGGTAGGCACCCTCCTGATCACTGCCTTTAGGGTCATTTGTAAAATCACCATTGCTGAAACGCTCTGGAAAAATTTGGTACCAAACCACGCCTTTACTCCAATTGGGTGTGAAATCCTTTTGAGCCGAAGCAAAGAAAGTCATCAAAAGCGGTACATAAAAAAGTATTTTTTTCTTTTATTTAGAAATTAATTATTGTAGTACGTTAAATGTAGGTAAAACACTTTTCAAAACGGGAGTGTCCTATTTTTTTGTTTTTAGAAAAACGTTGTAGTGTTAATAAATTCCTGAATAGGTGATTGTTTTCCAATAATAATTTGGAGTTGTTTTCAAAAGCAGGTATAAAAGAATTAGTAGTATTTCATTTATAAGCTGTAAAAACAAGTGTAGATTTTCTCAAGAAAAACTCCAAATAACCTAAAGTTTTGCGTCAAGAACCTAAGTTTTTACGTATCCCTACGTAAAATTTTACGTCTTGAGCCTAAAATTTTAAGTAGGCAAGGGTAAAATTTTAGGTGGTGCAGCGTAAAATTTTACGCTACTGTACGTAAAATTTTAGGTCAAAAGGATAAAGGTTTACGTATAGGTACTTATTTTAGAGTCTGAAATAATAAAAAATAGAATGGAATGAGAAGAATACATTTATGTTTAAATACTTTTGTAAAATATCTTTTTCACATGGCACTATGCATTTTATTTTACGTGGAATGCCTTTTTTACCCTGTTTTTATGTGTTAAAATGAATTACACACAGCGGCTATATTATTTCATTATAATTTCAAACGCACCTAAATTATCAAACCTTCAAATTTTCAAGTCCGCAAAATAAATCTTACTTTAGCAGTTCTTAAAAAAGCAACCAAATGATTAGCGAATCCCAGTTTCAAAACGAGTTACAAATCTTAATTGCTAATGCCATCCGCGAAGATGTAGGTCCTGGAGATTACAGCTCATTGGCCTGTATTCCTGCCACTGCTACCGGAAAAGCCAAATTATTAGTCAAAGAAAACGGTATTATTGCCGGTGTCGCTTTGGCCAAAATGATATTCGAATATGTCGATCCAAGCTTGCAAATTGAGACTTTTATCAACGACGGAACTGCCGTACAATATGGTGATGTAGTTTTTCACGTTTCGGGAAGTTCACAATCTATTTTAAAATCGGAACGCGTGGTCTTAAACTCCATGCAACGCATGTCTGCTATTGCTACCAAAACTCAGGAATACGTAAAACTGCTCGAAGGAACCCAAACCCAAATATTAGATACCCGTAAAACTACACCCGGTTTTCGTGCTGCCGAAAAATGGGCAGTGAAAATAGGAGGAGGCGAAAACCACCGTTTTGCCCTCTACGACATGATTATGCTCAAGGATAATCACAATGATTTTGCTGGCGGTATCACTTTGGCTATAGCCAAAACCAAAGCATTTTTACAAGAAAACAATCTCGATTTGAAAATCATAGTCGAAGCCAGAAACCTCGACGAAATCAAAGAAATCCTGAAAAGCGAAGGCATTCACCGAATCCTAATAGACAATTTTAACTATGAAGACACTCGTACCGCTGTAGCTTTAATTGGGGACAAATGCCAAACAGAATCCTCTGGAAACATCAATGAGGATACGATACGATTGTATGCAGAATGTGGTGTAAATTACATATCCTCAGGGGCTTTAACACACTCTGTTTCTAATATGGATTTAAGTCTAAAAGCGATATAAATCATGTCAGCGGAAATAGAAGTAAAGCTCCAAAAAATCCCCATAGTACGCAATATCGCTAACGTACTCAAGAAGATAAAACTGCCTTGGCTGCAAGGATTATCTCTCTATGATTTGCTTGAATTGTATATTTTAGGCATTATCGAAGGGGCTTTTTCGTATCATGCCAGCGCCGTTGCCTTCAGTTTTTTTATGGCGTTGTTTCCCTTTGCGCTGTTTATTTTAAATCTTATTCCATACATACCAATCGTAGGTTTTCAGGATGATTTTCTCGAATTTGTCAAGGAAGGAGTTCCGCCCAATACGTATGATGCGATTTATAAAATCATCAGCGATATCTTGAACAACAGTCATTCCGGCTTATTATCGTCCGGATTTATCTTGTCTATTTTTTTAATGGCTAACGGATTATCGGGCATACTCGGCGGATTCGAATCCTCAAAACATGTATTAATCAAACGTGGATTTTTTCATCAATATTTAGTTGCTTTAGGCATGTCTTTGGTCCTGTCTTTTATACTTTTGGTTACCGTGGCAACCATTGTCGTCTTTGAGGTTTTCATCCAGAGAACCATTATTCAGGATGTATTGAGCGACCGTATTCCGTTGATTATTCTCGGGCGATATGCATTTGTTATTTTGATGATTTTGGTGACCTCTTCGGTTTTGTTGCGCTTTGGAACAAAGCAAGTTCATCGACCAAAATTCATCAGTATTGGTTCTGTTTTTACAACCATTCTAATTATTATTTCTTCCTATTTCTTCGGAATTTGGGTAGTAAAATTCTCTAAATACAACGAACTTTACGGCTCCATCGGAACCCTGCTCATCTTGATGTTTTACATTTGGATTAACTGTATGATTCTGCTTTTGGGCTTCGAATTGAATGCTACCATCAACAAATTAAAAAAGAAAAATACCGTTTAATTTTTCAGAAGCTAATCCAGCTATACGTTACAATCTTATGTGCCGAACGCCGGCACACAAGGATTTTCACTGCTATCTGGGCTAAAATACCACTCAATTATGAACAAATGGATCGTTTACCTTTCGGCTTTATTTTTTACAACACTTTTTCATGCGCAACAACCTACCGTCATCGGAAAATGGAAAACCATCGATGATGAAACCGGCAAAGCCAAATCAATTGTAGAAATTTACGAGAAATCAGGAAAAATCTATGGCAAAGTAGCAGCGATTTTAGAAGCCGAACACCGCGACAAAGTTTGTTTAAATTGTTCAGGCGAAGATAGAAACAAACCCATTCTTGGTATGATTATCATCAAAGGATTAACCAAAGAAGGATCCGAATATAGCTCTGGTAAAATTCTGGACCCCAAAAACGGAAAGCTGTATAAATGCTACATCACTTTAGAATCCAAAGATAAACTCAAAGTGCGCGGTTATATTGGAGTTTCATTGTTTGGAAGAACCCAATATTGGTATCGGGTAAAAAATTAAAATAGAATCGTAAATTTGTCCTGTAACCTGAATCTCTTTCCATGTATTTTGTCGAAGTAATTTTACCACTTTCTCTAGCCAAAACCTTTACGTACCGTATTTCGGAAACCGAATTCCATTATATCAAAAAAGGAATGCGCGTGGCGGTGCCATTTGGTAAAAGCAAAATGTATACGGCTCTGGTTATAGCAACACATCAAAACCAACCCACTTTATACGAAGCCAAAGAAATTCATCAAATTCTGGATGAAAAACCCATTGTAACCGAAATACAAATTGCACATTGGCAATGGATTTCGACCTATTATATGTGTGCTATCGGTGATGTATATCGTGGCGCCATGCCCAGTGCTTTGCTATTAGAAAGCGAAACGGTTATTACTCATAAACAGGATGTATTTGTAGATGAAAGTCAGCTTTCGGATGATGAGTTTTTGGTTTATCAGGCGTTGCAACAGCAAAGTTCGTTGAAAGTACAGGATATTATTGCCATTTTAAACAAGAAAAATATAGTTCCTGTACTTCAAAAATTGATAGACAAAAATATATTGGTACTCGAAGAAGAAATTCAAGAAAGTTATAAACCCAAACTGGTTCGTTACGTGCGTTTGCATCCTAAATATGAATCGAATACCGGTTTAGGCGAATTGATTGAAACCTTGAAAAATGCCAACAAGCAAAGGGAAATTGTGATGAGTTATTTTCAACTCAGCGCTTCAGAGAAGACCCGAGGCGAAGCTAAACCCATTACTGTAAAAAAACTAATTGAAGTTGCTAATTCTTCCTCGGCGGTAGTTAAAGCATTAATCGAAAAAGAAATATTTGAGGAATATTTTATTCAGGAAGACCGCGTGAATTTTGCCGGAAAGGCACAAGAAAATGCCTTGTTATTGAGTCAGGCACAGCAAACGGCTTTTAACGGAATAAAAGACAGTTTCACTCAAAAAGAAGTTTGTTTATTACACGGCGTAACTTCCAGTGGAAAAACAGAAATATATATCAAGCTTATTGAAGAATACTTGGTTACAGGCAAACAAGTTTTGTATTTGTTACCCGAAATCGCTTTGACGACACAATTAGTAGGTCGTTTGAGAGCTTATTTTGGAGATAAAGTAGCTGTATTTCATTCTAAATACAACAACAACGAACGAGTTGAAGTCTGGAAACAGGTTTTAGAGAATTCGCCAAAAGCTCAAATCGTGATAGGAGCTAGGTCAGCCTTGTTTTTACCTTTTTATCAGCTTGGTTTTATCATCGTCGATGAAGAGCACGAGCAGACCTTTAAACAGGTAGATCCTGCGCCACGTTATCATGCGCGTGATGCAGCTATTGTTTTGGCACATTCGCATCAGGCAAAAGTGCTTTTGGGTTCGGCTACGCCTAGTTTAGAAACGTATTTTAATGCTCAATCAGAGAAATATGGTTTAGTTGAAATTTCAGAACGCTTTGGAAACGTACAAATGCCCGTGATTGAATTGGTTGATTTAAAAGATAAATACTTCCGTAAACGAATGACGGGACATTTTAGTGATACTTTGGTAGACGATATTACTTTGGCTTTGTCATTGGGAGAACAAGTAATTTTATTTCAAAACAGGAGAGGATATTCTCCCATTATAGAATGCATGACTTGCGGACACGTGCCACAATGCCAGCAATGTGATGTTAGTTTGACCTATCACAAGCATAAGAATCAATTGCGTTGTCATTATTGTGGCTACTCGATGGCAAAACCTACAAACTGTCATTCGTGTTCCAGTATTGATTTGACGACTAAGGGTTTTGGAACCGAACAAATCGAGCAAGAATTGATTTCTATTTTTCCATCGGCAAAAACTGGTCGAATGGATCAGGACACAACGCGAGGGAAATTTGGTTTCGAGAAAATTATCGACAGTTTCAAAAATAGGGAAGTAGATATTTTGGTGGGCACTCAAATGCTGGCTAAAGGATTAGATTTTGACAACGTGAGTTTAGTAGGAATAATGAATGCCGATACGATGTTGTATCATCCTGACTTTAGAGCTTTCGAACGAAGTTTTCAAATGATGACGCAGGTTGCAGGACGTGCAGGTCGTTCAGAGAAGCAAGGAAAAGTGATTATTCAGACGTATAATCCCAATCACAATACAATTCAGCAGGTTACAAATAACGACTATTTTGGTATGTACAAGGAGCAATTGTACGACCGACAAATTTATAAGTATCCGCCTTATTTCAGAATTATAAAAGTGACGCTCAAACACCGTGATTTTGATAAATTAAAAGAAGGAGCGATTTGGTTGTATCAAGTAATGAGTCAAAATCTGAATATGCCGGTTTTGGGTCCGGAAGAACCCGCCATCAGCCGAATCAGAAATGAATACATTCGAACAATATTGATTAAGATACCGCAAAATACGCCGATAGGAAGCACAAAAAAAACTATCCAAAAAATATTGAATAGTTTTGAGGCTGTTGCGCTTTACAGAGCAATTAAAGTTACGTTAAACGTCGATTTTTATTAAAGCATTAATTTTGCTTATGCAAAAGTTAATGCTTTGACCAGATCTTCTTTTTTGTTTCTACTTAATGGAATTTTTGTCAGACCGATTTCGGCAAATTTACTGTTGAAACGTTCTACTTTATCAATATTGATAATATATGATTTGTGTACACGGATAAACTTCTCTTTGGACAAATCATTTTCGAAAGATTTCATAGTAGAAAGAACCAGATTGCTGTCTTCTTCGGTTACAACTCTTACATAATCACCAAAAGCTTCAATCCATTTTATTTTAGAAGTGAAAATTTTTAATTTTTTCAGATTACTTTTAATGAAAATATGTTCACCTTCATCTTCTTTATTCTCTTTTTTGAGCATATATAAATCCATTACTCTTTTTACAGAAGCATTAAATCGATCTATGGCAATTGGTTTTTGGAGATAGTCTGTGGCATCATAATCAAAGGCTTTCATAGCATATTCGGCCTTAGAAGTGATAAAAACAATTTGAGGTTTTATTTTTAAACCATCTAAAAAGTCAAACCCGCTGATTACCGGCATTTCAACATCTAAAAATATTAAATCCACTGTGTGAATAGACATACAACTTCTTGCTTCAATTGCATTAGAAAAATCACCAATTAAATGTAAATTTGGGTGATTATTCACTAACTTTGCAATGATCATCCTTTGTATGGAGCTATCATCTACAACAACACAATTTAGTTTCATAATAGTATATTTATTAATAATATAAAGTAAATATACCACGAAATAATTAGAAAAACTAATTTTTGTCGGTTTTTTTCGCAGTACAACGAATAAAGCCAAAATTTCTTTGTGCATTAAAAAATTATCATTACTTTTGCACCCAAATTAACAAATAAATACATTATTTATGAATCATTATGAAACTGTTTTCATTTTAAATCCCGTTTTATCTGAAGTTCAGGTAAAGGAAACAGTAAGCAAATTTGAAGATTTTCTTACTAGTAGAGGAGCTGAAATGGTATCGAAAGAAGATTGGGGTCTGAAAAAAATGGCTTACGAAATTCAAAACAAAAAA
>JAGNZI010000004.1:0-6501 GCA_017984495.1 Flavobacterium sp.
TTGTGTACCTTTGCAGACTATTTATATTATTTATGTTACATATAGGAGAATTCAATACGCTTAAAATCCTTAGAGATACAAAAGTGGGTTTATTTTTAGGAAGTGAAGAAACACAAGAAGATGATGTTTTGTTGCCCAATAAATACGTTCCCAAAGAGTTTTCTATTGGCGATGATTTGACGGTTTTTATTTATTTAGACCACGAAGAACGTCCGGTAGCTACGACACTGAAACCCTATATTAAACGCAATGAATTTGCCCATTTGAAGGTGAATTACATGAATCAGTTTGGGGCATTCTTAGATTGGGGCTTGGAAAAAGATTTGTTTGTTCCTTTTAAAGAACAAGCACGACCTATGGAGGTGGGCAAACGCTATTTGGTCTATATGCACATGGATGATAAAACCAATCGTTTAGTAGCTTCCAGTAGAACCAATAAGTATTTATCGAATGAAAATGTAGATTTAGAACCTAACGAGGAAGTGCAAATCTTAATTTCACACATTACAGAAGGCGGAATCAACGTCATCATCAATCAGAAATACAAAGGTTTGGCCTATAAAAACGAAGTGTATACTGAGGTAAAACCGGGAATGAAGACCATTGGTTATATTAAAAACATTCGTCCCGACGGAAAAATTGATATATTGTTGCGAAAAGTAGGAGTAGAGGCCATCGAACCGTCTTCACAAATTATTTTAGACGAGTTGAAAGCAAATCGTGGTTTTCTTCGTTTGAATGATCATTCGCATCCCGAGGATATTAAAACGGTCTTGAAAATGAGTAAGAAAAATTTCAAGAAAGCCGTTGGTAGTTTGTATAAGCAGCAGTTGATCGAACTTAAAGACGACGGAATCTATTTGGTGTAATATGGCAACCAAGAACAAATATTATCTTTTCGCAAGTATCCTTACATTACTTTTTACATTTGTTGCCATACTGCAATCGTTTGAAACCGTATCCGTACTCGGACTTGAAGCTGAAATCCTATGGATTCCCATCTGGATCGCGGTGGTTGTCTTGCCGCTTTTAAATGTGTATGAAATTGTTGTACATCCCGATGATATGAATCGATATTCATGGATCGGTTTGATGCTAAACATCGTTACAATTTTATTTGTGCTGAGATATTTTAAATTAGAATTATTGCCTTAATTATTCCCCTTCACTATCATTAAACTCAAAAGGATAGTCGCCAAATTTTGGAGCAAGTCGTTTCGTTTGATAGGGTTTTTTAGAATATTTATTGGAAATTGCAATAATCGTTACCGAGTCTTTTTGTAAGGTTACATAAGAAGAGGTGTTGCCGTGCCACCAACCGTTGTGAAAAAAGTATTGCTGTCCGGTTTCAAATTCCAACATCCGAATTCCTAATCCATAATTTTTAGTTCCTTTTCTTTCGTAACTATACCCTTTAAACATTTCTGCTTTCATTTTTTTGCTAATGAAATCTTCTGAGTATAAGGCCAAGTCAAATTTTAGCAAATCTCTAGGTGTCGAATAAATGTTTTTGTCACCATATACTTGATCTAAAAATTCAAAGGCCAAACGGAGGTAATTGTTTTTGTAGGATTGACAAACGGTATCTTTGTCCTTTAAGTTGTGAAAAACAAAGGTATTTTTCATTCCCAGTGGGTCAAAAATCATTTCTTGTAATACTGTTGGATAGGTTTTTTGTGTGACCTTTTCTATGATTAGCGCTAATAGTGCATAATTGGTATTGCAATAGCCAAACCGAGTACCGGGTGTAGATTCTAAACCAATTTTTTTTGTAGCCAATAAGGTCAAGACGTCTTTATTGGTCAGGTTGTTCTTTTTATTCCAAATGTTTTTGTCATCTGAAAAGTAGGCATAATTGCGCAATCCACTTCGGTGGTTGAGTAGCATTCGAACCGTAGTTTGTTTGTGTGGAAATTGCGGGAGATAGTTGGCCACAAAAGCATCCAATTTAATTTTTCCTTGATCGGCTAATTTTAATACCGTTACAGCTGTGATTACTTTACTAACCGAAGCCAAATGGATAGCTGTAGTTTGTGTAATTGCAACCTCTTTTTCTTTGTAGGCATATCCACTGTAATTTTCGAATAAAATTTCACCGTTTTTAGCCACTAAAAAGCCACCACTAAAATCTTTGGCATTGAATTTTTTATTGTAAAAATACTCAATATCATCGGCCATTCTCTTTTTATAAACCGTACTTAATGGTGTAAAATTAACAGCATATTCAGAAACGTTTCCATCTTTATCTTTTAAAGTGGACTCGTTTTTTTCATCGGGTTTTTTTTCGCAATGGATAAATAATAAACTAAGGCTTAAAAGTAAAATTCTATTCAACATATGCTGTGTTCTTAATCGTAATATTTGGGTTTATTCTTATTAGTTCTGCTAAAAATTCCTCACTTTTTTCAGGAGAAATATAGATGTCATCGAATTTATTGTAGGTAACAATCAATCCAATATGACTCAATGCGGGTTTCCAAATAGTAGGGACTATGATACCGTTATGATGTGCTATTTTTGTAATTGTATGCACCTTTATTTTTCCATAAAAGGGACCCGATTTCCAAAATAGCGTTTCGTCTTTTAATGTATAATAGGTTGTTTTGTAAATCCATATTAAAAATATAATTATGATGGAATCAATCAAACCAATTACGAGTAAAGGTGCTATTGTTTCTTCAAAAAAGGCAGGTGTTGTTAACAACAAAAGTAGGATAATTACTCCTAAATACACGTATTTGTTGAAATTACTAATCGCCGATTGATACACCATACTTATATGCCAAATTTCTTTTTGGTTTCTTTTTGTAAGGCGTCTTTATGTACAAGTACCGAAATAGCTTTTAATTTTAAATAAGCAGTACTCATGTATAGATATCCACCATTCGCTACTCTCTTTTCATCCGTTCCCCACGAGTTTTTTACCTTGTAATACACATTTCCTTTTTGATCTTTCACGGTACCCACAATGTGCATCAAATGATCATCGGTGGTGGATAAATTTTCAAATTCTTGTTGGCGGTATTCGGGAGTAACTGATTTTTCTGTAATTATTTCTGTCAAACCTGTTTTACTGTTTTCTTCAACTTCTGGTAGGAAGGCGATGCCATATTTGCCTGAAAAAGTTGTTTCTGAAACATCACAATCTAACGACAAACTATAGCCATTTGCAAGTGCATAGTCGATACTGGCAACAAATTCGTCTAAAGGTAAATTATACATGCTTCCATTCGAAAAATTATCTGGAATATTTAGTACAAAGGGTTTGTAGTATGCGCTGTGTGTAAATGAAGTAAGGGTTAGGTAATTCTCAGGCTTGATCTTTGTAAATTCTGCAAAAGTCTTCGGACTGAATTTTTTTCCTTCGTATTCAAATTGTGAAGGGATGCTTCCTAAATACAAATCCAATATGGCTTGAATGGCTGGTTTCCAATTGGTAGATAGTTTCTTGCCCGGATTTTCCACATATACTTTTAACATGGCCTCCAAAACTGCAACCATTTCGGCATGATTGTGTTTGGTTTCTCCTTCATTTAATCCGTCAAAAATAGCATTTGGAACCAATCCATATTGTGAAATACTATTGATCATATCATGTGCTAATGCGCCTTCACTAAAATTAGCTTTTCCTTGACGCATTACATAATTTTCGGCTTTGGCACTATAGGTAGTGCGGGCTTGATACATTTCTGAAAGGTCGATTTTTTTTCCAGTTAACCGAATTATTTCAGATTCAATAAACGAAGACGTCGAAAAACTCCAACAAGTACCTGTTTGATCTTGCGAAATTACCGGCAAACGTTCTATTGTAATAACTTCTTGAAATTCATAGTTTTGCGCAGTACTTGTTATGGCTCCTAAGGCAACAAATACAAGGGTATAAAGCTTTTTCATGATCTAATTGTTTCGAGTTGCAATATAATGCAAAAAATGAATTATTTTTACAGAAATTTAGATTTAATACAATTTATTGACTCGCAAAATTAAACGGATTAATTATGAATAACTTGGACTGGATAACCGTAAGAGAATTTGAAGATATTACGTATAAAAAATGCAATGGGGTAGCTCGAATAGCTTTTAATCGTCCCGATGTTCGAAATGCCTTTCGGCCTAAAACGACGAAAGAATTGATTGAAGCTTTTTATGACGCACAAGAAGATACCTCTATTGGTGTTGTCTTATTGTCGGCAGAAGGACCAAGTTCAAAAGATGGAATTTGGAGTTTTTGCAGTGGTGGCGATCAAAAAGCTCGCGGTCATCAAGGGTATGTTGGAGAAGATGGATACCACCGATTGAATATATTGGAAGTGCAGCGCATGATCCGTTTTATGCCAAAAGCGGTGATTTGCGTGGTTCCGGGTTGGGCTGTTGGGGGCGGACATTCACTTCATGTAGTTTGTGATCTCACTTTGGCCAGTAAAGAACATGCCATATTCAAACAAACCGATGCCGATGTAACCAGTTTCGATGGTGGCTACGGTTCGGCATATTTAGCCAAAATGGTGGGACAAAAGAAAGCCAGAGAAATTTTCTTTTTAGGCAGAAATTATTCGGCACAAGAAGCGTATGAAATGGGCATGGTGAATGCCGTGATTCCGCATGCGAATTTAGAAGCAACCGCTTACGAATGGGCGCAAGAAATATTGGCAAAATCGCCAACATCCATTAAAATGCTAAAATTTGCTATGAATTTGACAGATGATGGTATGGTGGGACAGCAAGTTTTTGCAGGGGAAGCCACGCGTTTAGTCTACATGACAGATGAAGCCAAAGAAGGAAGAGATGCCTTTTTAGAAAAGCGTAAACCTAATTTTGAAAAGAAATATTTGCCTTAATATAGAGAATAGAACAAAATTAAAGACGTATGAAAAATTTAGCATTTGGGGTACTACTATTGGTATGTAATCTATTAATGGCTCAAGAAAATAAAGACGTTAAAAAAGAAACTAAATTTCAAGTTGGTGTTCATTATACAGGGAATCTTCGAAACGGAAATAACGTAAGCGATGGTTATAACGGAATTCTTGGTATATCGGGAAGTTATACCTGGTATCAAAAGGGAAACATAGCGCTTTTAGGCGGAATAAATTTGGATTATTTAGAGTCCAGGGAGTTGTTTTATACCAATAATCCGATCCTTTGGAATCCCAATTTAGGTGTTGAGCTACTCCTGCCAAAATCCCAATTTAAGCCTTATTTAAATGTTGGCTATGCTTTTTTTAATGCTAAATTTAAGGTGATGCCCGGGTTATTTAATCCTAATGATTCCTTAAATCCATTTGATCCCATAGTGATTGACGGTAGTGAAATAACTACAACTTACAATGGTATAAGCCTGCAGCCAGGTTTTAAATACATGTTGTCTAAGGGTGTTTTTTTAGAAGGAAGTTTTCAATACTTTCCCGCAAAATCTAATGATTTCGATGGAATCGTAAATGTTCATTTAGTTAAAATAGGTGTGGGTGTAAAATTATAGTATGGAAGAAATTTGGTCTAAACATTCGGTGTTGATTCGTTTTTGTTTGAGTTGGCTTATCACAAGTTATTGGTTGCTTAATAAAATAATAAATGTTTATGAAGTAACAATTGTAGGTGTGATCTATGAAATACTATGGTTGCCGATGATCGCACTCTTATTTGTAGCGCCAATTTTTAATTTGTATATCATTATTTCATCCAATAATAAACCAGTTAATTATCTTATTTTACTGGTGAATTGCCTAACTTTACTACTCGTTTTTTTATTATAATTTGATGATAAACAACATAAAACCCTGGATTCAAGCTGCCCGTTTGCGAACCTTGCCACTTTCTGTGTCTGGAAATATCGTGGGGAGTGCTTACGCCTATTACCAAAACCATTTTGAGGGATTGATTTTTATTCTGGCTCTTGTCACAACATTAGCCTTTCAAATACTTTCCAATTTTGCTAACGATTATGGAGACGGCATAAAAGGGACCGATGCACATCGAATAGGAGAAAAAAGAATGGTCGCTTCGGGAATAATCACACCTCAGAATATGAAAAAGGCAGTAATTTTAATGAGTATTTTTTCATTAGCGGTTGCAGTCGGACTTATTTATGTTTCTTTTGGAGCGGCGCATTTTTTGTATTCGGTTTTGTTTTTACTTTTGGGTTTGGCTTCAATAAGTGCTGCAATAAAATATACGGTAGGCTCAACTGCTTATGGTTATAGCGGTTTTGGCGATGTATTTGTTTTTGTGTTCTTTGGATGGGTTTCTGTCATTGGTTCCAATTTTTTGTATACACAGGTTATCGATTGGAAATTGTTTTTGCCAGCTTCATCCATCGGATTATTGAGTGTTGCGGTGCTCAATTTAAATAATATGCGTGATATTGATAATGATACAATCGCTGGTAAAAATACATTGGTCGTAAAAATGGGTTTGCAATGGGCAAAAAAATATCAGGAAGCTTGTATTTCGATTGCTTCAATTTTGTTTGTTGTTTTTTGTTTGCTGATTAAGGTTACGGCA
>JAGNZI010000004.1:6601-63010 GCA_017984495.1 Flavobacterium sp.
AATCGCTGGTAAAAATACATTGGTCGTAAAAATGGGTTTGCAATGGGCAAAAAAATATCAGGAAGCTTGTATTTCGATTGCTTCAATTTTGTTTGTTGTTTTTTGTTTGCTGATTAAGGTTACGGCAATACCTGTTATCCTCATTAATATTCCGTTAATCTTGCATATTGGTAAAATCAAAAAATCAGAAAAATATGAAGATTTTGATCCCGAACTAAAAAAAGTGGCCTTAAGCACATTTGCTTTGAGTGTTTTATTTTGGTTAACTTTAATCTTTCTAAACTGATTACCAATTGCTTCTAACGAATAGCTAAAATAAAATTATGAAAATTACATTCTACGGACACGCCTGTATCGGAATCAAAATAAATGACATTCATATTTTAGTGGATCCATTTATCACAGGTAACCCCAAAGCCGCGCATATCGACATTCAAACCATAGCCGCTGATTATATTTTGCTCACTCACGCGCATCAAGATCATATACTAGACGTTGAGGCGATTGCCAAGCGTACAGGTGCCGTTATAGTTTCAAATTATGAAATTGCGGCACATTTCGGAGCCAAAGGATATCATTACCATCCCATGAACCATGGCGGTAGTTGGGATTTTGGCACCAGTCGTAACGGCGAATTGGCGCAGCATTTTGGTACTGTAAAATATGTAATTGCACATCATTCTTCGTCATTTCCTGATGGAAGTTATGGCGGTCAGCCGGGCGGATTTGTAATTGAGGGCGAACATAAAAACATATATATTGCAGGGGATACAGCATTAACAATGGATATGAAATTGATTCCAATGCGTACCAAATTGGACCTCGCTATTTTGCCAATTGGCAGCAATTTTACTATGGATGTAGATGACGCTATTCTTGCCTCTGATTTTGTGCAATGTGATAAGATATTAGGGTATCATTTTGATACTTTTGGCTATATCGAAATCAATCATGAGGAAGCCAAACGTAAATTTTTTGATCGTGGAAAAGATTTGATGTTGTTGGAAATTGGGCAAAGTATCAAATTGTAAAAGGGACGTTCGAGTATATTATAAATGAAAAACGAATTGATGAAAAAGCTACTTTTATTATTGTGTATGACCCAAATTTCTTTTGCTCAAAAAGAGGGGTATTGGGATAAAGAGCGCGCTACAACTAAAGAAGTAGTACTTACCGCCGGAAAGCGGATACTACTAAAAACGGAAGCGTTGCCCATAGGAACAACCGAATTTCTTTTTCGAATAACCCTTTTAGATGAAGGTCAAAAATTAACTTCGAGTTTGGTTTCTGTATTAAAAGCAATACCCGATCCTACAGGTATTAGTCAGGGAACTGCTGGGTTAATTCATCTGACATCTGCCATCTCGGGTGACGATACATGTACGTATGCTATTTTTCAAGAGGCAAATCTTGCCAATGCATTTTTAAAAGAGGGAACAACTGCAAAAGCCTGTTTTGAACAAAAAGATAAAATCAATAAAGAGGCGAGGTTGCTTTCTTCCGCTTCGCTGTGTCTGACCAATATTCCTCATCTTTGGTTTGGTTTTGAAAGTCAAAATTGGGTAATGAGTCAAAAAATTGTATTGGAGGTTGTGCCTTGGGTCGATTATAAAGCCAGTCGGGGCTGGACAAAACAAACAAAACATGAAATTGAAAAGATGTGTGCCCGGTTGGATTTTTTTGATCAGCTTTCCAAAAAAGAAATTTTTACAGGAACTTATATTAAGTTATTTACCGATCGTTTTACCTACACGGAATTCACCAATATGTTGGCTGCTGAAAAAGCAACTATTGCAACTGAAATTGGTTTACTTGCTTTAAAAAACACCAATCAGATGAATGAATTAATGGAACAAAAAAGAAAAATAGCTTGGGATTTTTATTTGAAAAAAGAGTATCAAAAGGCAATTACTTATATTGAAAAGGAAATAATTGAATCAAATTGGGCGCAAGCAAAAGACTATAGTGCGCTTGGCGATATTTATATTGAAACCAAACAATTTTTCAAGGCAAAAGATAGCTATTCAAAAGCAATAGCGCTTGATGCGCATCAATTGTGGTATCAATTGAAACTAGCCAATACCTTAGTATTTATGAACGAAATTAAAGCCGCAAAAGAAATTCACCTTACCTATAAAAATAATAATATTGATGCGAAAATATCTTGGATTGATCAAGCAAAATTAGATATCGAATTTTATAGGTCTAAAGGCTTAGCAGTTGACGACTTTAAAAAAATTTTACGAATCCTGGAATAAAGAGCCATAATTGACACCATCAAATTTGAATCATTGTCTCATTTAGCATATGAAAGCAAGCTACAAAAAATACACCTTACATTTTAAAAGACCAAGCGGTACTTCAAGAGGAGTCATGACCGAGAAAGAAACTTGGTTTTTATTTTTGGAAGATGACGGAAAAACCGGAATAGGAGAGTGTGGTTTATTGCGCGGCTTGTCTGTTGATGATCGTCCGGATTATGAAGAAAAATTGCAATGGGTGTGTCAAAATATTCATTTGGGTAAGGATAAATTATGGGACGAATTACTTGAATTTCCATCGATACAATTTGGTGTTGAAATGGCTTTTTTATCGTTGCAATCCAAAACGCCCTTTGAATTATTTCCTTCATCGTTTACCAAAGGCAATGATGCTATACGAATCAATGGTTTGGTTTGGATGGGCGATGAGGCCTATATGAAATCTCAGATAGAAGAAAAATTGGCCCAAGAATTTACGTGTATTAAGTTGAAAATTGGCGCCATAGATTTTGAAAAAGAATTGGAGTTGTTGCGCTACATTCGACAAAATTTTGATGCAAAAACCATAGAGATTCGGGTAGATGCAAACGGTGCATTTAATTCGTTTGAAGCTTTAGATAAATTAAAACAATTAGCTGTATTCGAATTACATAGTATCGAACAACCTATTCAAAAAAACAATACAGATCTTATGGCTAATTTGTGTAAGTCCACACCCTTTCCGATTGCTCTTGATGAAGAACTGATTGGTGTTTTTTTGTTTTCGGAAAAGGAAGCGTTATTGAAAAAAATACGACCCCAATACATTATTTTGAAACCAAGTTTAGTGGGAGGATTTAAGGGCACACTCGAATGGATTTCAAT
The DNA here is from genome assembly GCA_017984495.1 of Flavobacterium sp. Classification (GTDB taxonomy): domain Bacteria; phylum Bacteroidota; class Bacteroidia; order Flavobacteriales; family Flavobacteriaceae; genus Flavobacterium. The sequence continues at coordinate 9,727 of JAGNZI010000004.1, forward strand.
TGCTAATTCATTAAATATTGATTGGTGGATTACTTCGGCACTGGAAAGTAACATCGGTTTAAATGCCATTACACAATTTACCTTTATGCTTCAAAATACTATGCCTCAGGGTTTAGGAACAGGAGGTTTGTATACGAATAATTTTGACGGTCCTTTGGAAATAAATAAAGGACACATTCAATATAATACGGCTAAAAATTGGGACATTTCTAATCTAGGAAGTAAGTTATAATTGCATTATTTTTACATTTTAAAATCACAGATCATTAATCTTCATTCAACTATCATATGTTTCGTTTAAAACTACCAACCGACCCACGATGGGCCAATATAGCCGAAGGCAATTTAGAAGAAATTCTTACCGATCATGCGTGGTGTGAATTAAAGGCAACTTCAAATGCAATTATGCTCATCAATATGTTGCCCGAATTTACAGAGATTACGACCGAACTAACCTCAATTGCGAAAGAAGAAATGGAGCATTTTGAGCAAGTCCACGAAATCATAAAAGCAAGAGGTTGGGTATTGGGGCGCGAGCGAAAAGACAGTTATGTAAACGATTTGTTTAAATTTATGAAACCAGGAAATCGCAAACACATTATCGTAGAACGCATGCTATTCGCAGCCATGATTGAAGCCAGAAGTTGCGAACGGTTTAAAGTGCTATCTGAGACCATTAAAGATCAGGAGTTGGCTGTTTTTTACCGGGATTTAATGATTTCTGAAGCCAATCATTATACCTCCTTTTTACAATTTGCCCATCAATTAGCTGAAGACGGATACGACGTGAAAAAAAGATGGGAAGAATGGCTTGAATATGAAGCAGAAGTAGTTAAAAGCTACGGAAAATCAGAAACAATTCATGGGTAACAAATGCATTTGAGGGCATCTATCGTTATCCATTATAATTCATCAATTGGTATTGTTTAGGCGTTACTCCCTCGTGTTTTTTGAACAAACGAATAAAGTAATTGGCATCTTCAAACCCGGTTGCGTAAGAAACTTCGGATACATTTAAATTGGGATTGCATAAAAGCTTTTTCGCATATTTAATTTTTTCATTTAAAATAAATTCTATCGGACTCATGCCCAATTCTCGTTTAAAATAGCGATAAAATGAAGTCGGACTCATACAGGCTTTGTCACTTAATTCCTTCAATTGAATGGTTTCTCTAATGTTACTTTTGATGAACGCAATTGCAGGAGTGATGGGACTGTTGCTGTCGATATAGCGTTCACTTTCAAAGCGTTTGGTGGTTTGGGTTTGAATGATACGTATGATCAATTCTTGTAGGGTTAAATCGGCAATTGCATCTTTTGTTAACGAGTTGCCCATACATTCTTTTATAAGCTTATTAATGGTGCCCGCCAATTCCACATTATTATAAAAAAAATAATTTTCATGATCTAACTTCCACAGATTACTTTTGCCTTCTTTTGGATGTTTTTCATTTAAAAAATCCAAGGTATTGGTAATGATGTTATTGTCTATCGCAAGCGCTATGCACTGTGTTGGATTGTCTTTTGTTGCCTCTGGAAAATCAATTTTCATTTCGGCATTTGAAGGAACTATAACGGTTTCTCCAGGTAAGTATTCAAAACTTGGATCTTCAAACAGGTGCATCACTTTTTTGCCGCGCAGCATACTGGTTACTACCAAATCATTAAATTTTAATGGCACCAAATCCGATTTTTGGTAGGTTTCAAAAATATTGAGTTCGCAATGATCCAAAGAAAAGATCGTGCGATTTTCTACCAACGTTTTTAAAGATTTTTCGTGGGTAAGTGCGGGTGTATGGAGTAAGGTTTTAATCGACATGCTCAAGCAATAATTATACTAAAGTACTATTTTTTTTTAAATGTTGCTTTTTTTACAAGTTTGAATTTAAAATTAGGATGCTGTAGTAGGGGCAAAAGCTTAGAGTCTTTGAATTTATTTATAAAAAAAGGGCTTCATTATGTGAAGCCCTTTTCAAATGAATTATTTTTTCAGAAAGTCGATGAGTCCTTTAAAATAAGTTTTTTGATCATCATACATGGCCATGTGACTTCCTTTGTCACAATATAAATAAGTCCCTTTAGGAGTAAGTTTAGCCATAGCTTCCATATGTTTTGGATCCATAGTGTCATATTGCGCACCAATAACCAAAGTTGGAATGGTAATATTCTTTAAATCGGCTTTACGATCCCATTTTTCAAGTTTTCCAGAAATGCCAAATTCACTGGGTCCTTGCATGGTTACATAAAGCGATTGATTGATTTTTGCAAACGAACGATTTACAGGATCTGGCCAATTTTTCACAGGGAAACGTAAAATGTGTTTTTCATAAAAGTTAGGCAATAAAAGTTCCATATATCTAGGATTACTAAAGTCTTTTGCCGCTTCAATTTTTTCAATTTCAGCTAATACTTTTGGATCCATTTGTTTGGCGAGTACTTCCTCAGCATATTTTCCATATTCTGGACAACTGGACATCATGTTTGAAACAATCATTCCTTTCATGTGTTTTTGATATTTTAAGCTATATTCCATAGCTAAAATGCCGCCCCATGAATGTCCTAAAAGGTAAAAGTTTGTTTCATCTAAACCTAAAGCAATACGAACTTGCTCTACTTCTTCAACATAACGCGCTAAATCCCACTGAGCCACGTCATTTGGATTGTCTGAATTCCCACAGCCCAATTGATCATAGTAAATAAATTCAATGCCTTCTGCCGGTAAAAAGTTTTCAAAACATTCAAAATATTCGTGAGTGGCTCCGGGACCTCCGTTTAATAACAATACTTTAATTTTTGGATTGTTACCAATGCTTTTCGTCCACACATTAAAAGTGCCTTTTGGGGTAGTAATCGGAATAATTTTGATGCCACCGGTTTGTACCGAATCTGTTGACAGTTTAAAATATTCTTCTTTTGCTTCCGTTTGATGGTTTTGATTACAACTAATTAAAAGTAATGTACTTAAAAAAGTAAGGCAAATTTGAATCATTTTTTTCATTTTATATTGTTTAGATTGCACTAAGATAGTATTTTTTTTTACTTGATAATCAGTTGCTTACTAAAATTAGCCATTTACAATAATTCTTCAACATGTTTTTTAATGTTGGCTGTAATTTTAGTCATGGGAAGGTCGTTAGCATCACTTCCAAAAGGATCTTCAATTTCTTCTGCAATCAATTCCAAACTGGCCAATACATAGAAAATAAAAATGACTACTGGGATGACATAATAGCCCAAACTGAATACAAATCCAAACGGAAGGGTCATCACAAAAAAGAAAATAAATTTTTTAATAAAAGCACTGTATGAATAGGGTATAGGTGTGTTTTTAATTCGCTCACAAGCACCACAAATTTCGGTGAACGATTGCAATTCGGAATTAATAAGGTAAAATTGATTTCCTGATATTTTCCCAGATACGTAGAGATCATTGGCTTTTTGAAAGAGCATTTTTGCCACTTGATTTGGACGGTGCTTTTGGTGATCAATTGACAAATCGAGCCCTTCAAATAACATTTGACTTACTTCTTCGTTCAGTAAATGTTTTGTAAGTACAGAAGAATAAGCGGGAATTAATTTGCTAAAATAGTGCCGGTCATTTTCATCCTTTAAAAAGGCAGAAAGTTTAAGGGCTAAATTCCGGCTGTTATTCACTAATCCACCCCATAGTTTTCGGCCTTCCCACCATCGGTCATAGGCCGTATTGGTTCGGTAAGCTAGTAATAATGACAATACAAAGCCTACTGTAGTGTGCATGATGGTAAGATTTTTTACATGGCTATTCTCAGAAAGATTCCAATATTCAAGTTCTAAATAGGCAATAGCCCCAGAATAAATCCCAATAAAGAGCATCATGGGTATCAATTGTCTAAATGTATCCGATTTGTGAAATCGAAAAATAAAAATAATCCAGTCTTTGGGGTTATATTGTATCATACTATTCTTTTTTTGATTTTAACTGATGTAGTTCCAAATGGTTTTCTTTTTACTCATTTCTATGAAAGCCTCGCGTAATTTCGCATGTTTGGGATGTTCCATTGGGGCATCTTCCTTTAATAGTTTAATGGCATGATGCCTTGCCAATTGTAAGATGTCTTTGTCTTTGACCAGGTCGGCGATTTGCAAGTTCAAAACACCACTTTGTTGTTTTCCCATGATGTCTCCCGGACCTCTTAGTTTTAAATCGACTTCAGAGATTTCAAAGCCATCATTTGTGCGCACCATGGTTTCCATTCTAATCTTACTGTCGTTACTCAATTTATGGCTCGTCATTAAGATGCAATAACTTTGCTCGGCGCCACGACCTACGCGGCCTCGTAGTTGGTGCAACTGTGATAACCCAAAGCGCTCAGCACTTTCAATGACCATTACCGAAGCATTAGGGATGTTTACACCCACTTCAATTACGGTAGTAGCCACCATAATATTGGTTTTTCCAGCAGCAAAGCGACGCATTTCTTCCTCTTTATCGGCGGGTTTCATTTTACCGTGAACTATCGATATCGAATAGTGTGGTAGTGGAAAATCCCGAGAAATACTTTCATAGCCGTCCATCAAATCTTTATAATCCATTTTTTCCGATTCCTGAATTAAGGGATATACAATATAAATTTGACGCCCTTTTGCAATTTCTTCTTTTAAGAATTTCCAAACTTTCAATCGGTTGGCATCAAAGCGATGTACGGTTTGAATGGGTTTTCTTCCAGGTGGCAATTCATCAATCACTGAAATATCCAAATCACCATATAAACTCATGGCAAGTGTACGCGGAATTGGCGTTGCTGTCATGACCAATACATGAGGAGGAATAGTTGCTTTTCGCCACAATTTACTTCTTTGTTCTACCCCAAAACGGTGCTGTTCATCAATTATCGCTAAGCCTAAATTATTAAATTGCACCTTGTCTTCTAACAAGGCATGCGTTCCAATTAATAGGTCTAAAGTTCCGTTTTCCAACGCTTCATGAATTTCTTTACGCTCAGCAGTTTTAGTTGAACCGGTGAGTAATTTAATGGTTAAATTTAATTGTTGGGCCAATTCTGTTATGCCGTTAAAATGTTGATTGGCTAATATTTCTGTTGGAGCCATCAAACAGCTCTGAAAGCCGTTATCTTTTGCTAACAACATGCACATCAAAGCAACGATAGTCTTTCCTGAACCAACATCTCCTTGTAACAAGCGGTTCATCTGGGCATTGCTTCCCAAGTCGTTTCTAATTTCTTTCAGTACTCGTTTTTGGGCAGTGGTCAACTCAAACGGCAAATGATTGTTGTAAAAATTGGTGAAATTAACGCCTACTTTTTCAAAGGGTACTCCTTTGATTTTATGCTTTCGAATGAGGTTTTTGGTAATCAATTGCAATTGTATGAAAAACAATTCTTCAAATTTTAACCTAAATTGTGCTTTTGCCAATAAATCCTGACTTTTTGGAAAATGAATATTGAATAAGGCCGCATTTTTAGGAAGTAGTTTCAATTCATCTAAAAGATAATCCGGCACGTTTTCCGAAAATAAAGCTTGTGTTTCAATGAACAATTGCTGCATCATCTTATTGATCACTTTATTCGAAATACCCTTATTGGCTAATTTTTCTGTGCTGGGATAAACCGGTTGCATGGCCGAACGCAAACTGGCTTTATGTTCTTCAAGGAGTTCCATTTCGGGATGTGCCATATTGAAGACAGGTCCAAATTTGGTAACCTTTCCAAAAATAACATACGGAATATTTATATTGATACTGTCGCGAATCCATTTCTGCCCTTGAAACCAAACCAATTCCATTTGTCCTGTATCGTCAACAAATGTGGCTACTAAACGTGATTTTCCTTTCCCTTGTTCGATGGTTTTTAGGTGTATGATCTTTCCTAAAATTTGTACCTCTGAATTGCTGTTTTGGAGCTCGTTGATTTTATAGTATTTGGTTCGATCGATATACCGATTGGGAAATAAGTTGAGTAAATCGATATATTTATGAATGCCCAACTCCTTGCGCAATAAATCACCACGATGGGGTCCAACGCCTTTGAGATATTCTATGGGAGTTTCGAGCAGATTCATTTCTGTTTGCAGTAAAATTCTTATTTAGCGAAGATACTAGATAATTTGTTAATTTAGAAATAGAAGATTCGGAAATTGCTTATATTCGTACTTCATTTAAATGACCATTCATGTTCCGTTTTTTTGCTTTTATTTTCTTTTCAAGCATCCTATTTGCGCAGCAAACTAAACAAGTCGACTTTATTAAGTGTTCTGCTGTTTTGTATCCTTCTGCTGAAACCAAATCTATAAGTGGATCAATCACTTATGAGTTTAAAGTGAAACAAAGTATAGATACCATTAAAATCGATGCCAAAAACATGGATTTTTTCGATGTACGTATTAATGATAAATCCGTAAAATTCAAAAATTCAGGAAAAACATTAGATTTATTTGAAGGATTTCAAAAAGGAAAGAACAAACTGACTTTTAGCTATTCTGCAAAACCAAAGCAAACGCTCTATTTTACTGGAACGGATGACAATTTACAAATTTGGTCCCAAGGGCAAGGTAAATACACAAGTCATTGGTTACCAAGTTTTGATGATGTCAATGAGAAAGTTGTTTTTAATTTATCGGTTAAATTTCAAAATGGATATAATGTAATTTCAAATGGTGTTTTTAAAAATGTAAATCATAAAAGAAATGGTTATGAAAATGGTTTTTCGACATACAATTTTCAAATGCAACAACCTATGTCGTCTTATTTAGTAATGTTGGCGATTGGTAATTTCGAAAAACAAACTGTAACCACTAAATCTGGAACGCCTTTAGAATTCTATATAGATAAAAATGATTATTCAAAATTTGAACCTACTTATAGATATTCCAAACAAATATTTGATTTTTTAGAGCAAGAAATAGGTGTGAAGTATCCTTGGGAATTATACCGTCAAATACCCGTACGCGATTTTTTATATGCAGGAATGGAAAATACAACCTCGACTATTTTCTCTCAAGATTTTGTGGTAGATTCCATTGGTTTTAACGATCGCAATTATGTCAATGTCAATGCACACGAGTTGGCCCACCAATGGTTTGGTAATTTCATAACGGCTCAATCTGGAAAACACCATTGGTTACAGGAAGGTTTTGCTACCTATTATGCCTTATTGGCCGAACGGCATTTGTTTGGTGATGATTATTTTTATGAAGCCTTAAACGATTATGCCGAACAATTGCAACAAGCTGCAACGACCGATTCAATCCCCGTTCTAAATGAAAAAGCAAGTTCCTTAACTTTTTATAAAAAAGGAGCTTGGGCCTTGCATGTGTTACGAGAAGATATTGGGGCTAAGTACTTTCAAAAAGCAGTAAAAAAGTATTTAAAAAAATACCAATATAAAAACGTTGATACCGATGACTTTTTAAGTATTGTACATGATGTTTCGGGGTACGATGTGGCAAAATATAAAAAACAGTGGCTCGAAACGCCAGGATTTGATCGCAAGGTAGCACAACGATACCTCGATAAAAATCAGTTTATTCGTGATTTTAATCAGTTGCGGAAAAATAAATATTCATTAGCCGATCTCACAAAAATAATGCAGTCGGATGCCTATTATCCGATCAAACAATACATCATTTATAAAATACAACAACTGCCTTTTGACGAACGAAAAGTACTTTTGGAAGCAGCTTTGGCAACCCGAAACCTTCAAGTTCGTCAAGCTGTAGCCGAAACACTAAAGGTCATTCCCCTCGATTTTAAAATCAGCTATGAAGCATTACTTCAGGATAACGCCTATAGTACTAAAGAAATAGCTCTGACCAATTTATGTGCTAACTTTCCCGAGGAGTGTCAGCGTTATTTGGACCAAACGAAAGGAATCATAGGGAATAATGATAAAAGCTTTCGTGTGACTTGGTTAGGCATCGCTATCCATGCATCAGGTTTTTCCGAAAAAGAGCGACAAGAGTTTTTAAATGAATTGCAGTATTATGCTTCTGAAAGCTTTGAAAGTTCGGTTCGGCAAAATGCATTGGAAATACTGTTGCAATTGCAGCCCAACGAAGATCAAGTGATTGCATTACTGTTTAAAGCTACCTCGCATCATAAGTGGCAATTTACCTTGTATGCACGAACAATGGTGCGTGAATTGCTGAAAAATAAAACGTTTAGAAATAAAGTCGAGCAATTGGCAGCAACTGCCGATGCTGTTATGAAAGAACGCTACGATATATTTTTGAAGGAGTAAACGGTGATCTTTAGAAAACTCTTTTTAACTCTTCTTTTAAATAGGAAATAGCAATAGAACTTGGCGCTTCGATTTCGGTCAATTCGATCATAATAGCTTCTCTTAATTTATTGGCATCTGCTACATCTTCACGAAGTGCATTTTTCCGAATCAATTGGATGGTGCTGTTTTTGGCTTTTAAAATAATATCCCAACTTGCCGCTGTCAAATAAATTTGTTGTGTTAGATTGTGTTCAAATTCCGTTTGAATTTGGTGCGTAAGTAAAGTGGCATAATCATCTTTGCTACTTCCTGTGGGAGCCACACGAAGCAATAATTGCGTCGGGTTGATGCGTTCTAATAATAACACTACTCGCTCATAGGCTTGCAATCGAATGGGGAGTGCTTGTTTTTGGTTTTCACGCAACAATTCATATTTGCGTTTGCTTTCTTCGCTCATATAAAATTTCTGCATCATTACAAAGGCAACACCACCGGTAATCAATGCGGGTAAGGTATACGCCGCTATTTCTAATAATTTATCGTCAAAGCTCATAGTTACTATTTTAATTGTCATGCAAATTAAGAGTAAATAAATTAATTTACAAATTCGTATTGCAGTTGTTTGTATTCTCTTCCGAATGGTTGATAACTTCTTTTGTAATAACCCCATTCATAATGTATTTTTGTAAAGTAGATAAAAGAAACCATCCACTATGAAAGAAATGCAGCGGTATATCAGCCAATTAAACGAAGCCCAACAAGCACCAGTTTTGCAAAAAGACGGTCCAATGATTGTTATTGCGGGTGCCGGTTCTGGAAAAACGCGTGTATTGACGGTTCGTATTGCTAATTTGATGAGTCAGGGTGTTGATGCCTTTAATATTCTTGCATTGACGTTTACCAATAAGGCCGCACGCGAAATGAAAAAGCGAATTGCGGATATTGTGGGAACAAATGAAGCTAAGAACCTTTGGATGGGTACGTTTCACTCGGTTTTTGCTAAGATATTACGTAGTGAAGCTGATAAGTTGGGTTATCCTTCCAATTTCACGATTTATGATTCGCAAGATTCCTTGCGTTGTTTAGGGGGTATCATTAAGGAAATGCAATTGGATAAAGACATTTACAAACCCAAACAAATCTTAGGCCGCATTTCATCCTATAAAAATTCCTTGATTACCGTTAAAGCCTATTTCAACAATCCCGAATTGCAAGAAGCCGACGCCATGAGTAAAAAACCGCGAATGGGCGAAATCTATCAGAATTATGTGGAGCGTTGTTTCAAATCGGGTGCCATGGATTTTGACGATTTGTTGTTGAAAACCAATGAGTTATTGAATTTATTTCCCGATGTGTTGGCCAAATACCAAAACCGTTTTCGATACATTTTAGTGGATGAGTACCAAGATACCAACCATTCACAGTATTTGATTGTACGTGCCTTGTCTGATCGTTTTCAAAACATTTGTGTAGTGGGTGATGATGCCCAGAGTATTTATGCTTTCCGTGGGGCCAACATCAATAATATTTTAAATTTTCAGAAGGACTATGCCAATGTGCAGTTGTATCGTTTGGAACAAAACTACCGTTCGTCAAAAAACATTGTAGAAGCTGCCAATAATGTCATCGATAAGAACAAAACGAAATTGGATAAAATTGTTTGGACCTCTAATGCTGATGGCCCAAAAATTAAAGTCCACCGCAGTTTAACCGATGGCGAGGAAGGGCGTTTTGTAGCGGCTACAATCTTTGAGCAAAAGATGCAAAATCAAATGCTAAATGGGCAATTTGCGATTTTATATCGTACCAATGCGCAATCACGTGCCATGGAGGACGCGTTGCGTAAACGCGATATTCCGTACCGTATTTATGGCGGCTTATCCTTTTATCAAAGAAAGGAAATTAAAGATGTTTTGGCTTATTTGCGTTTGGTCATCAATCCGAAAGATGAAGAAGCACTCGTGCGGGTAATCAATTATCCTGCGAGAGGAATAGGGGATACCACCGTTGAAAAATTAACCGTTGCAGCCAATCATTACAAGCGTTCCATTTTTGAAGTAATGGAACATATAGATAAAATTGATTTGAAACTCAATTCGGGTACAAAAAACAAGTTGACCGATTTTGTAACCATGATCAAAAGTTTTCAAATTATCAATGACAATCAAGATGCCTTTTTCCTAACCGATCACGTTACCAAAAAAACCGGATTGGTGCAAGAATTGAAAAAAGACGGCACGCCTGAAGGAATAGCCAAAATTGAAAATATAGAAGAGTTATTAAACGGGATCAAAGACTTTACCGAAGGACAAAAAGAAATCGATGGTGCCCGTGGCGCACTGGCCGAATTTTTAGAAGATGTGGCATTAGCCACCGATTTGGATAAAGATACCGGTGATGATGATCGCGTGGCCTTAATGACAATTCACTTGGCGAAAGGACTAGAATTTCCGCATGTATTTATTGTGGGCTTAGAAGAAGATTTGTTTCCTAGTGCCATGAGTTTAAATACGCGAAGCGAGTTAGAAGAAGAACGTCGTTTGTTTTATGTAGCTTTAACCCGTGCCGAACATCAAGCTTATTTAACGTATGCGCAATCACGCTACCGTTGGGGAAAATTAGTCGATAGTGAGCCTTCGCGATTTATTGAAGAAATCAACGATGAATATTTAGAATATTTAAACCCAGTAGATTCGGGTTACCGTTACAAACCAGTCATGGATATTGATGTTTTTGGCGATATCGATAAAACCAAATTGCGATTGGCGAAACCCACGGCGGGAACGCCACCTATAAGTCCTTTGCAAAACGATGGCGGTAATGCTCCTTTAGCGATTCGAAGATTAAAACCTATGAGTGGAACTTCTTCTAATTCTAGCGGGTCAGATTCCAATTTAGCTGTTGGAAATATTGTGATGCACGAACGTTTTGGAAAAGGACAAATTGTAAGCATGGAAGGCATTGGCGCCGATAAAAAAGCTGAAATTCGGTTTGATGTCGGTGGCTTGAAAAAGTTGTTGTTGCGATTTGCGAAGTTGGAGGTGATTGGGTAAGGAATTTAAAGTTTCAGGTTTAATTTTTAAAAGTTAATTCTATGAATATTGGTTACAATTTAATAATTAGTTTTTTATGTTTTTTAGCAGTTTTTGCCTTATACAAGTATGATATTTGGTGGCTGAAGAATAAACTAAAAAAAAACAACCATTAAACGATTATGATAAAACAGTTCGCCCAATTAAAAATTTGGGTTTAAAAATTATGGTTTTTTTGATGGGATTATTTTTTTTATCTAAAGCATTTATTTGACAAAATGAATCTAGTATGAAGTAATTTACATAATCAGGTTTCAGGTTCTTTTTGTTAACTTGAAACTTGAAACAAATAAAACTTGAAACAAAATTAATATGTCACAATTCATAAAAATATACGAGGACAACCCCAGTGAAGCAGCCATTAAAAAAGTGGTTGAGGTATTAAAAAACGGTGGATTAGTGATTTATCCAACCGATACGGTTTATGGATTAGGATGTGACATCACCAATTCTCGTGCGTTGGAAAAATTAGCTAAAATCAAAGGAATTAAGTTGGAAAAGGCCAATTTTTCCTTCGTTTGTTCGAGTTTAAGCAATCTTTCCGATTATGTAAAACAAATTGATACCGCTACTTTTAAAATATTAAAACGCGCTTTACCGGGTCCGTATACCTTTATTCTGCCTGGTAATAATGATTTACCGAAAGAGTTTCGAAAAAAGAAAACGGTGGGTATACGTGTTCCAAATAATGCTATTGCGATACAAATTGTAGAAATGCTCGGAAATCCAATTGTGTCCACATCCATACACGATGAAGACGATGTTATTGAATATTCGACCGATCCCGAATTGATTTTTGAAAAGTGGCAACATAAAGTTGAGGTCGTTATCGATGGCGGATATGGCGATAATTTGGCGTCTACAATTATTGATTTGACGGGTCACGAACCCGAAGTCATTCGAGAGGGTAAGGGGAGTTTGGATATATTATAAATAAAAAAAACGCTTTCAATTTGAAAGCGTTTTTTTTATCGAGGGATCAACTTATTTTTTCTCTAAGTTTTTCATTTCTTTTTCTAACATGTCATAAAATTGATCAATTTTAGGCATGATGATGATGCGAGTTCTTCTGTTTTTGGCTCTGTTAGCAGGAGTGTCATTAGCTACTAAAGGAATATAAGAACTTCTACCCGCTGGAATCAATTGTTTCGGACTAACGCCTAAATCATTTTGTAATACTCTAACAATTGAAGTTGCACGTTTTACAGATAAATCCCAGTTGTCTAATAAAACCGCATTTTTGATGGGTAAATTATCGGTGTGACTTTCTACCATACATTCAAAATCAGGTTTGCTGTTGATTACTTTAGCTACTTTGGCCAATACCGCTTTCGCTTTATCACCCACTTCATAACTTCCCGATTTAAATAATAAGTTGTCAGCAATGGATATCATTACCACTCCTTTTTCAACGTTGATATTGATGTCTGGATCATCCATACCAACTTCACCTTTTAAACTAGTAACCAAAGCCAATGTAACACTGTCTTTACGAGTCAAAGCATCTTGTAAACGGTTGATTTTTAAATCTTTTTCTTTAAGACTCTCTAATGATTTCTCTAAATTTTGAGAATTTTTTGCTGTTAATACGGTCAATTCTTTAGAATTACTGATTAATTCGCTATTATTTTGTTTTAAGTAATCTACTTGTTTGTTTAATGCATCTTTTTCAGTCAAACATACATTCAGTTTAACAGTAGCCGTATTTAACAATTCTTGTATTTCTTTGTTTTTGGTTTCTAATTGAGTAAATTTCTTCTTTGAAACACAAGAAGTTAAAGAGATGGAAGCCAAAGAAATGATTAATAATACTTTTTTCATACGATAAAAATTTTTCACAAAGTTATAAAGAAGTTTAAGGAAATAAAAATATAATATATAAACTCTTGTTAAAATATATCAGCAAATTTCTTGCCGTTTTTCAAAAAGTAGCGGACTACGATGCTTGAAATCTTGTAATAATTCGGATTCTCTAAATGGGTTCTTTTAAAATAATAGGTTTTAACTAATTTATAAAAGGCAAAATGGGCATGTATAATAGCCAAACAATGTTTGAATTTTCCTTTAACAACAAATTGAATACCTGCTAATCCATCTAAACATAAGCGTAAAAAAAGCACGGGAAACAAACTCTTTTTGGGTAAGTTTTTTGTAAGCATCAATAATGAATTTCTGAAATTCAAATACGTTTTCATAGGGTTACCTTCATTTAAAGTTGCTCCTCCCACATGATATACGGTCGATTTAGGGGTGTATTTTATTATATGTCCCGCATTGAAAGCTCTCCAACACAAGTCAATCTCTTCTTGGTGGGCAAAGAAACTAGCGTCAAAACCCTGCAATTGGCGAAACACTGCTTTCCGAATAAAAAAACAGGCTCCAGTAGCCCAAAAAATTGTTGCTTCATCGTCATATTGCTGTAAATCTTCTTCTACAGTGTCAAAAATTCGACCCCGACAAAAAGGATATCCAAACTTATCTATATAGCCACCCGCAGCTCCTGCATATTCAAAATGAGTTTTCTTTTTATAATCCAGTAGTTTGGGTTGAAGGATGGCTACTTCTGGTTGAGAATCAAATATATCAAGGATTGGAGTAAGCCAATTAGCTGTCACTTCAATATCAGAATTAACCAAGGCATAATATTCTTCTTCTACAAATTGTAAAGCTTCATTGTATCCTAGGGCAAAACCAAAATTACCCGCGTTCTGAATAATATTAACCGATGGGAATTGGGTTTTAAGTACTTCGATCGAAGAATCTGTAGAGGCATTATCGGCTACATAAATTGTGGCTTCATTTGAATGAGCAAGTACAGAGGGTAAAAACTGTTCGAGTAATTTGGCTCCGTTCCAATTTAATATGACTACAGCTATTTTTTTCAAGTGTTTTTTTGTTTCAGGTTTCAAGTTTTAGCTTTCAAGTTGTTTTGATTTCAAAAAAAGTCTTACAGTATCCATCTTCCAGCACCCATTATTTATATTCTGGAAGTTCTTTCAGGAAAATGTACTTTTCATTCTCAAAATCCATTTGACAAAAATAATGATTAATACCATTGGTTAGCATTAAATATTTTGCTTTGAGTGTTAAGTTATAACGCGCAATCTGATCAAAGGTTTGTTGGGAAATCGCTACTTCAGGTGCTTTGCATTCAATTAATAAAAATATTTCTCCATTGGGCTGAAATACAACAATATCGTATCGTTTATTTAATGTATTAATTTTAATTAACTTTTCTACATTAATATGTGATTTTGGGTAATTTTTGTCTTGTATTAAATAGTGTAATGTGTGTTGGCGTACCCATTCCTCTGGGGTAAGAAGAATAAATTTTTTTCTAATTTCATCGAAGATAGCTACGTTATTTTCACTATTTTTGAACCGAAAGGAATACGTTGGAAAATTCAACTTTTTCAATGTTTATAGTTTACAGTTAATTGTTTGTAGTTGTATGGCAAAAATAGAAAAATTCGAGGATTTAGAAATTTGGAATAAATCAAGAGAAATTTGTATTGATATTGAAACACTTTTTGAAACTACAAATTTAGGGAAAAGATTTTCAATGAAAGACCAAATGGACAGAAGTTCAGGTTCTATTATGGATAATATTGCAGAAGGTTTTGAAAGAAATGGAAATAGAGAGTTTGTAAATTTTCTAAGTTTTTCAAAAGGTTCTTGTGGAGAATTGTAATCTCAGCTATATAGAGCTTTGGATAAAAATTTAATTTCTCAAAGTGAATTTGATAATTTGTCGGTCAAAATTGAATTAGTAAAAAATAAAATTGGTGCTTTCATGAAATATTTGAATTCAACTGAAATTAAAGGTTTGAAGTTTAACAATAAACAATAAACCAAAAACAATAAACAACAAAATGGATGAAGTAATTCAAATTACGAAAGACATCAAAGCGGGTCAACTTAAACCTATTTATTTTTTAATGGGTGAAGAGCCTTATTATATTGATAAATTGACCGATTTCATAGCACAAAATGTGTTAGAAGAGCAGGAGCGAGATTTCAATCAATCCATATTATATGGTCGTGATGTTACCATAGAAGATGTAATTAGCACAGCAAAGCGTTTTCCCATGATGGCCGATCGTCAAGTGGTTATTGTTAAAGAGGCACAAGAACTATCTCGAACTATTGATAAGTTAGAAGCCTATGCCGAAAATCCGCAACCTACAACCGTTTTGGTGTTTGCTTACAAGTATAAGACCTTGGATAAGCGAAAAAAAATAACGAAATTATTGGATAAAGTAGGTGTGGTGTATGAAAGTAAAAAACTATACGAAAATCAGGTTGGCGAATGGATCAAAAGAGTTTTAGCGGGACAAGGCTATAGTATCGAGCCAAAAGCGGCTGCAATATTGGTGGAATTTTTAGGAACCGATTTGTCTAAAATCAATAATGAATTAGAAAAATTAAAAATTATTTTACCCAAAGGGCATACCTTTACACCAACCGATATCGAAGAAAATATAGGATTTAGTAAGGACTTTAATAATTTTGAATTGCGTAAGGCAATTGGTGAAAAAAATCAGGTTAAAGCTTATCAAATCATTGATTATTTTGCTCAAAATCCAAAGGACAATCCTTTAGTGGTTACAACGGGCTTGGTATTTGGTTTCTTTTCGCAATTGTTGCAGTATCACGGACTCAAAGATAAATCCCAAATGAATGCCGCCAAAGTTTTAAAAGTGAATCCTTTTTTCGTTAAGGATTATGAGGTAGCGTTTCGAAATTATCCCATGAAGAAAGTAAGTGCGATTGTTGCGGCACTTCGAACAATAGATGTGAAAAGCAAAGGAGTGGGCGCTGCCTCTACTTCGCAACACGATTTATTAAAGGAGCTTTTGATCACAATTTTTAATTGAAATCCATTCAATAAAAGTCATAAAATTTGTAACTTCGCCTCCCTTACGCGAGTAATTTAATATAAAAGAGTATGTCAATGAACAAGAATACAGTATTAGCTTGGGCTACCTTTATCATGGTGCTGATGGGTTTGATTTTAATCGGATTGGGGATTTATCGCTATGCCGATGTAGCAGGTTGGGGATTTGCTTCTGTTGGAGTTGGTTTCTTAGCAAACGCATGGGTATTTAATGCTTTGAAAGGAAGAGTTTAAATTAATTAGAATAACATAACGAATTACGAATTACGAATTACGTAAATTCTACTAACAAAAAATCATACAACTATGTCAGATGATAAGAAAGTAATTTTCTCAATGCAAAAATTGAGTAAAAGTTATCCAGGTGCCGACAAACAAGTTTTAAAAAATATCTATTTGAGTTTCTTTTATGGAGCAAAGATTGGTATTTTGGGTCTTAATGGTTCTGGAAAATCTTCTTTGCTGAAAATTATTGCAGGTGTCGATAAAAATTTTCAAGGCGATGTGGTTTTTCAACCAGGGTATACCGTTGGTTATTTAGAACAAGAACCGCAATTAGACGAAACAAAAACGGTTATTGATATCGTTCGTGAAGGTGCTGCTGAAACCTTTGAATTATTAGCCGAATTTAATAAAATCAATGACGATTTTGGTTTGCCTGAAGTCTATGAGAATCCTGAAAAAATGGAAAAACTTATGGATCGACAAGCGGAATTACAAGACAAAATTGATGCTTGCGGGGCTTGGGAAATTGATACTAAGTTGGAAATCGCTATGGATGCACTTCGAACGCCAGATCCTGAAACCCCTATTAATGTGTTATCGGGTGGTGAAAAGCGTCGTGTGGCTTTATGTCGTTTGTTATTGCAACAACCGGATGTGTTATTATTAGATGAGCCAACCAACCACTTAGATGCCGAATCGGTTCTTTGGTTGGAACAGCATTTAGCACAATATTCAGGAACCGTAATTGCTGTGACGCACGATAGATATTTCTTAGATAATGTTGCGGGTTGGATTTTAGAGTTAGATAGAGGTGAAGGTATTCCGTGGAAAGGAAATTACTCGTCTTGGTTAGAGCAAAAGTCGAACAGAATGGCTCAAGAAGAAAAAGTAGCTTCTAAAAGAAGAAAAAATTTAGAACGCGAGTTAGACTGGGTACGTCAAGGTGCAAAAGGCCGTCAAACCAAGCAGAAAGCACGTTTACAGAATTACGATAAATTATTAAACGAAGATCAAAAAGAATTAGACGAGAAATTAGAAATTTACATTCCTAATGGCCCTCGTTTGGGAACCAACGTAATTGAAGCTAAAAATGTTGCGAAAGCGTTTGGTGATAAATTGTTATACGACGATTTAAATTTTGTATTGCCACAAGCCGGTATTGTTGGAATTATTGGTCCGAATGGAGCTGGAAAATCTACCATTTTCAAAATGATTATGGGGGAACAAAAAGCAGATGCAGGAACTTTTGATATCGGAGAAACAGTTAAAATTGCTTATGTTGATCAATCACATTCCAATATTGATGTGAATAAAACGCTTTGGGAAAACTTTTGTGATGGACAAGAATTAATTATGATGGGTGGTCGTCAAGTTAACTCTCGTGCCTATTTATCTCGTTTTAATTTTGGCGGAAGCGATCAAAACAAAAAAGTGGCTACCTTATCTGGTGGTGAACGTAACCGTTTGCATTTGGCCATGACCTTAAAAGAAGAAGGAAATGTATTGTTACTCGATGAGCCAACCAATGATTTAGATGTAAATACGCTTCGTGCCTTAGAAGAAGGTTTAGAAAATTTTGCAGGTTGTGCCGTGATTATTTCCCACGACAGATGGTTCTTAGACCGAGTTTGTACGCACATTTTGGCATTTGAAGGTGATTCCCAAGTATATAGTTTTGAAGGAAGTTTTACCGAATATGAAGAAAACAAACGCAAACGCCTTGGAAAAGATGTGACGCCAACACGAATTAAATACAAGAAATTGATTCGATAATAGATAAAAAAAACGCTGGTTAATACCAGCGTTTTTTGTTTTTCTTAGAGGCTTCCGATTTTCTAGAATTGGAATTCGGATTCATTTTATTTTTGTCTTTATTGCGTAAATCGGGTTTTGCATCCGGATTTACTTCTTCGTCTTTCCAAGTAAACGGATGGTCGGTAACCACTTTAACTTTCATTCGAATTAATTTTTCGATGTCTTGCCAATAGGGTTTTTCGTCTTTTCCACAAAATGAAATGGCCAAGCCTGAATTTCCAGCTCTTCCCGTGCGTCCTATTCGGTGTACATAGGTTTCCGAAATATTAGGAATATCAAAATTAATTACAAACGGCAGTTGTTCAATATCAATACCTCGTGCCGCAATATCAGTAGCTACAAGAATATCAATTTCTTTATTTTTGAATTGCTCCAATACACGTTGGCGGGCGTTTTGCGATTTATCTCCATGAATGGCTTCGGCTTTTATGCTCGCTTTTTTCAACACTTTTACGATATTGTCAGCACCGTGTTTGGTTCTTGTAAATACTAAAGCATTGCTCAAACTTTCTTGGATAATCAATTGTTTTAACAGCAAACGTTTGTCGTCTTTATTGACAAAATACACTTTTTGGGATACATTTTCGGCCGTACTTGAAATGGGAGTTACCGATATGTACTTTGGTTTGGTTAAAAAAGTATCTGCTAATTCTCTAATTGCTAACGGCATAGTAGCCGAGAACAATAAGGTTTGACGGTTGTCTGGGGTTAATTTGATGATTTTTTTTACGTCATTAATGAAACCCATATCCAACATTTGATCAGCCTCATCGAGTACCAAATGGTGCATATGATTTAAATCAATAAATCCTTGTTTGTGCAGGTCAAGTAACCTTCCTGGAGTGGCAATTAACACATCGATTCCATTTTTCAATTCGTTGACTTGCGGCACTTGATTGACACCGCCAAAAATAACCAACGATTTGACATTGGTATATTTGCCATAGGTTTTGAAGCTTTCGTCGATTTGAATGGCCAATTCACGAGTAGGAGTTACTACTAGAGTTCGAATGTGTTTTGCTTTTTTAGCCGAACCCACAATTCTGTGAATTAAATTTAAGATTGGAATAGCAAAAGCACCTGTTTTACCGGTACCTGTTTGTGCACAAGCCACTAAGTCTTGTCCAAGTAATATTTCGGGTATGGCTTGTTCTTGAATAGGCGTTGGATTAGAATAACCTTCCTCTTCCAAAGCTTGTTGGATATTGTTGTAAAGTTTTAAATCGTTAAATGTCATATAAAATAATTAGTCTCTTGCAGTATAGCAATTTGACTGCAAAGGTAGTGTTATTTTAATTAACCAGATTGTATGGATTTATACTGTTTTTGCTTTCATAAAATCAGTAACCATTGCCGCGATCAATTTACCAGTTAAATGATTGTTTATAGAGTCGTCGAGTTCGGGTGCACCTTCACAAATATGCAAATAAGACGCATTGGGATGTTTTCCCATAAAGTAAATAAAATACCGTGCTTTATCGACACTTAAACCGCTTAACGTCATTGCGCTACTTGGAATACCAGGAATAGCATCCAAATCAAGTTCAACACCAAAAGGTTCGTTTTTAATGAATTCTAGCGCTTTTTCAAGTTCCGCATCAAATTGTTTTTCGCGTTTAACTTCTAATTCTTCATAGGTTACAAATTTTACTCTAGTAGGTAAATCTTTCAGTGTATTGAAAACACTTTTGGAAACAAAATTTTCATGCAAACCAAACACAAAATATTTTTTTAAGAAACCATCTTCATAGGCATAACTAAAGCCATTACCCGAATGCCTGCCTTCTAATATTCTAAAATCGGTATGTGCGTCAAAATTGATGGCATTGACCGGTTTGCCTTTAGCCAAGGCAAGTCCTTTAATGTTTCCATATGCATTGTTATGTCCGCCACCAATGATGATTGGTGTTTTACCGGCTTTACAAATTTGATGGATGATGTGTGAAACTTCCTTGTCTATTTTTTCAACTAAGGCAAAAAGAAGTTTGCGATCTTCTTTGTTTTTTGGATCTAAGGCGGATGCTTGTTTGCGTTCCTCTTCAAAATTCAAGTGTCCGAGTACCAATAGATCACTTCCTTTGCAATATTTATTGTGTTGAATATTGGCTAAGTTTTTTAAGGCACTTTCATAGGCTGAAGCAGTACCAGTTCGCCCTAAGTTTGCTTTCACACCAATATCTTCAGAAAGACCAATGAGTACAAACTTTGCATCACAGGAAACCATAAATTCAATAACATCAGCTCCTTTAGGAACCGTATTTATCTTTTCACCAAATTTGATTTCACCACTGCGATGATTTGTAATTTTTGCTAACTCAATGGGAGTAAGAAGTGTAATGTTTTCCATAAAAGGTTAAAAATAGGACACCCAAATGTACTATTTTAAAATAAAAATCGTAATTATTTTACAATTTTCTTTTTTTAATTGTAATTTTGAACAACTAATTTATTTAACCGTAAACATTATGGAAAACAATTCAAATAATTCAGGTTTAAAAGCAGCTGTTGTAGTTTTGGCTTTATTATTATTGGCCAGTGTGGGCTATATCTACAAAATTACAGCCGATACGAAAAAAGAAGTCACACAACTTACGACAGAAAAAGATTCGTTAGCTGAAGAGTTAAAAGCTAAAATCCAAGAATACGATTTAATGATTGCTGACAATACAGCGTTAAAAGATGAAATACAAGCTGAGCAAGCTAAAATGGTAGCTTTGTTAGAGCAAGTTGAAAAATCAAAAGGTGATGCTGCAGCTATGGCTAAATACAAGAGATCCTATTTGAAATTAAAAGGTGAAATGGAAAATTTAGTGGCTGAAAATAAATTGTTAAAAGAGCAAAATGTAACTTTGACTTCGAGTCTAGACAGTACTAAAGTGGTGTTGAGTGATGCTAAAAAATTCAACGATACGTTGTTGGTTCAAAATGAAGGATTGACGAAAACAGTAGAAAAGGGTTCAAAATTAGCCGTATTAAATTTGAAAGTATTGGCTGTAAAGCAAAAAAGTTCAGGAAAACAAATTGAAACGGATAAGGCAGGACGTGCTAATAAATTAAAAGTAAGTTTTTTAATTGCTGAAAATCAAATTGCTAAGAAAGGAAGTAGAGAATATTACGTTCAAATTATTGATAGCAAAAGCAATATTTTAGGCGAAAAGAAAACGATCCCAGCGGGTGATAAAACGTTAACATATAGCTTTATTTCTACAATAAAATATGAAAATAAAACGGTGCAAGTAGATGAAGAAGTAACCGGTAAAGATTTTGCTCCGGGTACTTATTTTGTAAATGTATTCGATAAAAATTCGGAATTGGTATCTAAAACAAGTTTTACATTACGATAATCCAATTTGATCTGTTAAAAAAAATCCTGATGTAAACCATCAGGATTTTTTTTATATAAATTTACTGAAGTAATTGCCGATCCCCACTGCAGCAATCGTCAACACTACCGAGACTATTATGTATAAATACGCCAAAAATTGTTGGCCATTTTGAAATAAGGAGTAGTTTTCCGAGGCAAAACTAGAAAAGGTGGTAAATCCTCCACAAAATCCTACAATTAATAGAAATCTCAAGGGTTGATTATCGGGATAATATTTGGCAATAATTCCAATAAAGAGTCCGATTAACAAACTACCTAAGATGTTAATAGCCAGGGTAGCTAATGGGAAACTCCCTTGAAAATACTTGTTTGTTAACCCAACAGTAACATATCGTAAAATACTACCTAGTGCGCCTCCGAGGCCTACAAGAAAAATGGTTTTAATCATTAGTTACGTTATATAAATTGACCTTCTATCATTACTTTTTCAATCAAATTTGTTCCAAAAGCGTAAGGGATTTGGTAATAATTAGTTACGGGTTGGGTTACAATAATATTGGCTCTTTTGCCTTTTGTAATACTTCCGTGAGTTGCTGAAATCCCCATGGCATAAGCCCCATTTATTGTAGCCGCATTTATGGCTTCTTCGGGAGTCATTTTCATTTTAATACAGGCCGTTGCCACCACAAAATTCATATTGCCTGAGGGGGTGGTACCTGGGTTGTAATCCGATGCTAGAGCCAGTGGCAATCCCGAATCGATTAATTGTCGAGCGGGTGTATAAGGAATACTAATAAAATAAGAGCAACTTGGTAAAGCTACTGGCATTGTTTCACTATTTTGTAAGGCCAAAATATCTTCTTCGGTTACAATTTCTAAATGATCTACTGTTAAAGCGCCCTTTTCAATACAAGCTTTAATCCCGCCAAAAGCTGTAAACTGATTGACATGAATTTTCGGAATCAATCCATATTGTTTTCCGGCTTCCATAATTAATTGGGTTTCTTCAATGGAAAAATAACCGGTTTCTAAAAATGCATCTATATAATCGGCTAGATTTTCTGCCGCAATTTTGGGCAGTATTTCTTCAATAAGTAACTGAATGTATCCGGCGTGGTTTTCTTTAAATTCTGTTGGAAATGCATGTGCTCCTAAAAATGTGGCTCGAATGGCTGCGGGATAATTGGCTTTGAGACGTTTGATTACGCGCAACATTTTTAATTCACCTTCAACCGTTAATCCATATCCCGATTTTATTTCAACCGCTCCAGTGCCTTGTTGCATGATTTCTAACAATCGTACTTTAGATTGCTCGTATAATTCATCTTCAGATGTTTCATTGAGTTTTTTTGCCGATTGTAATATGCCACCTCCACGACTTGCGATTTCCTCATAGGTTAATCCATTGATTCGATCCACAAATTCTTGTATTCTATTTCCAGCATAAACAATATGGGTGTGACTATCCACCCAAGTGGGTAGAATTACACGATCGGAAGCATCTATAATATGAGCATTGGGCAACGTGGGGCAATTTTTCATTGGCCCAAAATCGGCAATAATTTGATCTTCAATCAAGAGGTACGCATGATCTATTTTAGGTAAGTGTTTCATGGCATCGCCCGATACTTTTTCTAAAGGGTGTTCACGAACCTGAAGTAGTTCTTTAATGTTGATGAAAAGCGTTTGCATTTAAAATAAATTTGAGTAAAAATACTTCTCATTTTTAAAAACTCCTATCTTTATGTCAAAATTTATTGGTTTTGAGAAAAATTAAATACAAAAAAGGCCGAAAAGTTCAGCCTTCTATTTTAGAATATACAGGCATTCATAGTGATACTGTTACAGAAATGCAATTGTTTGTTTACAATCAAGATGACATTACGGAGTTTCATCAAATAGAAGCAACGGCATTAGCATCGCATGTTGATTCGGAAAAAGTCAATTGGATTAATGTTCACGGGCTAAATGATGCCAAACTCATTCAATATGTAGGCACCACTTTTGGTGCAGATAATTTTATCATTGGAGACATATTGAATACCACTAAACGAACAAAATTAGAAGAATATAGTGATATTTTGTTTTTTAATGTAAAGTCGTTGTTGCCAATGGTGGACAGTGATAACATTAGTGTTGAACAGATTAGTTTTATTTTAAAGGATCGTGTGCTTATTTCTTTTCAAGAAAAGCGAAGTGATTTTTTTGTACATATTCGAGATCGAATTCGTACCAATTCTGGAATTGTTCGGACAAAAAACACCGATTTCTTGTTGTATTTATTGCTGGACGCGATTATTGAGAATTTTTATATTACATTAGAAAGTGAAGAAGATAAAGTAGATACCTTAATTAATCTGATTAAGGTGAATACCAAGCCTGAGACCTTAGAACATTTAGAGAAACATCGAGATAATCTAAATTATTTGAAACGCTCAATTATTCCCCTTCGCGATTCGTTATACTCGATTAAGACCATAAAGGATGACAATGTATTTAATTCGATTGAGCAAGAGAATTATTCTTTCTTTTCTAGATTGCATCAAAAATGTTTGGAATTGTTAGAACAAATTGAATCCGATCTGGGTACATTAGATAGTGCTTCTAATTATTTCTTTTCTGCTCAAAATCATAAAATGAATGAAGTAATGAAGTCCCTAACAGTCGTTTCGATGTTTTTCTTACCGCTAACCTTTATTGTGGGGGTTTATGGTATGAATTTTAAAAATTTCCCAGAGTTGGAGTGGGAGAATGGTTACTATATCATTTGGGGAATAATGATTTTAATTGTCATTTTTATGTTCGCCTATTTTAAGGTAAAAAAATGGTTTTAATTTCATCAGTTTATCACAAAATAATTTGATAATAAATTGTTCAAAATAAATATTCCTATTATCTTTGACAAGAATTCATAAATTCCGGAAAAATCATGTTTGAATTTCAACAGTACCTAGGTTTTTTACTTTTCTTAACCATATTAACTATTGGTTTTTGGTTGATGATTTTCTTAGTAGGATTCGTTCAATATTGGTTGGGCGGTGCTATCATAGAATTGATCAAAGAGAAAAGAAACAAAAACAAAGAAGCGTAAATTTATTTACCTTACAATAAAAAGTCCCGATTATATCGGGACTTTTTTAATTTATATTGTTTAGGGTTGCCCCATAAATTCACCTTCACCGCCTTCTTCACGTCTTGGTTTTTCTCTTTCGTTCTTTTGTTTGTTGAAACGATACGTAAAGGACACATTAATTTGTCGCACTCTCATTTGCATTTCACTATACGAATTCACAACATTTTCGATGTTTGTTTCAATAATTCTTTTTCTGGAATTGAACAGATCACTCACATTTAATGCGATGGTTCCTTTGTCTTTTAAAACATCTTTGCTAAAGGCAAGGTTAACACCATATACCCCTAATCTTTTTCCTTGAGCAGTTGTTTGTGGCGCTTCATAGGATGCATTAGTTTGCCAATCTATTTTGTAGGGTAAGGTTATTTTCGAACTCAAGCGAGACGTCCAAGTTAACGCAATGTTGTCAAAATTCTGCACAACATTAACATTTTGGAAATTCACATATTTATAATCGCCATTTGTTTCATTTCGGAACAAATTAAAGTTACCATTAAGTCGCCACCATTTGTAGGGTGTATAATTTAAATTAAACTCAAATCCAGCGCGGTATTCTTTAGCTAAGTTAATAGGGGTACTAATAATTACCGGTACGCCTTCAACAAACAATCCCGATTCTTTTCTAATGAATTGAAAAGCATCATTTGTAACATTTACATAGGCAGATGTACTAAATGTTAGCTTGTCCCATTTTGTTAAATACCCTAAATCTATTGCATCTGTAAGCGATGGGTCAATGTCGGGATTCCCTTGAAAAACATTAATATTACTAGAATAGGTTGAAAATGGATTTAGGAAACGTCCACGGGGTCTGTTGATTCTTTTACTATAGCTGACACTTAAGGAACTTTTATCAGAAATTTCATAATTCAAGGTTGCTGAAGGAAAGAAATTATTGTATTTTTTATTGTTATAATCGTTTGCAGTAATCGAATTAACATCAATGTTTGTGTCTTCAAAACGCATTCCAATAAAGTAGGAAAATTTATTGATTTTAGATCCGTATTGCGTATAAAATGAATTTACATATTCGTTATATTCCAATGTATTAGAATAGGAGGATGTAGGTACTATTTCAAATTCGGTCAATCCTTCTTGAAAGCTACCGCGATATCCTGCTTCAAAACGTCCATCTTTACCAATAGGTAAAACATAGTCGGTTTGGAAAAGATTGCGTTGTTGCGATTGTTTATTGGACGTAGTTTCTGTGAATAAAGAAGTGGGTGTTCCAATAATTTGATCATAAATTGTAGCGAATTCATTTTCTTTATTTTGAGAAATTGCAATATCTACGGTTAATTGATGACCATCTTTAGTGAATTTTTTAGTAAAATTTGAAGTATACTCAATACTAAACTCATCATTTTTGGCATCATTTAATCGGTTTCGGATGAAAGTAGGATTTTGCAAGGCATCAAAATTATAAAAGAAAACATTGTCTGGATTATTACCGTCACTTTCTCTAAAGGTCAACGCATTGGTCCAAGTGAGTGTTTTATTTAATACTAAATCAATTCCAAAATTAGCATTGTATCCTTCACTTATGCGTTCATTGGTTCGACGTTCGTTGATGTATCGGCTCGTAGTGCCATTCGAATTAAAATATTCAGCATTAGTTAATGAATTACCTGGGTTGTTTCTGTAATTGTATCCAAAGTTGGAAAACAAATTAAAGTTGGTTCCTTTTTTATTTACACTCGAACTTACACCATAGGTTTCGGGATCACCTCCAGAAACAATAATAGATCCATTTACACCATTTGATTTTCCTTTTCGAAGAACAATGTTAATGATTCCACCACCGCCTTCAGCATCATATCGAGCTGATGGATTGGTAATTACTTCTACCTTT
The DNA here is from genome assembly GCA_017984495.1 of Flavobacterium sp. Lineage (GTDB taxonomy): Bacteria > Bacteroidota > Bacteroidia > Flavobacteriales > Flavobacteriaceae > Flavobacterium. The sequence goes on from JAGNZI010000004.1 coordinate 36,282, forward strand.
TCAACAGCATCGGCAGGTAATAATTTTAAGGCATCGGCTACATTTATTCCGGCTAAACCCGAAGGTTTACCATCAATTAAAATTCTAACATTTTCATTTCCTCTTAACGCTACATTTCCTTCGGTATCGACACTCACAGAAGGCACATTGTCTAAAACATCACTCACTGTTCCGCCTTTTACCATCATGTCTTTACCTACGTTGTAAACTCTTTTATCTAATTTGAATTCAACAGTTGATTTCTCAGCGATCACTACAACATCTTGCAATTGCGAGATATCACTTTCCAACGTAAACGTTCCAATTGAGGTGCTTTCAGTATATTTTTGTGCTGCAATTGCAGTTTTTTTATACGACATTAATTCGATTTCACCGGTGTAATCTCCAGGTGTAATTTCAAATGAGAAGGATCCCGTAGCATCGGTCATTGCACCAAAAAGTTGTTTGGTTGCACTATTTTTAAAAGAGACTGTAGCATATTCGACGGCTACTTTACTGCCTTTTTCAATAACTTTTCCGCTAATGAATATTTTTTTATCACCTGGTTTTTGGGCAACTACAGCTAGTGGTACGAGTACTAAAAGTAGTAAAAACTGAAAACAATTTTTCATATATTTTTTCATAATAAGTGTGCAAATGTAGGCTTTGGTAGGGCCATAAATTCCTAAATCTATGTTAAAACTACAAATCCAAATCTGATATTTTAGTTATTGGACGGGCAATGATAGCTTTGTCGTTATATACAATAATAGGTCGTTCAATAAGTTTTGGATGTTCGATTAGAATTTCAATAAGTGCTGAAGCAGCTATTTGTTTGTTTTTATAGTTCTCAATCCAAAGGGTTTCTTTAGTACGAACCAGATCCATAGGCTCAATTCCTAGTTGGTCAATTACAGCTGTCAATTCGCTTTTAGTAAAAGGTTCGGTCATGTAGTGACGAACTTGAAACGGTTTGTTGCTCTTTTCAATTGCACAAAGACCCTCTCTGGATTTGGCACATCTTGGATTATGGTATATGGTAATCATTTTGTATTTTTGTTCAATTAAGATACAAATGTAATCTAATTCAATATGTTTATAGAGCAAGCTTTTCAAAAAGAAACCGAGATACTAGTAAAAATTTTGAATTTCTTTAAATATTTAGGAGGATCTTTTATTGTTTTTTTAGCCGCTATTGTCGGACAAATCCCTTTGTCTGTAGCCATTTTGCTTTCGGGTAAAATTCCTAATGATACCGAAGAAATGTATCAAGTATTCGATCCTAATGTTTTTTTGTTTTTAACGTTGCTCAGTTTTGTTTGCGCTTTAATAGGTTTGTATTTTGTGGTTAAAAAATTACATCAACAAAAGTTTATTTCAATCATCACATCCAGAGCAAAAATAGACTGGTCACGTGTTTTCCTCTCTTTTGGAGTGTGGACTTTGGTATCAATAGTAGCTTTTTTTGTTCCGTATTTATTAGATCCTAGTACTATTGAAGTCCAGTTTGAACCCGTACCATTTTTAATTTTATTTGCAATAACCATGCTTTTAATGCCCATACAAACTTCTACAGAAGAATTGGTTTTTAGAGGGTATTTAATGCAAGGATTCTATAATTTAGCTCATAATAAATGGTTTCCGTTACTCATGACATCAATTATTTTTGGCACCATGCATATTTTTAATCCTGAGGTAGAAAAAATGGGATATCTCATTTTAGTTTATTATATCGGAACCGGATTGTTTTTGGGAATAATCACTTTGATGGATGAAGGTACCGAATTAGCCCTTGGTTTTCATGCTGCCAATAACATGGTGGCTTCGTTGTTAGTGACAACAGATTTTACAGTATTTCAAACACCTTCAATATTTAAGGACTTATCTGAGCCATCGATAAATTTTGAATTATTTATTCCGGTATTGGTATTATTTCCTGCCTTGGTATATTTTTTCTCTAAAAAGTATAAATGGAACAATTGGCACGATAAATTAATAGGTACAAACGTTACAACGGAGAAAACTTCAGTCTAATTTAGAAGTCTTATGCTACCAACTTTTCGTGATTTACATCCTTGTTTTAAAATTAATGGAATCGCTTTGGATAAAGAAGGCCTTTTGGATTTGGCCTATATTTTCATTAAAGAAGGTGCTCCATTTGAAAAAGAAATCGGTGTTTTTTTGTTCGATTGGTTGGACAGTTCGTCTACCCTCCAAATGAAAACATCCGGTACAACGGGCCAACCAAAAACCATTACTCTTTCCAAGCAAGCTATGGTGCATTCTGCTCTAGCGACTGCCGAATTTTTTAATTTGCTGCCCGGAGATAAAGCCTTACTTTGTTTGCCTTCTCGTTATGTAGCAGGAAAAATGATGTTGGTTCGAGCGTTTATATTAGGATTAGAATTGGATATTTTGCCACCGACTTCAAATTTTGAGGCGTTACTCTTCAATAAAAAATATGATTTTGTAGCCTTAGTTCCTTTGCAAGTGCAACAAAATTTAAAACTTTTAAAGCAATTTAAAAAAATTATTATTGGTGGTGCACCTGTTTCAAAAGTCCTTGCGGATCAATTACAGCAAATGGATTCCGAAATCTATGAAACCTATGGAATGACTGAAACTATCACACATATAGCGGCTAAAAGAGTAGGTGCCGATTGTTTTACAGTATTGCCCAATGTTAGTATAGCAACTGATGAACGCAATTGTTTGAAAATAAAGGCACCCTTAATTGTAGCAGCCGAAGTTCAAACCAATGATATAGTTGAGATCGTAACAGCCAACTCTTTTAAGTGGATTGGACGTCATGATAATGTTATCAATAGTGGGGGAGTCAAATTATTCCCCGAACAAATAGAAGCTAAATTAGGGAAACAAATTGTACAATCTTTTTTCATTACTGGGGTATCCGATGAAAACTTGGGACAAAAAGTGCTATTAGTTATAGAAGGCGAACCTTTTACGGTATCTGATACTTTATTTAGCAATCTCGAAAAATATGAACAACCGAAAGAGGTCGTGTTTATCCCCGAGTTTGTTCGTACTGAAACGGCCAAAATTAACATAAAAAAAACCCTAAATTCTATAGGGTTTTAAATTGCTCTTAATTGTATTTGATATAAAATCTATTGGTAAATACGTTGATGTCTTTAATTGATGTTATGCTTTCGGTAGATTTTTGCCATGCATTACTCGGTTGAAGCCGTATTTTTTTAGTACCGATTTGTATGTCAATGGGCATGTTAAAATTAGGCTCATCAGTTTTCCAACGGTATTGAAAACTATTATTATCCAACTCGATTTCTAAATGGGGTATTGTGGTGTAATTTAAATATTGATTAAAAATTGGGGTTAAATTGTATCCCGTCTCTTGATTAAAAAAGGCAATTACAGTGGGAGTATCGATGATTTGTTTTTTATAGGTTTCAGCATATTTTAATAAAATAGCCCACCAGCGATCATCATTATCGACAACATGCCTTAATGTGTTCAATAACAATGAGCCTTTGTAATACATATCACCAGAGCCTTCTCTATTGACACCAAATTTCCCAATAATTGGTTTGTCGTTGCGAATGTTTCTCGATTGACCATTAACGTATTTCATGGCAGCGTCATAACCTTGGGTACATTCGATAAAAACGGTTTCCGTATAGGTGGTAAATCCTTCGTGTATCCACATATCTGCAATGTCTTTGCTGGTAATGCTGTTTCCAAACCATTCGTGTCCAGTTTCATGAATGGTGATATAGTCGAATTGCATTCCTACACCGGTTCCCGATAAATCCATTCCTCTGTATCCTTTTTTATATTGATTACCATAAGCCACGGCACTTTGATGTTCCATCCCTAAATAAGGAGTTTCAACCAGTTTATACCCATCTTCCCAAAAAGGATATTGTCCAAATTTTAATTGAAAACAATCCAACATGGGCTTAACATCAGCTTCAAAATGTTTTCGGGCTTTTTCTTCGTTGTCGCGCAACACATAATAATCTAAATCCAAGCCTTTATGTGCGTCATGAATGTGCACATAATCCGCAATATTTAATGTAATATCATAATTGTTAATGGGGTTTTTTACTTCCCAATCCCATCGGGTGTAGCCATCACCCAAATCTTTTGATCCTAAAAAACGACCATTAGAAACATTCATCAACCCATTTGGTACAGCTACTTTAATAGAAGCACCTAAGTCGGGTTCATCGCTTTGAGAATCCTTACAAGGATACCAGAGACTTGCTCCAGTTCCTTGTACAGCTACCCCTATAAAATCGAGCCCTTTTCGGTCTTTTTTGAATACAAAACCACCATCCCAAGGTGCATTTCTAGCCACAATAGGATTTCCATGGTATGAAAAACGGAGGGTGTAGGTTTTATCTTTTTCTAAGGTCTTTTTAAAGTGAATAAAAACGGCATTTTCATCGCGCTTAAATTCTAACGTCCCAGATTCTTTTGAGGTAATACCATCAATGATCATATTGTCAAACAAATCCAATTGAATTTTTTTAGTAGACTGAACAACTTTGAAGGTTATGTCATTAAAACCAAGGATTTCTCTTTTTGTTGGATCAACTTTAATGTTTAAATCATATCGAAGGACATCAAAGCAAGTACGTTCAAAAGGCAATCCGCCTTAAAGGGAATCTCTGCGCGTTGGTTCTTGAGCAGCAGCAAAAAGAAAACCGAAACATAAAAACGCTACTAAATATATTTTTCTCATAATATTTGAAATGAAACAATTAGAGGTGCAAGATATGATTTTGTTACAATATGACTCGTATTCTAATAAATTGTAGTACATTTATAAGTAATTACTATGAACTATTTTACAAACAATAAATTTATCTTATGATTCCATAAGAAATATCATTTGACAATCTTTATCAATAACGACTATTTAATACAAATTTGTATAAACATTAAATCTATTTTTATGAAAAAAGTATTATTAACCTCTAGTTTTTTGCTGGCTAGTTTTTCTTTTGCACAGCAAGCAGCTACATGTCCTGTAACTGGAAAAACGGCTGCTTCAAAAGATGTTGCGCATGCCAGTGCAGAATATCAGTCGATGACTGCAGCACCTTCACAAAAAGGAAGCAGTCAAGTAAATAAAAATAAAGAATGGTGGCCAAATCAACTGAATTTAGAAGTGCTTCGTCAGAATTCAGACAAATCGAACCCAATGGGTAGTGATTTTGATTATGCTAAAGAATTTCAAAAATTAGATTACCAAGCTTTGAAAGCCGATTTGAGTGCATTAATGACCAAATCGGAAGATTGGTGGCCTGCCGATTTTGGAAATTATGGTCCGTTATTCATTCGTATGGCATGGCATAGTGCTGGTACCTATCGTTCAGGAGATGGACGTGGAGGTTCAAGAGCCGGACAACAACGTTTTGCACCCTTAAATAGCTGGCCAGATAACGTAAATTTAGATAAAGCACGTCGCTTATTATGGCCAATTAAACAAAAATACGGGAACAAGATCTCTTGGGCCGATTTAATGATATTAACAGGTAACGTAGCTTTAGAATCAATGGGATTCAAAACCTATGGATTTGCTGGTGGTAGAGAAGATGTGTGGGAACCAGAAAGCAATGTGTATTGGGGTTCTGAAAGCAAATTCTTAGAAAGCGCTAGGTCGATTAACGGAAAATTAGAGAATCCATTAGCGGCAACCCAAATGGGATTGATTTACGTAAATCCTGAAGGTCCTGCTGGAAATCCAGATCCGCTATTGGCTGCAAAAGATATTCGTGAAACATTCGGAAGAATGGGAATGAATGATGAGGAAACTACAGCTTTAAATGCAGGTGGTCATACTTTTGGAAAAACACACGGTAAAGGTCCCGCTTCAAATGTAGGCGCCGATCCAGAAGCTGCAGGAATTGAGCAACAAGGATTTGGATGGAAAAGTACTTATAAATCGGGTAAAGGTACGGATGCTATTTCGTCTGGTTTAGAAGTAACTTGGACAGCTAAACCAACAGAATGGAATTATGGTTTCTTCAAAATATTATACGATAACGAATGGGAATTGACCAAAAGCCCTGCAGGCGCTCATCAGTGGATTGCGAAAAACGGTAAGGCAATCATTCCAGATGCATTTGATAAATCGATACGACACATTCCAACAATGTTAACTACCGATTTATCGTTTAGATTTGATCCAGAATATGCTAAAATTTCAAAACGCTTTTATGATAATCCAAAAGAGTTTGAAGAAGCATTTGCAAAAGCATGGTTTAAATTAACCCACAGAGATATGGGGCCTAGATCGTCTTATTTAGGGCCAGAAGCGCCTAAAGAAGATTTAATTTGGCAAGACCCAATTCCAGTTTTAAATTATAAAGTAGTTTCTGCAAAAGAAATTGCAGCTTTAAAATTAGAAATTGCAAATTCAGGTTTATCCATTCAAGAAATGGTAACAACTGCTTGGGCTTCGGCATCTACCTATAGAGGTTCTGATAGAAGAGGTGGTGCTAATGGAGCACGTATTAGATTAGAACCACAACGCAATTGGGAAGTAAATAACCCAGCACAATTGAACAAAGTGTTGCCAATTTTAGAAAAAATCCAAGCCAATTTTAATGCAAAGTCGAAAGATAAAAAAGTATCCTTAGCGGATTTAATTGTATTGGCTGGAAATGTTGGTGTTGAAACGGCTGCTAAAAATGCAGGAATTAAGGTTGATGTTCCTTTTTCACCTGGAAGAATGGATGCCTCACAAGACCAAACCGATGTAATTGGTATGGCAGTTTTAGAACCGATGGCTGACGGATTCCGTAATTATATCAAAACGCAATATACAGTTCCAACAGAAGCGTTATTAGTTGATAAAGCGCAATTATTAACATTGACTGCTCCAGAAATGACTGTTTTAGTAGGAGGTATGAGAGCTTTAGGTGCAAATTACGATGGGTCTAAACACGGTATTTTTACTGCTCAAAACAACAAATTATCAAATGATTTCTTCGTTAACTTATTAGATATGAGTACGGCTTGGAGTGCAATGGATGATAAGAAAGAAGTTTTTGAAGGAAAAGACAGAACTTCTGGAGCAACTAAATATACAGCAACTCGTGCGGATTTAATTTTCGGATCTAACTCAGAATTAAGAGCATTGGCTGAAGTATATGCACAAACAGATAATCAAGAAAAATTTGTTAAAGATTTTATTGCAGCTTGGACAAAAGTGATGAATTTGGATCGTTTTGATTTAAAAAAATAAGTCCTTCTTAGTCAAACAAAAAATCCGTTACATGAATTTGTAACGGATTTTTTATTTTGTATCAATATAATTATTTCACAGCGATCATTGAAATTTCAATGTTAACGTTTTTGGGCAAACAAGCTACTTGTACGGTTTCTCTAGCGGGTGCAGTGGCTTCATCAAAATAGGAAGCATATACAGTATTAATTCGACTAAAATCGGCCATATTCATAATGAAAATCGAAGTTTTAATTACATTTTCAAAGGTCATATCAGCTGCTGCCAATACGGCTTTCATATTTTGCATGACTTGTTGTGTTTCGGTTTCAATATCATCCATAATAAGTTCCATGCTTACTGGATCGAGGGCAATTTGACCCGATGTATATAAAGTGTTTCCCACTAATACCGCTTGATTATAGGGGCCAATAGGAGCAGGGGCTTCTGTTGTAAAAATTATTTTTTTCATGGTATAACCGTTTTTATTTCTTCTATGATCTTATTGGAATACTCTATCGGGTAACTGTCGCTTATCGTATTTGATATCACTTAGCATACCTGAAGAAATACCAATAAAGAAACCCCAATACGTATTGGTACCAAAAGGCACCCAATTGAAACTCATGCGCCAACTTTCCAAATCTCTTTCAAATCGCAATTGCGTAAAAGTCACGCCTTTTTGTTTAAAATCATATCCAGAAGACAAGCCTACTTTCCATCGCGGTGCTAATTCAATGTTTCCCGATGCCATAACCGAATTAGAGGCTATTTCATCTTGGCGTCTCGAATTATTATAGGTAACAGAATACGCAAAACGAAGATCCCATGGGAGTTTGGTGCTGTACCATTCTGTCTTTTGATTTTCTTTTTTATCTTCTTTTTTGTCAAATAAACTTTGGCGCGTATCACTTAAATCGGTATTTCTGCCAAACATATCATCACCAGAACCACCATTTTGCTGATTTTGTTCGTTCGGTTTTTTTTCACCATCTGCACTCGAAAAAGAATAGTTTAATGTTAAATTGGCACTCGTCATTCTAAACAGGCTACCACCATTATCAATATTAAATGTATTGATTCTGTTCCCCACATTATCAATCGCATAAGGATCTAAAGTTGCTCCAAAATTGATGTTCATCTTTTGTTTGAACAATTGCGTTCCTCCCGTCATTCTAACAGGTGACCATCGCAATGAATCGGCTGCAATGTCATAACTCGTTGCAAAATTTAAATTGTTCAGCAACATTACTTTTTTGGATTCGCCTTTTTTACTTTCTTTATCCAACATTTTGGCTTCAAACGTATTACTGAATGAGAACCCAACATTGTTTGAATAACTTTTCCCTGGTGCGCCGAACAATCCGCCTTCAAATTTGGTATATTCTGCTGTAGTTAGTCCCGTTGCATCAATGGCATACGTATCATAGTATTTTTCAAAACTAGGGGTGTAACCATAGGAAATGTTAGGTCGGATTACGTGACGAATGGCTTGGATTTTTTTGTCTTCTCCGAAATTGAAAGTTCCATAAATAGTGGTTCCAATTCCTGCTGAAAAATTATAGGTTCTAAAAGCTTCAAATCCTTTTTGATCGGTAATACTGACTGCATTTTCAATCGAACTAAATCTTTTTTGAATGGTATTGAAGGCCCAAACTTCGTTATAAGCGGCACCCATTGAGACACTAAAATATTTTAATATTTTGAAATTGGTACTGATCGGTATACTGTGTTGAAAGCCTGTTTTTGCATCTCTAAACATTTGCGGACTAAAAAACAAGGAATCAGCGGTTCTAATTCGATTTTCGCCTCTCACATTGTATTGAAAATTAATATTTTTAAAAATACCTTTTTTTATGCCATCTCTAGGAGCAAATGGAAAAATACGGTCAACACTGGCTTGAAATGTAGGCAATGTCATGTCAATTTGTTCGGTATTTGTATTTTGCGAATGGGTAGCAGATAGGGAAAGATTTACCTGAGGAATTGTGGGAAATGTTTTGGAGTAGGAGACGGAAGAACTTAAATTATTATTCAATGTCGACCCAACATTATTCATGTTTACAGATTGTCTAAAATATTTACTACTTCCTAGATTCACAGATGCAGAAAATCTAGAATTTGCTGCTGCCTTTGAGTCTTGATTGTGAGACCATTGTATATTGTATTGTTTGGATTGCGCATAATCTGGAAATCCTCGTTCACTCTGGATGTTGTTTTCAAATCTAAAATTAAACCTTCCGTTAAATTTGTAACGTCTGGCATAACTACTCTCGGCACGCAAGCCATAACTACCATTGGTATAATAATCACCTAATACCGCCAAATCATAATAGTCACTTAAGGCAAAATAATAGCCACCATTTTGTAGAAAATAGCCTTGACGGTTGTTTTGACCAGGGGTAGGAACAATGAATCCCGACGTACTATTTTCACTCATAGGAAAATAGGCAAATGGTAAAAACAATGGCGTGGGTACGTCTGCAATTACAAGGTTGGTTGGACCTACTACCACTTTTTTCTTGGGAACAAATTTTACTTTGGTAACATAAAAATAATATTCTGGATCGTCGATATCTTTTGCGGTAGTTATTCGCGCCGATTTCATAAACACTACCGAATCATTTTCTCTTTTGGCGATTTCAGCTTTGATATTCATTTCCCCTTGCTTGGTTCTGGAATTCCAAATTAATGCTTTACCCGTTGTATTGTTATACACTAAAGAATCGGGTTCTACCACGTTAGTGCCTTGAGTAAATACCGGTCTTTGTGTGTAATTTCCTGAAGTGTCTTTTAATCGTCCCGCATACACTTGTTTTTTTTCATAATCATAGACAATTATTCCTGCCTTGATATCAAAATCGGTGTATTTAATTGAAGCTTCGTTATAAAGTGTAAGTTGTTTCTTTTTTTGGTCTATTTTTTCATAGTCTTTGGCATTCATTTTAACAATGCCTTCCAAAATGTTTTTTTTCTTTTTTACCGAGTCGTTGGTCTTGCTAAGCTTTGGGTTATCCACTAAAGCTGAACGTAGTTTTAATGTGTCGGTAAGCTTAATTTCCTGTGCAAATCCAAGTGAATTTCCAATTGTTAGTAAAATTACTGATAAAACGATATGAATTAACTTTGTATACAATGCTTTTAATGCTATTTTTGTAAAAATTTGGCTTACCTTTTGAAGGGTCAAACTTACATATATTTTTTTCGCAAAAATAATGTTTTAATAAAATTATAACTTATAAACCGTTTAAATTATACCATGGTAATAAATAACGCAATGAAATACCTTTTGTTTTCACTTGTTTTTATTGGTACAAGTATAACATTTGCCCAACAAGCTACTCCATTTAAAGTTGTTTTAGATGCCGGACACGGCGGTAAAGATCCGGGAACCATGCGTGGCGCTATTCGGGAAAAAGATATTGTTTTAGATGTAGTTTTACGTCTTGGAAAAATGTTAGAACAACAGCCCGGAATTAAAGTAATTTATACGCGTAAAACGGATGTTTTTATTGAATTAAGAGAACGGGCTCAAATTGCCAATAAAGCAAAGGCTAATTTATTTATTTCGGTTCACTGCAATGGCGTGAAAAGTCCGGTTGCTAAAGGAACAGAGACCTTTGTGATGGGGATGTCGCGAACCGATACAAATTTAGATATTGCCAAAAAGGAAAATGGAGTTATCTTTTTGGAGGACGACTACAATCAAAAATATAAAGGATTTGATCCAAACAATCCGGAAACCTTATTGGGATTGAAAATATTGCAAGAAGAATTTTTAGGACAAAGTATCGAGTTGGCTTCCGAAATTGAAAAGAATTTTCAATTGACCAATCGTTTTTCAAGAGGTGTTAAACAACAACCTATTTGGGTTTTAGATGCGACTGTTATGCCAGGTGTATTGGTGGAACTAGGATTTGTTTCTCATCCCGACGAAGGATTATATATTAGTTCTGATGCGGGGAAAGATGAAATGGCGCTATCCCTTTTCAATTCGATTATTGCTTATAAAAATACATTTTTTAGTCCGAATGATCTGGTCATGCCAATGGAAAGACAAGTGGAGGCAACGACTCCAAAAGCGGTTTCAGATGCTTCAGAAAATGAAGTTGCAGCTGTATCGTCTGGAAAACATTACAAAGTACAATTGGAAGCGGGTATCAAAAAAATAGAGTTGATTCCTTCAAATTTTAAAGGCTTGGATGCAATTTCATTCACGTATGATAATAAAAAATACAAATATTTTTATGGGGATGAAACCAATTATGAAGCCTGTAAAAAGCGCTTAGCTGAAGCAAAAAGTAAAGGATATAAATCAGCCTTTATTGTAACATTTGATAACAAATAATTAAAAAATATGGTAAGAAAGATCCTTTTTACGTGGTTAATTTTACAAGGAGTATTGGGTTGGGCTCAAGCTACCAAATTTAAAGTAATACTAGACGCTGGTCATGGTGGAAAAGACTTTGGAGCGGTTTATCACGGATCAATTGAAAAAAACATTGCATTAAAAACAGCTTTGAAAGTTGGTGAAATATTAGAGAAAGATCCGCAAATTGAAGTTGTATATACGCGTAGATCAGATGTTTTTGTTGAATTGCAACAACGGGCTAACATTGCAAATAAATCGAAAGGAAGCATATTTGTTTCCATGCATTGTAATGCCAATAAAAATGAAGCAGCTTCTGGAAATGAAACTTATGTAATGGGTATCACACGTAATGCAGCAAACTTGGCTGTGGCTAAGCATGAAAATGAAGTGGTATCTTTAGAAGCCGATTATAAAATTAAATACGACGGATACGATCCTAAATCACCAGAATCGGTAATTGGAATCAATATTTTACAAGAAGAATATTTGGATCAAAGTATTGAATTGGCCGACAAGGTGCAACAATTTTTTACCAAAAAAACAAGTAATAAAAACAGAGGGGTTAAACAAGCTGGATTTTTAGTACTGCGCCAAATCACCATGCCAAGGGTATTGATTGAAATGGGATTTATATCCAACAAGCAAGAAGGGGCGTTTTTAAATTCGGCTGCTGGTCAAGACAAATTAGCCGAAGCGATTGCAGGTTCAATTATTAATTATAAAAAAGAATTTTTTGCGGCAAACAAAACGACTAAAGTGACACCAGTTGTTGCTGCTGAAAAAGATAAGGAGAAACCTGAAGCTAAAGAGAAAACTGAGGCTAAAGAAAAAACGAAAGTCAAAGAATTGCCAAAACCGGTTGCGCACAGTACAAAAGGAATTGTTTATAAGGTACAAATTTCTGCGAGTCCTAGCGACTTGGAACCAACAGCTGTTGATTTTAAAGGATTATACCCCATTTTTAAAGAACCAGCTGGTAAATTATTTAAGTATTATTTTGCCCAAGAAAAAAAATATGATGTCATTCAAAAAAGACTTGAAGAAGCCAAGAAAAAAGGTTTTGAATCGTCATTTGTAGTGGCTTATAAAGACGGAAAAAAAATTAGCTTATCTGAGGCGACTAAAATAAAATAAAAGATTAATTTTGTTTAAAATTCACGATTTTGAAACTATCAAGAGAAATTAAAACTGCGGTATTAGTTATTATGTCGATCCTTCTATTCCTTTGGGGATATAATTTTTTGAAAGGAAAAAATTTATTTGATTCAAGCAATAAATTGTACGTGGTTTATGAAAATGTTGCGGGATTAGCAACTTCGGCTCCTGTGACATTAAACGGATTAACTATTGGTAAGGTCAATTCAATAACCATAAACCCTGATGGTAAATTGCTGGTTGAATTACACATAACAAATGATTTTCCAATTTCTAAATCCAGTATTGCAGAAATTTATGATTCGGGATTAGTTGGCGGAAGACAAATTGCTATTAAACCCAATCTTTTAGATAAGAATTATACCGTATCTGGAGATTATCTTCAAGCATCAAGTAAATTAGGATTAACGGATGCATTGGCCCAACAATTGGAGCCTTTACAAGCTAAAATTCAAAAATTATTAGAAAATGCCGATGTATTATTTACCAATGTTAATGCTGTTTTAGATACTAAAACACGTCAGAATCTTAAAAACAGTATCGCTTCACTAGACTCAACATTGTCCGAATTTAGTGTTGCCTCTAAAAACATCAACGAATTGATAGCGGTGAATAAATCCAATATCAATGGCATCGTTGCAAAGTTTGATAAAACAGCTGGTAATTTTGCGGTTATTTCTGATTCCTTAGCCAAAGCTAATTTAGGACAAACGGTTAAAAATTTAGAAAAAACATTGGCCGAAGTTGATAAAATCATGTCCGAATTGGAGCAAGGAAAAGGTACAATGGGTAAATTAATGAAAGACGAAACACTCTATACTAATTTCGCTAAAACATCCAAAGAATTAGAGTTGTTGTTGCAAGATGTTCGTTTGCATCCAACCCGCTATGTCAATGTTTCTCTTTTTGGAAAAAAGAACAAACCTTATGTGGCACCAGTGAATGATACTATTAAAAAATAAACGTACAGTTTTATGAATTTTTTAGACAATATTTTATTTGCTATAGTACTAGCAGTAGGCGCAGGTTATTTTGCAATGAATGTAAAAAAACTGATTCGCAATATCAATTTAGGACGCGATGTGAATCGCAAAGACCATTCTTCAGCGCGCTGGAAAAATATGATGATGATCGCTTTTGGTCAATCAAAAATGGTAAAACGACCTGTTGCAGGTTTCTTGCACATTATTGTGTATGCCGGATTTGTCATCATTAACATAGAAGTGATTGAGATCGTTATCGACGGACTTTTCGGTACGCATAGAGTATTGTCATTCCTGGGAAGTTTATATGATGTATTAATTGCTTCATTTGAAATTTTAGCGGTATTGGTTCTAGTTGCAGTAGTTGTATTTTGGATGCGAAGAAATGCTGTTCCATTAGCCCGTTTTTCGAGTTCAGATTTAAAAGGTGCCCCAAAAAACGATGCCAATAATATTTTGTATTTTGAAGTGGTTTTGATGTCCTTATTTTTAATCATGAATGCCGCCGATTTTCATTTGCAACAATTGGGTGTTGGCCATTATGACAAAGTAGGTAGTTTTCCTGTTTCTCAATTCATTGCGCCCCTTTTTAATGGTATGAGTGAAGGAGTTGTAGTTGTAATCGAACGTGCTTCTTGGTGGTTGCATATTATAGGCATCTTGATTTTCTTAAACTATTTGTATTTTTCAAAACACCTCCATATTTTATTGGCTTTCCCCAATACGTTTTATGCCGATTTGAATGCTAAAGGAAAATTAGATAATTTAGAAAGTGTTACCAATGAAGTAAAATTAATGATGGATCCTAATGCTGATCCGTTTGCGGCACCCGCAGATCCTGATGCAGTTCCGGCAAAATTTGGTGCTTCTGATGTACAAGATTTGAATTGGGTCCAATTGTTAAATGCATACAGCTGTACGGAGTGTGGGCGTTGTACTTCATCTTGTCCTGCCAATCAAACCGGTAAAAAATTATCCCCTAGAAAAATAATGATGGATACCCGTGACCGTATTGAAGAAGTAGGAAGAAATATGGATGCTAATAAAGGAGTTTTTGTACCCGATGGAAAATCTTTACTAAATGATTACATCACTACTGAAGAGTTATGGGCATGTACTTCCTGTAATGCTTGTGTTGAGGAGTGTCCAATAAGTATTAGTCCATTATCCATTATCATTGACATGCGTCGTTATTTAGTTATGGAGCAAAGTGCTGCTCCTACAGAATTAAACGCTGTCATGACCAATATTGAGAATAATGGTGCGCCATGGCAATACAATCAAATGGATCGATTAAATTGGTCTAACGAAGCATAAACACAACTATTATTATAATGAAACAAGAAGAAATTGAAGGAAAATTACAGACATTGTCTGTAAATGGAGCACTATTGAGTCCGGTATTACCCGAAGGAATTAAAAATTATTTAATCGATATTGACGGAACAATATGTGACGATATTCCAAATGAAGAGCCAGAACGAATGGTTACTGCTGCTGTTTATCCAGATGCTCTCGTAACTTTAAATAAGTGGTATGATGAAGGACATATTATCTTTTTCTTTACTTCAAGAACCGAAGAACATCGTGCCGTTACAGAAGCATGGCTTCAAAAACACGGCTTCAAATACCACGGTATGTTAATGGGAAAACCAAGAGGTGGAAATTACCATTGGATCGACAACCACTTAGTAAAAGCGACCCGATATAATGGAAGGTTTACCGATTTAGTCGACAAAGAAGTTACCATTCAAGTGTTTGATGACGAGCAACAATTCTAAATAAAAGGGAGTATACATTTTAGTATAAATCCATTTAACCATAAAAACCAATTCTACAATGTCAGAAAATTTAATCGTACCAACAATGGCCGAAATGATGGCTCAAGGCAAGCAGCCTGAGGTCTTGTTTTGGGTAGGATGTGCAGGGAGTTTTGATGATAGAGCTAAAAAAATTACAAAAGCTTTTGTGAAAATATTAAACCGTGCAAATGTTTCTTTTGCTGTTTTGGGAACAGAAGAAAGTTGTACGGGTGATCCAGCAAAGCGTGCAGGAAACGAGTTTTTATTTCAAATGCAAGCGATGACTAATATTGAAGTCATGAATGCATATGAGGTGAAACGCATTGTGACTGCTTGTCCTCACTGTTTCAATACCATAAAAAATGAGTACCCAGAATTGGGTGGAAACTATGAAGTATTGCACCATACCGAGTTTATTAAATTGTTGTTGAACGAAGGTAAAATTGCCATTGAAGGCGGACAATTTAAAGGGAAACGCATTACTTTTCATGATCCCTGTTATTTGGGAAGAGCCAATAATGTATACGAAGCACCACGTGATTTGATTCAGAAATTAGATGCAGAATTAGTTGAAATGAAACGTTCTCGTGCCAATGGATTGTGTTGTGGCGCTGGTGGGGCACAAATGTTTAAAGAACCCGAAAAAGGCACCAAAGAAATCAATATCGAACGAACAGAAGAAGCCTTAGCAACACAACCTGAAATTATAGCTGCTGGATGTCCTTTTTGTAATACCATGTTAACCGATGGTATCAAAAACAAAGAAAAAGAATCCGATGTAAAAATATATGACATCGCCGAATTGATTGCCAACGCACAAGATTTATAATATGTATAATGCGTTATTGCTTCAGTATGCAAACATGTTTAATCAATCTGAACCTAAATAAATAAAACCATGAAAAGAAATATTGCAATACTATTATTACTTTTTTCCAGCGCCGTTTTTTCTCAAAAATTATCAAAACAAGAGTTAGGGATAAAATTGGCTGAAAAATCTTGTGAATGTGCTACTAAAGAAGAAATTTCTAAAGATAATTTTGAAATGACTTTAGGGCTATGTATAATAGAATCCATTAAAGCATATGAAAAAGATGTTGACAAGTATTACGGCAAAGATGTAATTAGCAACGAGAAGAAAATGGAAGAATTGGGCTATGATGTTGGTAAAGAAATGGCCAAAACATGTCCTACCGTTTTTAAACATATGTTTTCAGATGATGTTACAGATGAAGCTTCTGACGAAGCAGTTGCTGAAGAAGAGCCAGATGCAATAATTCTTGGAAAACTTACTGAGGTAAAATCGGAACAATTTTTGACTTTTTCGGTTAAAGAAGATTCGGGAAAAATGAACCACTTTATTTTATTAAGCAGTTTTGAAAATTCCTTTTTACTAACCGATAAAGTATTGAAAACAAACGATACTATTGAGGTTTCTTATTACGAATTAGAATTGTATGATGCGAAATTGGCTAAGTTTGTTTCGTATAAAGTGGTAACCGATATAATAAAAAAATAACGATGTACGTACCCTTTGATACCCTGCCCGAAGAAGCTAAAGTTTGGATTTATCAATCCAATAGAAAGTTTTCTGATGAAGAAATGACTGCAATTGAACAAAATTTACAGGTGTTTTTAGAGAATTGGACGGCACACGGTCACCAACTTGAAGCTTCTTTTGTAACCCGTTATAATCGCTTTATCATTATCGCGGTAAATCAAGAAGTGCAAGCGGCAACCGGTTGTTCTATTGACGCATCTGTGCAATTCATTCAAAACTTAGAGCAACACTATCAGGTTGATTTATTGGATAAAATGAACGTCACTTTTAAAATGGGGGAGCACGTTACCTTCAAGCCATTGCTCGATTTTAAAAAATTGGCCAAAGAAAAAGCTGTTTCTGCCAATACAATCGTGTTTAATAATTTAGTAAATACGTTAGGGGAGTGGGAACAATTTTGGGAAGTGCCAGCAAGTGAAAGTTGGCATAATAGATTTTTCTAAAACGAATATTTAAACTATATTTGAAATCATCATTCGTTGCTAGTAATGATGATTTTTTTATTATACAAAACATAGATTACATGCGGTATTTGCTCGTTTTTTTATTTATTTCGATCGTATCATTTGGACAAAAAAAGTCTGCTCTTCCTCAAGAAGTTTGGGTAGATAGTGTATACAACCAACTTTCTTTTGAGGAAAAAGTGGGGCAATTATTCATGGTAGCTGCTTATTCTAATAAAGATGAAGCACACCATAAAGCCATTGAAAAATTAGTTGCCGAATATAAAATTGGAGGATTGATCTTTTTTCAAGGGGGACCAGTTCGACAAGCCAATCTTACCAATCGGTATCAGGCACAATCAAAAGTACCTTTGTTTATTGGTATAGATGCCGAATGGGGCTTAAGCATGCGTCTCGATTCTACGTACCGATATCCTTGGAACATGACATTGGGTGCTGTGCAAGATCTAAAACTTATTGAAAAAACCGGCAATCAAATGGCCAAACAATCGAAACGATTGGGAATCCATTTTAATTTTGCACCGGTGGTAGATATCAATACCAATCCTAAAAACCCTATTATTGGAAACCGTTCTTTTGGCGAAACAAAAGAGAATGTTACTTCTAGAGCTTTAGCATTAATGAAAGGATTGCAAGACGAAGGTGTTTTTGCTACGGCCAAACATTTTCCAGGTCATGGCGATACCTCAACCGATTCGCATCATACCTTACCTTCTGTTTCTTTTGATAAAGCCCGTCTTGACGACGTTGAACTTTATCCGTACAAAGAGTTGATAAAAAATGGTTTGGCAAGTGTTATGGTGGCGCATTTGAATGTGCCCAGTATCGAACCTAGAGAAAATTATCCTACTTCAATTTCCTATAATGTAGTAACTAATATATTAAAAAACGAACTCCAATTTCAAGGTTTAATTTTTACCGATGCGCTAAACATGAAGGGTGCTAGTAATTTTAAGAAACCAGGGGATATAGATTTAGAAGCTTTTTTAGCCGGAAATGATGTGTTACTTTTTGCAGAAAATGTACCGGTAGCCATTCAAAAATTCAAAGAGGCAGCTGCTGATGGGAGAGTAACAGAAGACCGTTTGGCGCAATCGGTTAAAAAAATATTGACTTATAAATACAAAGCAAATTTAAACAATTACGCACCCATTCTTTTGGATAATTTATACGCAGATTTGAATACTGTAGACTATGAAGCCTTGAATTATCAGTTGTATGAAAATGCGGTTACGGTGATTAAAAATGACACCAAATCAATCCCTTTGGCCCAATTGGATAAAGAGAAAATTGCGTATGTGAAATTAGGTAATGATAGTTCAGAGGTTTTTTTAGCCAAATTGAAAAGCTATGCAAATGTTACCGAAATTACTTCAAAAAATTTAGATTCGGTATTGGTCGAATTGCAAGATTATTCAAAAGTGATCATTGGCTATCATAAATCGGATGGCGCATGGAGAAATCATAATTTAACCTTTCGTGAATTATTGTGGATCAATCAAATTGCCCAACAAAATGATGTGATTTTATCGTTTTTTACAAAACCTTATTCGTTATTGACGATTAAAAATTTTGAGTCTATTGAAACGATTATTGTGGGCTATCAAAACAATGCAATTTCTCAATCTGTAGTGCCTCAAGTAATTTTTGGAGCATTGGGTTCCAAAGGAAAATTACCGGTTTCTGTGGAAGAACATTTTAAAGTTAATGAAGGCATTGAAACGCTAGCCATTCAACGGTTGGGATTTGAAGTTCCCGAAAATGTAGGAATGAATTCGGCGGTTTTGGCAAATATAGATGCTATTGCTAAAGATGCTATTGCTAAAAAAATGACGCCAGGCATGCAAATTGTAGTGGCCCGAAAAGGGAAAGTGGTGTATCAGAAATCATTTGGAACACACACCTATGATAACGGAGCATTAGCGGTTAGAAATACCGATGTATATGATATCGCTTCCTTGACAAAAATCATAGCCACTTTGCCCAATATCATGCAAGAATTTGATAAAGGTAATCTTACATTGGAAACCAAATTAAAGACAATGCTACCCGTTTTTAAAGGTTCAAATAAACAAGAGGCAACGCTATTGGATATGTTGACACATCAAGCTCGTTTTCAACCCTGGATCCCTTTTTATAAAGCTACTTTAGACAGTTTGAACAGACCTTCTGCTAATTATTATCGAACACGACCTACTGTCGATTTCCAAATAAAAGTGGCCGAAGATTTATATTTGCGAAGCGATTACAATGATACCCTTATTAAAGCAATTGTAACTAGTGAGTTATTGCCTAAAAAACAATACAAATACAGTGATTTTCCATTTATTGTTTTCAAAGAATATTTAGAAAAACAAAACGAAAAGTCTTTAGAGGTTTTGGCAAAAAATAATTTTTATGCGTATTTAGGTGCCAATTCTATTACCTTTAATCCGTTACATCACTTGGATAAAAGTGTTGTCATTCCAACAGAAGTTGACAACTATTTTAGATACCAACCCGTTCATGGTTACGTGCACGATATGGCTGCTGCAATGCAAGGTGGAATTTCGGGACATGCCGGTTTGTTTTCCAATGCCTTAGATATTGCAAAAGTAATGCAGATGTATTTGCAAAAAGGGAGTTATGGTGGCAAACAATTCATTACTCCGGAAACCCTTCAAAAATTTAATACCTGTTATTTTTGTAAAGATGGGAATAGAAGAGGGGTTGGTTTTGATAAACCACAATTGGGTTCTGAAGGACCAACATGTGGTTGTGTTTCATTGACAAGTTTTGGTCACACCGGTTTTACAGGCACCATGACCTGGGCCGATCCTGAACAAGAAATTGTATACGTTTTCTTATCCAACAGAACCTATCCCGATGCTAACGCAGCGAACCGATTGTCTAAAGAAAACATTAGAGAAAACATACAAAAAGTGATTTACGAAGCTATAATTCAATAAATATGACATCAAAAGCAAACACTGTTGCACAATACATCAGCGAAGCGCCAGACGATCGAAAAGTGGCCTTGGAAAAATTACGAAAGGTGATTTTGGATAATTTGCCCGATGGTTTTCAGGAGTGTATCAGTTACGGTATGATTGGTTATGTAGTTCCGCATTCAATTTATCCAAAAGGGTATCATTGTTCGCCAGAATTGCCTTTGCCGTTCATGTCGTTTGCAAGTCAAAAAAACAGCATCAATTTTTACCATATGGGGTTGTATGCCAATCCTGCATTATATGATTGGTTTGTGGCAGAATATCCCAAGCATTCGGCACAAAAACTCGATATCGGAAAAAGTTGTCTGCGCATCAAAAAGCCCGAAAATATTCCTTTTGAATTGATTGGTGAATTGGTGAAAAAAATAACGGTGTCCGATTGGATTGCTTTGTATGAATCGGCCTTTAGAAAATAAATTAATTGCTTTTTAAAAGCGAACAAAGGATAGGTAATTTTATAATAAATTGAAACGAATGAAAATTGCGATAGTTTGTTATCCAACATTTGGTGGGAGTGGTGTAGTAGCAACCGAATTGGGCTTAGAATTAGCTAAAAGAGGGCACGAAATACACTTTATTACCTATAGTCAACCGGTGCGATTGGCCTTATTAAGTCCCAATGTGCACTATCATGAAGTACATGTGCCCGAATACCCCTTATTTCATTATCAGCCCTATGAATTGGCGCTATCGAGTAAATTGGTGGATATGGTAAAATTATACGAAATAGACGTATTGCATGTACATTATGCCATTCCACATGCGTATGCGGGATATATGGCAAAACAAATGTTAGCCGAGGAAGGAATTCATATACCTATGGTTACGACCTTACACGGTACCGATATTACTTTAGTGGGAAATCATCCTTTTTACAAACCGGCAGTAAGTTTTAGTATTAATAAATCAGATGTTGTGACTAGCGTGTCTCAAAGTCTAAAAGACGATACCTATCGTTTGTTTGATGTTACGAATGATATTGTTGTTATTCCCAATTTTATTGAATTGGCTAAAGAAAACAAACGCGACAATTATCCGTGCCATCGCTCTTTAATGGCGTCAGAAAATGAAAAAATCGTGACGCATATTTCAAATTTTAGAAAGGTGAAACGCATTGAAGATGTGGTGAAAATATTTTTTGAAATTCAGAAAGAAGTGCCTTCTAAGTTGATGATGGTGGGTGAAGGTCCTGAAAAAGAACAAGCCGAATATTTGTGTCAACAATTGGGCATTCAACACAAAGTTATTTTCTTTGGAAACAGTAATGAAATCGATAAAATTTTATGCTTTTCAGATTTGTTTTTATTGCCATCAGAAACGGAAAGTTTCGGTTTGGCGGCATTAGAAGCAATGGCTTGTGGTGTTCCTGTAATATCAAGTAATTCGGGTGGATTACCGGAAGTAAACAAAGATGGGTTTTCGGGTTACCTGAGCAATGTGGGCGATGTCATGAAAATGAGTCAGGATGCTATTTCTTTATTACAAGATACAATAAAGTTAAAACAGTTTAAAAGTAATGCATTAGAAACAGCTAAATTATTTGACATTCAACACATTATGCCGATGTATGAAAATCTATATTATCAAGCAATACAATCAAAACATGACTAAATTTCTACCTCTTCTTTTTTTGTTTGTTTTTTCGTGTACAGCGCCAAAGGTTGTGAATGCATCTACTTCATTTACTACGATTTATTCGAATAGTAATGGAGGAACAGAAAAAGCAAGCTACCAACATATTACCAACAATGAAGCGTATATCAAGTTAATCGAGTCCTTAAAAATTGAAGAATCTGAATACAATAAACTTGTTGGAGTCAATTTTAAAGTAAATCATGTTTTGGTATTGTTTCAAGGTCAAAAAGCCACTGGAGGCTACGGTATTCAAGTAGCAAACATGCGATGGGAAAATGAAATTTTAATGATTCAAAAATTAGAAACACTTCCCGAGGCTGGCAAACCAGTTACCATGTCAAACACAACGCCTTATTGTATTACGGTAATTCCAAAGGCGCAACGAATCATAATTGTGGAATAAAAAAAGGCTCATTTGAGCCTTTTTTTATTAATTAAATCGATAGCGAATGCTTAATGCTAAATCAGGTCCGAATTTATTTTTCCGATAATCCCCTGAAAGCAAATAAATCTCAGGACGTACATCTAATGACAATTGTAACGGAATATCAAATTGGTATTCAATTCCCAAATCACCAGTAATGAAAACAAAGGTGCCATTGCTTGACTCTCCTTCATCTGAATAACGCCAACTTCCTAGACCTCCACCTGCACCGGCATACCAATTTAATCCTTTATCGATATTCCACACCCATTGGTACAGACCCGCTAATTTAAGGGCATTAACTTCGTTACTGTTTCTCCAGCCCAAATCAAATTCCAAACGATTTGTGTCACTTAATTTTCTTTGATACGAAATTTCAGCACCAAATCCATCATTATCACCCAATCGTAAACCAAGAGTGTTATTTGAAATGTCTTGACCATGGGAGTTTACTATTGCTCCTGCAAACAATATTGCTGATAAAATTACTTTTTTCATAGGGTATTTGTTTTTTATAAATATAGTCATTTCTGTCAAAAAATGTGCCAATTAAATCCCTAAAATTTCGGATCGTATAATTAATTGATGATACACTATCCTATTTGTAGAAATATAGTAACTTTGTAAAACTATAATTTATAGATGTATGGCCGGTAATACTTTTGGAAAGCTATTTAAACTTACAACATTTGGTGAATCGCATGGCGAAGCTATTGGTGGTATTATTGATGGCTGTCCTGCAGGTTTGACTCTTGATTTTGAACAAATTGCTTTTGAGATGAAGCGAAGAAAACCAGGCCAATCTAACATCGTATCCCAACGCAAAGAAGCCGATCAAGTTCAGTTTTTATCGGGTATTTTTGAAGGCAAAACTACTGGAACCCCAATCGGTTTTATTGTTCCCAATACCGATCATAAATCGGGTGATTATTCGCATCTTGAAAAAAGTTATCGACCCAGTCATGCCGATTATGTGTATGAAAAAAAATACGGTATTCATGATTACCGTGGTGGTGGCAGAAGTTCTGCTCGTGAAACAGCCTGTAGGGTAGTAGGAGGTGCTATTGCCAAACAAATAATTCAACCTATAAAAATCAACGCTTTTGTTTCATCTGTTGGCGAAGTAACGATTGACAAATCCTACCAAGAATTGAATTTTTCATTGATAGAGACTAACAGTGTACGTTGTCCGGATCCTATAGTTGCTAAAAAAATGGAAGCATTAATCACCGCTACGAAAAAGGAGGGCGATACTATTGGTGGTACCATAACTTGTGTCATTCAAAATGTGCCCATAGGTTTAGGAGAACCGGTTTTTGATAAATTACATGCCGAATTAGGAAAAGCAATGTTGTCGATCAATGCGGTAAAAGGTTTTGAATTGGGAAGTGGTTTTTGCGGGGCTTTGATGAAAGGGAGCCAACACAATGATTTATATCATTCGGACGGATCTACTCAAACCAATCATTCTGGTGGTATTCAAGGAGGCATTTCTAATGGAATGGATATTTATTTTAGAGTTGCATTTAAACCGGTTGCTACATTACTGCAAAAACAAGAGGTTTTAACAGATCAAGGGACTATTGTGGAACAACAAGGTAAAGGAAGACATGATCCGTGTGTGGTGCCAAGAGCCGTTCCTATAGTTGAAGCTATGGCTGCGCTTGTTTTGGCCGATTACACCTTATTGAATAAAACCACTAAATTGTAAGAAATCAATCAATTTAAATTATTTTCTTGATCACTCTTAGTTTGTGAGTATGGCGATTGGTATCAGCGTTGTAAATTCCCAAATGATCGAGACGATCTATGCGTACTTTACCTGAAGCATGAATAATGTAATTGTTTTCCATCATGATGCCAACATGTATGATATTACCTTCTTCATTGTCAAAAAAGGCCAAATCACCGGGTTCACTTTCTTCAATAAAACTTAAAGGAACTCCCTGAGTAGCTTGTTGTGAAGCATCACGCAGTAAATGATATCCATTTAATTTAT
Source organism: Flavobacterium sp. (assembly GCA_017984495.1). Lineage (GTDB taxonomy): Bacteria > Bacteroidota > Bacteroidia > Flavobacteriales > Flavobacteriaceae > Flavobacterium. The sequence continues at coordinate 60,862 of JAGNZI010000004.1, forward strand.
AGACCATTTGCGTAAACCCCGAACAATCGATTCCAAATGGTGTTTTTCCTCCCCACAAATAAGGTGCATTCAAGTAAAGAAAAGCTGTTTTTAAGATTTCCGATTTTGGTTTGATACCACTTACTTTGGTACCATCAAAACTGTAATGAGAAGCATTAATAATTGAATGTTCTAAAAACGACAAAGATGCTCCTAATGAAACCGGCATCAACTGGTTGTTGGGTGTGGTAATGTATTCTATTAAATCGGCATTGAGTATGCTAACAGTTTCATTTAAAAAGGCGTAATCCTCTTGTGAAATGAGTTGATATTGTTTGGCGTCAATCCATCCAATGTATCCATCATAGGCTATTTCTACTTGCGCCCATTTAGCCGTAAGTTCAATAATTTTAAAGTGTTCGCCAAATAACAATTGCGAAACTTGCTCACTTCTGTCGCTAGCTTCTGCTCGAACGGGTATTATGGCTAAATTACAAATTCCAAACATGGAGGATCAAAATAAATAATGATGAATCTTAAATTCAATTACAAATGTAACTAAATTTCAAAATTCATCATTAGTAAATTGTATAAATTATGCTCTTTCGATTACAATTGCCGAAGCACCACCACCACCATTACAAATAGCAGCCGCACCAATTTTAGCATTATTTTGGTTCAGCACACTAAGTAAGGTAACAATAATTCGTGCTCCAGAGCAACCTAGCGGGTGGCCTAATGAAACAGCTCCACCGTTTACATTGATTTTATCATTATGAATTCCTAAGATTTTCGCATTTGCTAAACCTACAACAGAAAAAGCTTCATTGAACTCAAAATAATCTACATCTCCAATCGATAATCCAGCTTTGTCTAATGCCTTAGGAAGTGCTTTTGCAGGAGCTGTAGTAAACCATTTAGGCTCTTGAGCAGCATCGGCATATGATTTTATATATGCCAAAGGAGTTAATCCTAAAGATTTGGCTTTGTCCTCACTCATCAATACTAAAGCAGCAGCCCCATCATTGATAGTTGAAGCATTTGCGGCGGTAACCGTACCCTCTTTTGTAAAAACCGGTGCTAAAGATGGAATTTTATCTAACTTAACGTTTGTGTACTCTTCGTCTTTAGTTACTATAATTGCATCACCTCTTCTTTGCGGAACTTCAACGGGTACTATCTCGGTATCAAATTTTCCTGCTTCCCATGCCGCAGCAGAACGCTCATACGATTGAATTGCGAAGTTATCTTGATCTTCTCTAGAGAAGTTATATTCTGTAGCACATAAGTCGGCACAAACTCCCATAGCATTGTTGTCGTATGCATCAGTAAGACCGTCTTTTTGCATGCCATCTACTAATGTAGTAGGTCCGAATTTAACACCATTGCGCATGTGTACGTAATGCGGAATCAGACTCATGTTTTCCATTCCACCAGCAACTACGATTTCTGCATCGCCAGCCATAATAGCTTGGGCACCTTGCATTACGGCTTTCATACCGCTGGCACATACTTTATTGACTGTTGTACAAGCAACGTTTTCAGAAAGGCCTGCATATAAAGCGGATTGTCTAGCAGGCGCTTGACCATTACCGGCTTGCACTACATTTCCCATTAATACTTCGTCAACCAATTTTGGGTCTAAATTGATTTTATGTAAAGCGCCTTTGATGGCAGCAGCTCCTAATTTTGTAGCAGGTACACTTGATAAAGCCCCCATAAAACTTCCGATTGGAGTTCGAACAGCAGAAACGATAACTACTTTTTTATTCATGATGGTATTGTTTTGTTTGAATTGCGAATTTACTAATAATATTCTAATTTAGGTAATGGAATTAGTGAATTTCTAATTCAATACTGTATTTGAGTTGGTTATTGTTAATTTTTTAGCAAAGAATTACATTTGTTATATGTTCTAATTTTGTGTTGTGGTTGTTCCAACTTATTTTTACGGAGTATTTTCTATAAGGTTGAATACTAGCGTATTTTAAAATCATATTTAAAATAAATTAAAAAAAGTGCTTTAATAGTTGTATATTAACTAATGAAAACATACATTTGCAACCGCAAAAAAGATAAGTTCTTATAGAATAAAAGGAGAGGTGCCGGAGTGGTAACGGAGCAGATTGCTAATCTGTCGACGGGTAACCGTCGCCAGGGTTCGAGTCCC
>JAGNZI010000060.1 GCA_017984495.1 Flavobacterium sp.
GCTTAAACAACACCAAAGTGCTTTGTATTTCAAGAGATTTGCCTTTTGCCCAAAAAAGATTTTGTGGCGCTGAAGGATTGGAAGATGTAATCAATTTATCGGATTTCAAAGACGGAAGTTTTGGAAAAAATTACGGATTAGAAATTACAGATGGCCCTTTAGCTGGACTACACTCGCGTGTAATTGTTGTAATCGACGAAAAGGGTACCATTTTACATACCGAGCAAGTAAGCGAAATTGCCAATGAACCCAATTACGAAGCTGCCTTATCTGTATTATAGCATATGAAATTTCAAAAAGACGAAACCCTATTTACCGGACGTTTAAAAAGCATGGTATTTGCCCTTAAAGGCGCCTTTAAACTTATTACAACGGAACACAGTGTAATGGTACAATCATCGCTAGCGGTAATCATGACACTGGCCGGTTTTTATTTTGGAATCACCCGAGTAGAATGGATGATGCAAATATTAGTTTTTGGTTTGGTACTCAGCATAGAAGGACTTAATACTGCAGTTGAAAAAGTTGCCGATTTTATTCATCCAGAATACCACGAACGCATAGGATTTATTAAAGATATTGCAGCAGGTGCCGTGTTTTTTGCTGCCCTAACAGCCATTGCCATCGGATGCATTATTTATTTTCCATATTTGTTTTAATTTAGCTACTTTTGTAAAAATTGTTCCGTTTCAATGGCCAAACAAAATTCAAAAGGGGTTGCAAATAAAGCAACTGACGCAGTTACTAAAAAGTTTTCATTACAAATGAGTCGCCGACATAAATTCATTGTAGGCATACTATTCATTCTGTTCTCCATAGCCTTATTGCTTTCGTTTATTTCCTATTTTATTACAGGAAATGCCGATCAAAGTGCCGTAAGTCATTTGGCCAATCGCAGTCTCTCTGCTGAAAATTGGCTGGGTAAAATTGGCGCCTATTTGGCCGATTTTTTCCTGTACCAAGGCTTTGGGGTAACCTCATTTTTATTTGTTCGCATTCTGTTTTTACTGGGCGCCTATATGATTTTAAATATGAGCCTTGCCAAATTAAGAAAAAACTTATTTTGGGATGCTTTTATCATCATTGTAGGATCGATATTGTTTGGTTTTTTATGGGAAATTGTTCCCCAATTAGGCGGTGTAATTGGTTATGAAATGAATTTATTCATACAAGACTACATTGGCACAACCGGTACACTTTTGGTCTTATTATTTGGCGTGTTGATTTTCTTGGTGTTTAAAGTCAAAGTGTCTCCCGAAACCTTTACCTCTTTTTTTGAAAAGTCCACTCAATCATTCCAAGAAGATTTAGTAGCCGAGGCAGCACCTACTCCAGTAGCCGACACGACCGAAAAAGAGGACGATGACAAAACCGAAGACGAACTCCCCATCGTGCCAATTCCATCAAAGGAAGACGATTTTTTTTTAACAGAAGATGAAGAAGAAATGGGAAACTTTGAATTGAAAACGTATCCCAATTCCTTTGAAATCGACAAAACCGCATTAAAACCTACTATTTCAAGTGCCTCCGAATTGCATTTGGAACCCAAACTAAAAGAAGAAACCTCAGATGTAACGCATTTTTCTATTGAAGACCGAAGCATTCCAAACGAACCGTTTGTAAATGAAGATGCATTCGTAATTGAAAAAGTGGAAGAAGAAGTTTTGGTAGAAGAAAATTTAGCAGCACGTTTGGTGCAAGATTTTGGCGAGTTTGATCCTACTTTAGAATTATCGCATTATCAATTTCCTCCCATCGATTTGTTAAAAGAATATTCTTCTGGAGGTATTACCATTAACCAAGCCGAATTAGAAGAAAATAAAAATAGAATTGTCGATACGTTGAAAAACTATAGCATTGGTATTTCACAAATCAAAGCTACTGTGGGGCCAACGGTTACACTTTACGAAATTGTTCCCGATGCAGGTGTTCGCATCTCTAAAATCAAAAATCTAGAAGACGATATTGCGCTTTCGCTTTCGGCGTTAGGAATTCGTATCATTGCTCCAATCCCAGGAAAAGGAACTATTGGTATTGAAGTACCCAACAATAATCCGACGATGGTTTCCATGAAAAGTGTCATCTCATCTCCAAAATTTCAAACCGCCGAAATGGAATTACCTATAGCCTTAGGAAAAACCATTTCCAATGAAACATTTGTAGTTGATTTAGCTAAAATGCCGCACTTGCTGATGGCTGGAGCTACAGGACAAGGTAAATCAGTAGGATTGAATGCCGTACTGACTTCCCTACTCTATAAAAAACACCCTGCTGAAGTCAAATTTGTGTTGGTAGATCCTAAGAAAGTCGAATTGACTCTTTTTAATAAAATTGAACGCCATTATTTGGCCAAACTACCCGATGGTGGTGATGCCATAATTACCGACAACACCAAGGTAATCAATACCTTAAACTCGCTTTGTATTGAAATGGACAACCGCTATTCTTTATTAAAGGATGCAATGGTTCGTAACATTAAAGAATACAACGAAAAATTCAAACTGCGCAAATTGAACCCCGAAAACGGACACCGCTATTTACCCTATATCGTATTGGTAGTGGACGAGTTTGCCGATTTAATCATGACCGCTGGTAAAGAAGTAGAAACACCGATAGCGCGTTTGGCTCAATTGGCGCGTGCCATTGGAATCCATTTGATCATTGCAACCCAACGTCCTTCTGTGAATGTTATTACAGGTATGATTAAAGCCAACTTCCCAGCACGAATAGCTTTTAGAGTAACTTCAAAAATAGATTCTCGAACCATTTTGGATTCGGGTGGAGCCGATCAATTGATTGGGCGTGGTGATTTATTGTATACCCAAGGAAATGAAATTGTTCGGGTACAATGTGCCTTTGTTGATACCCCAGAAGTAGATAAGATTTGTGACTTCATTGGATCCCAAAAAGCCTATCCAGAAGCCTATTTATTACCTGAATATGTTGGAGAAGAAAATGGCATAAAACTTGATATAGACATCTCCGAACGCGATTCGCTGTTTAGAGAAGCTGCTGAAGTAATTGTTACCGCACAACAAGGAAGTGCTTCCTTAATTCAAAGAAAACTAAAATTGGGTTACAACCGGGCTGGTCGTTTGATTGATCAATTAGAAGCGGCAGGTATTGTAGGGCCTTTTGAAGGAAGTAAAGCGCGTGCCGTAATGATTTCAGATCTTGTGGCTTTAGAACACTTTTTAAATAATGAACAAAACTAAAAATCATGAAACAGCTGTTTAGTATTTTCTTGATCTCATTTATTGGATTTTCACTACAGGCTCAGGACGCCAAAAAAGCAAAAGAATTGTTAGACCAAGTTTCTGCTAAAGTAAAATCGTACGACAACATTGTCATCGACTTCAAATATTCATTGAACAACCCGAAAGAACGCATCAACCAAGAAAGCAATGGCAATGTCGCCCTTCAAGGCAATTTATATCATTTGAATTTCATGGGGGTAACTAAAATTTTTGACGGTAAAAAAGTATTTACCATTGTTCCTGAAGATGAAGAAGTGACCCAAGAAAATTTTGACGCCAACGATGAAAAAGCAGTTACACCAAACAAAATGCTAACCTTTTTTACAAGCGGATACAAATATGCTTGGGATATTCCGCAAAATGTTAAAGGGCGTAAAATTCAATTCGTAAAATTAACACCTACCGCAGCTAAAGACGCTCGAAAAGAGATCTTAGTTGGAATAGACACCCAAACCAAAAACATTTACACCGTAATTGAAGTAGGAAAAAACGGTACAAAGACTACATTGACTGTTAATTCTTTTAAAACAAATCAACCTTTGTCGAAAAATCATTTTACCTTTACCAAATCAAAATACCCTAATTATTACATCAATAAATTAGACTAACAACGATCGGGTGAAACTATTAGACAAATACATTATTAAATCCTATATGATTACATTTACCACGGTATTTGTAATCTTATTTTTTATATTCATTTTACAAGGAATTTGGCTTTTTATTTCCGATTTAGCCGGTAAAGATCTGGACCTGTGGACGATCATAAAGTTCTTGTCCTTTTATGCGCCTACGATAGTTCCCTTGGTTTTGCCTTTATCGATCTTATTAGCAGGCATCATGACCTTTGGAAGTTTTGCTGAAAACTATGAATTTGCTGCGATGAAATCGTCGGGCATCTCGTTGCAACGGGCTATGAAAATGCTCACCATTACGATTGGTATCTTGTCGTTAGTTGCATTCTTTTTTGCCAATAATGTCATCCCAGATGCGCAATACAAATTCATCAACCTTCGAAAAACAATCATACAGCAAAAACCTGCTATGGCTATTACTGAAGGCCAATTCAATACCATTGGTAATTCCAACATTAAAGTTGATAAAAAATCGGGCGACAACGGTGAGTTTTTAGAAGGCATTACCATGCATATAAAAAACATCAATTATGGATTTGGTGCCAATACCATCATCAAAGCAAAAAAAGGCCTATTAAACGGCGAAGACGCTACCAATTCCTTGCAGCTTGAATTATATGATGGTTACTATTACGAAGACATTCAACCCACAAAATTTGAAGAGCGCAATAAATTACCTTTTGCGAAAAGTAGTTTTAAAAAATACATTCTCAATATTGATTTGGGCCAACTCAATCAAGCCGAAATGGACCAAGGAGATATTACGTCTGAAAAAATGTTAACGGTCCCCGAACTAAGCTACACCCTTGATTCTTTGCAGAAAAACTACGACAAAGATGTGGTGTCTTTTGCGGATAATTTAACCCTTAGAAACGACAACCTGTTCCAAAAAAAACCGGTAGAAAGCTTATTAGCCGCTCCAAAAAAAGAAAGTAAGACTAAAGATATTTTATCCTTATTTTCCAAAAACGAGCGAATACAACTCATTGCGATGGCAAAAAACAATATTACGAGTACCGACTTTAGCATTCAAAATTCGAAATTAGATTTAGACAACAAATCCAAAACCATTAATTCGCATTGGTTGGCGATTCATGAAAAATTCGTGATTGCCTATTCTTGCCTGCTCATGTTTTTCATTGGGGCACCCTTGGGAGCTATTATCCGTAAAGGAGGCTTGGGCTTGCCCATTGTTTTTGCCATGTTGGTCTTTATATCGTTTTACTTCATCAATACCTTTGGAAGAAAATTAGCGCAAGAAGCCACGATATCGCCATTTTTTGGTGCCTGGATGTCTTCGTTGTTTATGACTCCCCTAGCCCTATTCTTGACATATCGTGCCACCAATGATATCGGTATCATGATCAATTTTGATTGGCTAACGGTGCCCTTCCAAAAAATAGTTAAAAAAATAACCCAGTCCGACAATAACTAAATACATCATGTCTCACAACATACAGTTAAATACCATTGAAGAAGCGATAGAAGACATCCGTCAAGGAAAAGTAATTATCGTAGTCGATGACGAAGATCGTGAAAATGAAGGCGATTTCTTGGCCGCTGCCGAAAAAGTAACGCCCGAGATGATCAATTTCATGGCCACGCACGGAAGAGGGCTTATTTGCGCTCCTTTGACCGAATCGCGTTGTAAAGAACTCGATCTTCATGCTATGGTGCGCAACAACACCGATCATATGGAAACGGCTTTTACCGTTTCAGTTGATTTAAAAGGAAACGGCGTGAGTACCGGAATTTCGGCATCCGATCGAGCCAAAACCATACAAGCCTTAATTGATTCGAATACCAAGCCCTTTGATTTAGCTCGACCCGGACACATTTTTCCGTTGATTGCCAAACAAGGCGGTGTATTGCGTCGTACAGGGCACACCGAAGCAGCCATTGACTTTGCGCGATTGGCCGGTTGCAAACCCGCTGGAGTGATTGTTGAAATCATGAACGAAGACGGTACTATGGCCCGCCTACCGCAGTTGGTAGAAGTGGCCAAAAAATTTAATTTGAAATTGGTTTCTATAGAAGCATTGGTGGCCTATCGCATGCAACACGACAGTTTGATTCAAAAGAAAGAAGACTTTGAAATACAAACCCGTTTTGGGACCTTCCGTTTGCGAGCTTACTTGCAAACGACCAACCGTCAGGTGCATTTGGCCTTAACCAAAGGAACGTGGAATGCAGGGGAATCGGTATTGACCAAGATCAATTCGACACAAATAAACAACGATATTTTAGGTACCCTCACCCACAATGCCGATCAAAAGTTGGACGACATGTTCCGAATAATTAATGCTGCCGAAAAAGGCGCTATTATTTTCATCAATCAAGAAGTACAATCGATTGAATTGCTGGATCGCTTGGTAACCTTGAAAGCCTTACAAGAATCGGGAACTTTAAAAGCACCCCAAATTCGAATGGATAGCAAAGATTTTGGTATTGGGGCTCAAATTTTACACGATATCGACATTACGAAGATCAAATTATTGTCAAACAGTACGGCGCAGACCAAGCGTGTGGGGATGATTGGCTATGGATTAGAGATCACCGAATATGTGAACTATTAAAATAGTTTGCCGATAATGATTTCGTTTTGAAAGAGTTAAAAAAAATGTACCAATTTTTTTACTTTTTTATTTTGAAAAGGTTTGCTTAAATAAAAAAACATCCTATATTTGCACTCGCAATCAGAAATTGAGTGCGCGACCTATTGGAGAAATGGCAGAGTGGTCGAATGCGGCAGTCTT
>JAGNZI010000061.1 GCA_017984495.1 Flavobacterium sp.
ATCAAGCGATAACCGGGTGAATTGGGATGCAAGTCTAAAACCGTTGGCGCATCTCCTACCCTATGTTGGTAATCCTCGGGATCGTGTCCGCCGTAGAAGGTAAACATACCTTTTCCTTTGGTGCCATGAATGTACCGAGCTTCGCCGTTAATTTTACATTCTCCCATTACCAAAACGTTTGATTTTATTTTTTCTGCATCAAATGCGGTGGTTTGTCCCATGAAACCTTTGATCAACTGGGTATGATTTTGGCACAACATGGTTGGAATAGGATCCCATTTTGCCGAATAATCCATTAACGTGAAGTAATCTTTGTCCATGCCAAACGCCCCTTTTCCGTGTTCTTCAGTGGTATCGATATCGGAGAACTCGTAAACGATGGGTTGGCGTTCCAATTTGTAATTCTTAAAGGCAAAAGTGGCCGAAAAATCAATATTGGCTTGGTAATTGGGATCCGAATCGTCACCATCAAACATGGGTTCGCAAATATCAACACCCTCAGCAGAAAGGGCAATATCAAAACTATCGGTTGCCGAACACATGGCAAACATAAAGCCACCTCCAATTACAAAATCCCTTATTTTTTTGGCTACTGCTAATTTTTCTTGAGATACTTTGGCGAAGCCCAACTTTTTCGCGAGTGCTTCGGCTTCGGCTTTTTGTTGAATGTACCAAGGGGTGCTTCTGTAATTGCCAAAAAACTTTCCATATTGCCCGGTAAAATCTTCGTGATGCAAGTGCAACCAATCATACAAAAGCAATTGATCGGAAAGTACTTCCTCGTCATAAATTTCGGTGTAGGGTATTTCGGCATACGTTAAAACCATGGTAACCGCATCGTCCCAAGGTTGTTTGCCTTTGGGCGTATACACTGCAATTTTAGGTGCTTTTTCCAAGACCACCGTTTCCATATTTTGAGAAGGCGCACTAATTTCATTCAGAATGGAATCGGTAGCAGCATCCGACAATACTTCAAATGTTACCCCTCTAATTTGGCATTCTTTTCGAATTTCGGGCGCATCGGGCAGCAAAAAGGAACCGCCACGGTAATTGAGCAACCAACTTACTTTATAATCCTTATTCAAGGCCCAATAGGTAATTCCGTAGGCTTTCAAGTGGTTTTGTTGCACGCCTGCATCCATCGGGAGCAACACAAAGGCTGACTGCGAAGTCGTAGTGACCAGAAAGAGTACTAAGAGCATAAATTGGCGCAACTTCCCTAGTTTCATAGTGTCGTTGTTAGAATGGTACGTCTGAATCGTCGTCGTCCATGGCGTTCATTGTGCTGCCAAAAGCTTCGTTAGGTGTTGGCAAATTTGGCGTAATGAACGGGTTGTTATCGTCTAAATTCATTTTAGAAGGCAAGGCGTCAAAGGGCGAACTAAAGTCGTCCAAGTTTTCAAATTTACCCAAGTTCCCCACAAATTTCAATCGGATTTCATCCAAACCACCGTTACGGTGCTTGGCGACAATAAATTCGGCTTGCCCTTGAGTAGGCGAACGCTCTTCATCATCCCATTCGTCAATTTTATAGTATTCCGGACGGTAGATAAACGATACAATATCGGCATCTTGCTCAATTGCACCCGACTCCCTTAAATCGGAAAGCAACGGACGTTTGCTCGATCCCCGAGTTTCCACGGCACGAGACAACTGCGATAACGCAATTACCGGAACGTTTAACTCTTTGGCTAAGGCTTTTAAATTTCGAGAAATCGTAGAGATTTCTTGCTCACGATTGCCTCCACCCTTTCCATTTCCTCCTGCTGTCATTAACTGTAAGTAATCGACAACAATCATTTTTATGCCGTGTTGTGAAGCCAAACGTCTGGCTTTGGCACGCAAATCAAAGATGGATAAAGAAGGGGTATCATCGATATATAAAGGTGCTTTTTCTAAATTCTTAACTTTAATAGAAAGCTGCTCCCACTCGTGTTTTTCAAGTTTCCCTGTACGCAATTTTTCAGAAGAAAGTCCGGTTTCCGAAGAAATCAAACGCGTAATCAACTGCACCGATGACATCTCTAACGAGAACAAGGCCACCGGATGTCCGTAATCCACTGCCATATTTCGCGCCATAGACAAGACAAAAGCGGTCTTACCCATACCCGGACGCGCTGCGATAATAATCAAATCGGAAGGTTGCCAACCCGAAGTCAGTTTGTCTAAGTTATGAAAGCCCGTGGCTACTCCACTCAGACCTTCTTTGCCTGCAATTTCTTCGATTCTTTTTTTCGCTTGAATGACCAAACTTTGTGCTGTTTCTGAGCTACGCTTGATGTTTCCTTGCGTTACTTCATACAGTTTGGATTCGGCATTGTCTAAAAGATCAAACACATCGGTCGCTTCATCGTAGGAAGCTTCAATGATTTCACTCGAAATTTTGATCAAACTGCGTTGGATGAATTTCTGTAAAATAATGCGGGAATGGAATTCGATATGTGCCGATGAGGAAATTTTTTGTGTAAGTTGAATCAGGTAAAAATCACCACCTGACAATTCCAATTTTCCGTTTTTCTTTAATTGGGCCGAAACCGTTAACAAATCTATCGGCTGTGTTTCATTAAACAACTGCACAATCGCCTCAAAAATATGTTGGTGGGCCTCCTTATAAAAAGCATCGGGTTGTAAAATATCAATGACTTCATCTACCCCCTTTTTATCAATCATCATGGCACCAAGTACCGCTTCTTCAAGGTCTAACGCTTGAGGAGGTAGTTTTCCTTTTTCTAAATTGATCAGTGTAGTTTTATCTACTCTAACGGGGTTTATATTTCTGACATTTTCCATATTGCGAAGTTAACCAATTTTTGCAAAAATAGTAAGGGAGTTCTTAATACCCCATTGTTAATAACTGTGGATTTTTGTTTATAAGTCAAAAAAAATCCGAAACAAAATTGCTTCGGATGTTATAGTATACGATGGATTCGTAGTTATTCTTTGAATTGCCCCATGTTACAATATTTATCCATGCGTTGCGCTACTAAATCGGCTGTTGATAAATCTTTCAATTCTTTAAACGCTTTCGAAATGTATTGCTCAACTGTTTTGAAGGTGGTTTCTTTATCGTAATGCGCTCCTCCTAATGGTTCCGGAATAATGTCGTCAATTAACTTGTGTTTTTTCATGTCAAAAGAAGTCAATTTTAAGGCATCAGCGGCTTGCTCTTTGTATTCCCAACTTCTCCATAAAATAGACGAACACGATTCGGGAGAGATTACCGAATACCAAGTGTTTTCTAACATGAATACGCGGTCTCCTACCCCAATTCCTAAGGCCCCACCTGAAGCACCTTCTCCGATAATTACGGTAATGATAGGTGTTTTCAAACGGATCATTTCAAAAATATTACGTGCAATGGCTTCTCCTTGTCCGCGTTCTTCTGCTTCTAAACCTGGATAAGCACCGGGAGTATCTACCAATGTTAATACAGGAATGTTGAATTTTTCAGCCATTTTCATCAAGCGAAGTGCCTTGCGATACCCTTCTGGATTGGCCATTCCGAAGTTACGGTACTGGCGCATTTTAGTATTGATACCTTTTTGCTGACCGATGATCATATACGATTGTCCGTCAATTTGACCCAAGCCACCAATCATGGCTTTGTCGTCTTTGAAATTACGATCGCCAAATAATTCTAGGAAGGTTCCATTGGTTAAATTGGTAATGTGTTCTAAGGTATACGGTCTATTGGGATGTCTTGACAGTTGGACACGTTGCCAAGCTGTAAGATTCTTGTATATATTGCGCTTTGTTTCTTCTAATTTTTTCTCAATTTGCTTGCAGGTTGTAGACACATCTACATCTGATTCTTGGCCAATGATTTGGCACTTATCCAATTGATCTTCAAGCTCTTTAATTGGTAATTCAAAATCTAAATATTCCATAATCGGTTTATTAGGGTTTGGTTTTTAATCGTACAAAGATAAAATTTTCAATTGACTTTGTAAACTTATCTTGAATTAGTTGTTATTTTTTTTTGTATCCTTTTAGTATTCCGTTTGCAATAACGGTTGCTAAAATGATGAGCGCCCCCACATAAAACAAGGGTGCCATTTGTTCTTTGTCTTTAAAAATAAAATAGGCCAATATGATTCCGTAGATGGGTTCTAAATTGATGGTTAGCATCACAGTATAGGGACTCAAGTATTTCATTACGGCTGTAGAGGCTATAAAAGCATAGGCAGTACACACCGAGCTCAATATCAAAAGATAAACCAAATCGGACGTACTGAGTTGGAAAAAATCGGCCGAAAAACTATTGGTAAACAACAACGAAATGGAAAAAAACAACACGCCCCCAGCTAATTCATAAAACGAAATAAGCGTGGGTTCATAGGTTTTTACAAACTTGCTGTTGATTACGGCAAAGGAAGCCGAAAGAAAAGCAGATATCAAGGCCAAAACAATGCCTTCTACATACTGGGTTTCTACATTGAAAATAATGGTGAGTCCGGCAATAACAATGAGTCCGAAGAAAATCTCATACCACACGATTTTTTTTCCAAAAAACAAGGGTTCGATTAAGGATGCAAAAAAAGCCCCGGTAGAAAGACAGGCCAAAGTAATGGAAACATTTGCCACTTTAATGGCTCTAAAAAATGTAAACCAATGCAAGGCAATGATTAAACCGGCTACTAAAAATTTTAAGAGGGTTGCTTTAGGAATTCGAATGGGAATGCGTTTGTAGCGAATGTATCCATAAATGAAGAGCACCGCAAAAAGCATACGAAACCATACCAAGGGTAAGGCATCCAACGAAATTAGTCTTCCGAGTATGGCTGTAAAACCCCATATGAATACAATGAGGTGCAGTTGCAAGTAACTCTTTACACTATCGCTTGGCATTGCGCAATAATTTATAAGCTAATATTCCAAAAACAATATTGGGCAACCAGACCGCAATAAATGGCGAAATACTCGATTTTTCGGCCAAAGTACCAAACACTTTATCAAAGAAAATAAAGACAAAGGCAATAACGATTCCGATGGCAAGATTGATTCCCATTCCTCCTCTTCGTTTCATAGAAGATACCGCCACGGCAATTATGGTTAAGATAAACGCCGAAACCGGCAAACTGAATTTTTTATAAAAAACAACCAAATACGTATTGATGTTGGCGTTTCCACGCGATCGTTCTTTATTGATAAAAGCATTCAACTGACCAATGGTCATGGTTTCTGCCACATATACAACAGGCGTTAAATCATCGGGTTCAAAATTATATTTCACCGAAATTTTATCGCGTTTGATCAATTGATCGTCCATGGCACCCACAATACGTTTGTTGTAATTGTATAACACATAGATTTTTTTCAATTCGTCGTAATGAATGCGATTGGCATTGACTTTTTCCAGCAATTGGTTGTCTTTGATGCGTTCAAACGTAAAATTGAAACCCGTTTGCGACATGTAGTTGTAATTGCTGACGTAGATGTTTTCTTCGATATTTCCTTCTTTTTTAATTTGTCTGAAAATGTCTGAAGTTTCTCTGGTTTTATTGTTTCCTTTTAAATTTTGATACCTGAAATCGTTAAATCCTTTGCTGGCTTTGGGCACAAGAAAAAATCCCATAATGAGCGAAAAAACAGACACAATTACTGCTCCGTAGATGAAAGGCCGCAAAAAACGACTGAAGGAAATTCCCGAACTCAAAATAGCGATGATTTCGGTATTATTGGCCAACTTAGACGTGAACCAAATGATGGACAAGAACAAGAAAATAGGAAATAGCAAATTGGCAAAATAGATCGTAAAATCGCCATAATAGATTAAAATGTCTTTCAGTGGGATTTTCTTTTCAATCATCTTGTTCACTTTTTCAGACACGTCGATGGTAATTCCAATAGGAATAAACATGACCAACATGACAGCAAATGTGACCAAATAACGTTTTAATATGTATTTATCTATTATTTTCATATTACAAGTTTCAGGTTTCAGGTTTCAGGTTTCAGGTTTCAAACCAACTTGAAACTTGAAACTTGAAACTTGAAAAAAATTTTAAAGTCTTTGACTCATTTGTACCACCATTTTATCTTTCCAAGCTCTAAAGGTTCCGGCGATAATTTGGCGTCTGGCTTCGCGAACCAACCACATATAAAACCCTAAGTTGTGTATCGTAGCAATTTGTTTTCCTAAGAATTCATCGGCGGCAAATAAATGGCGCAAATAGGCTTTTGAATATTCGGTGTCAACCCAAGTGTGCCCCATTTCATCAATGGGTGAAAAATCGGCTTCCCATTTTTTATTTTTCATATTCATGGTACCGTGGGCGGTAAACAACATACCGTTTCGGGCATTACGTGTGGGCATTACACAGTCGAACATATCGATCCCTAAGGCGATGTTTTCTAAAATATTGATGGGCGTTCCAACTCCCATTAAATAGCGGGGTTTATCTTCGGGAAGAATGGCTGTAACCACTTCGGTCATCGCGTACATTTCTTCAGCAGGTTCCCCTACAGATAAGCCTCCGATGGCATTTCCTTGCGCGCCTGCATTGGCAATATATTCTGCCGACTCGGCTCTTAAATCTTTATACGTACTTCCTTGAACGATGGGAAAAAACGTTTGTTCGTACCCGTATTTGAACGGTAATTTTTCCAAATGATTGATGCATCGATCCAACCA
>JAGNZI010000025.1 GCA_017984495.1 Flavobacterium sp.
TAGTGGGCGCTACCGGAATGGTAGGCGAAATAATGCTTCAGGTATTAGCAGAACGAAATTTTCCAGTAACCGAATTGATTCCGGTTGCCTCGGAAAAATCAGTTGGAAAAGAAATCGAATGGAAAGGAAAAAGTTACACCGTTGTAGGCTTGGAAACTGCTGTTGCTCTAAAACCAGAAATTGCCTTATTTTCTGCTGGTGGCGAAACTTCATTAGAATGGGCACCAAAATTTGCAGCTGTTGGAACTACTGTTATTGATAACTCATCGGCATGGCGCATGGACGAAACCAAAAAATTAATCGTTCCAGAAATCAATGCTTCGGTTTTAACCCAAGACGATAAAATTATTGCCAATCCGAACTGTTCTACCATTCAAATGGTGATGGCTTTAGCGCCATTACATGCAAAATATGACATCAAACGTATCGTAGTTTCAACCTACCAATCCATCACTGGAACTGGGGTGAAAGCTGTACAACAATTGGAAAATGAATATGCAGGTGTTCAAGGCGACATGGCCTATAAATATCCGATTCACAGAAATGCTATTCCACAATGCGACAGTTTTGAAGCCAATGGGTATACCAAAGAAGAAATGAAATTGGTGCGAGAAACGCAAAAAATCTTACAGGATAAAACCATAGCAGTTACTGCAACTGCCATTCGAATTCCGGTCGTGGGCGGACACAGTGAGGCGGTAAACATTCAGTTTGAAAATGATTTTGACGTGAATGACGTCCGTCAAATTTTACACAACACACCGGGAGTTACTGTACAAGACAATTTAGACACCTACACCTATCCAATGCCTATTTATGCGCAAGGGAAAGACGATGTTTTTGTGGGAAGAATTCGAAGAGATGAAAGCCAACCCAATACCATTAACATGTGGATTGTTTCCGATAACTTAAGAAAAGGAGCGGCTACCAATACCATTCAAATTGCAGAATACTTGGTTGCGAATAACTTGGTATAATTTTAAACACATAGACACATAGGTTTATTTTATAGATTAAGGATGTTACACTTTTTTGAGTTCACATCAGACTTAATTTCTATTTATCTATGTGTTTCAATACACAACCATGAACTAGTGAATTACGTCCATCAAAACTTAAAAAAGCGTTAATTCGTGGTTTGAATTTTTGCATTCCTCTAAAACCATTATCTTTGCCATTGTGAAAAAGAAATTATTCTATATAAACATTAGCTTGATACTTGCCGTTTTATTTGCGGCATGTTATCAATCAGTGCATGCTTTTTCACACGAACACCGCCTCAAAACAGAATGCTGTGATGACACACATCATTTGACTTTTAAATCTTCAGAAAAAACAATTACCGAAAGTGAAGATTGTCCGGTTTGTGATTTCAAATTTGCCGCTTTTGTAACACCAGAAATTCTTCATTTTGACTTTATTCCTTCGTTTTACGAAATTCCGTACCAATTCAATATTACTGAATCATGTATTGTATTTGAAGGGACTTCATTTTACCTTCGCGGACCCCCTGTTTTTATTTCATAACTACAATAGCTTTATTTTATAAAGCCCATATTGTTTTGCATCAGCCTGATGTGAAACAAATTTTTGTATTATTTATCAAATAAAAACTTAAAAATGAAACAGCAATTTAATATACTCTTGCTATTATTTTCAATAGCAGGCTTTTCTCAATTTAAAATTAGCGGATATGTAACGAATAGCACCCAGCAAAAATTATCGGGGGTTATCGTTCACGTTTTAGAAAACAATACTGAAACAACAACCGATGAAAACGGGTATTTTCAGTTAGCATCAGTTCCTAAAGGAACGACTGAAGTTGTTTTTCAACGAACAGGGTTTCAAACAAAAAAAGAAGTCATAAAAACCAATGGCGATGACATCGTTTTAAAGGTAATGCTTTTAGAAAAAGAGATCCATTTAGAAGAAGTAATTATTTCTACTTTATATAATAAAATACAATCGCAAAATGTAATGAAAGTAGAACATGCTTCGGTAAAAACATTGAAAGAAAACGGAGCCACTTCATTAATTGATGGTATTGCAACCATTCCAGGAGTTTCGCAGATTTCGACAGGAAATTCCATTGGCAAACCTGTAATTCGAGGATTGAGTGGCAACCGTGTTTTAGTTTATTCACAAGGAGTTCGGATGGAAAATCAGCAGTTTGGAGAAGAACATGGTTTGGGTTTAAATGCTGCCGGAATTGAAAGCGTTGAAGTAATTAAAGGACCCGCTTCGTTATTATATGGTTCAGATGCTCTGGGCGGTGTAGTTTATTTTAATCCAGAAAAATATGCTCCGTATAAAGAAAAATCGGCTGATTTTGAACAAAGCTATTTTACGAATACACATGGAACTTCTACTACGTTTGGTGTTAAAGCAAGTCCGTCAAATTTCAAATTTTTACTTCGAGGAAATTACACTTCACATGCCGATTATGAAGTTGCGAATGGAGATCGAATAATCAATACACGTTTCATTGAAAAAGATTTTAAATCAGGAATTGGCTATTCAAATTCAAAAATTTCAACCGATTTTAGATACAATTACAACAACTTAAATTTAGGTTTACCTGAAGAAGATTTAGAAAATTCAGGTTTCAGAAATCCACTTTTCCCAAAACAAGAAGTAGTAAATCATTTGTTGAGTTTGAACCAAAAAGTATATTTTAAAAACTCGAAAATTGAAGCAGATTTTGGCTATTCGTTAAACGACCGAAAAGAATTGGAAGCCGCTAATGAAATTGCACTCTCCATGAAATTAAAAACGGCAAGTTATAATGTGAAATATTTTGTTCCAAAAATGAATCGTTGGGAAACCATCATTGGAATTCAAGGAATGGATCAAACCAACACCAACTTTGGTGAAGAATTACTTATTCCTGATGCAAAAATTGCCGATTTTGGCGCATTTGCAACCACAAATTACAGTTGGAATTCCAATGTTTTACAAGCCGGAATTCGTTACGATAATAGAAAAATAAACACCTCAACTCACGGAACTGAAGGCGAAGAAGGTTATTTTGAAGCCATCAACAAACAATTCAATAGTTTTAATGCCTCATTAGGATACAAAACCAGTCTTTCCAATTCTCTTTCAACAAGAATTAATATTGCTTCTGGATTTAGAGCCCCTAATTTATCAGAACTAACTTCAAACGGAGTTCATGAAGGAAGTAATCGTTATGAAATAGGCTCTAACGAATTAAAAAAAGAGCAAAACCTTCAATTAGATGTTAACTTAGAGTACAAAAGTGAGCATTTTGAAGTTTTTGCAAACGGATTCTATAATCTTATTGATGGTTACATTTTTATTACTCCAACCGGTAACCAAATTGATGGTAATGACGTTTATATTTACACACAAAATAATGCGCAGTTGTATGGAAGTGAAATAGGAATTCACTTTCACCCGCATCCTTATGATTGGTTACATTTTACTAGTAGTTTTGAAAATGTAATTGGGACGCAAGGCAGTGCTAATTTGCCGTTAATTCCTGCCTACCAATGGAAAAACAACATAAGAGTAGAACTGGATTCTAATAAATGGATTAAAAACAATTATGCTTCGTGCTTTTTAAATTACACCTTTAAACAAGATAAATTAAGCGAATTTGAAACTCAAACTCCCGATTATCTATTAGTTAATTTATCACTTGGCGGAACGATCACAATTGGTAAAAAAGAGGTACAGTTAAATCTTGCTGGAACAAATCTTTTGAACAAAACTTATGTCAATCATTTATCGCGCTTAAAAGCAGACGGCATTAATAATATGGGTAGAAATATTATGTTGCGTTTAAATTTTGATTTATAATTAACATTTTCATTCCGTTCAATTGAATATCTTTGTTTTTCAATCAACACTTATTTATATGAAAAAAACAATAACCATAACTGCTATTGTTTGTACACTTTTTATGAACGCACAAACAAAAATTACCTATCCTGAAACCAAAAAAATCAACCATGTTGATACCTATTTTGGTGAAAACATAAACGATCCATACCGTTGGCTGGAAGACGACCGAAGTGCCGAAACTGGAACTTGGGTAAAAATGCAAAACGATGTAACTTACCGTTATTTGGCTACTATTCCCTTGAGAGACCAACTCAAGTCTAGAATGGAAAATTTGTGGAATTATGAAAAAATTTCAGCGCCATTCAAGGAAGGTGAGTATACGTATTATTATAAAAACAACGGGCTACAAAATCAATCGGTTCTTTTTAGAAAAGATAAGAATGGGAAAGAGGAGCTTTTTTTAGATCCAAATTCTTTTTCAAAGGATGGAACCTCATCTTTAGGCGGGATCAGCTTTAGCAAAGACGGTAGCTTAGTAGCGTATGAAATTTCAGAAGGCGGAAGTGATTGGAGAAAAGTCATTGTACTCGATACTAAAACGAAGAAAACAATTGGAAATCCGCTTGTGGATGTTAAATTTAGTGGCATTGCTTGGTATAAAAATGAAGGATTTTATTACTCAAGTTATGACAAACCTGTTGGCAGTGAATTATCCGCAAAAACAGACCAACATAAACTGTATTATCATAAATTAAAAGCGGCTCAAAAAACGGATAAATTAATTTTTGGTGGCGATATCAAAAGAAGGTATGTGGGAGGAAGTGTTTCTGATGATGAAAACTATTTGTTTATTTCGGCTGCAAATTCGACTACTGGAAACGAATTATATTATTTAGATTTATCAAAACCGGATAGCAAAGTTGTGTCCTTAATCGACAACTATGAAAACGACAATGATGTATTAGACAATAAAGGTTCGAAAATTTATTTGGTAACGAATTTCAATGCTCCAAACAAACGGGTGGTGACCTTTGATCTTTCAAATCCATCAAAAGAAAACTGGAAAGATTGTATTGCTGAAACCGAAAACGTTTTGAACCCCAACACAGGAGGCGGATCTATCTTTGCTAGTTATATGAGAGATGCGGTTTCGTTTATCAAACAATTTGATTATGATGGCAATTTGATTCGTGAAGTTGCATTGCCAGGTATAGGAACTGCTGGAGGATTTGGTGGAAAAGAAACAGAAACGACTTTGTATTTTTCATTTACGAATTATGTAACCCCAACTACCATTTACTCGTATAATGTACAATCGGGGGAATCGCAAATGTACCAACAACCACAAGTTGATTTTAAATTTGACAATTTCGAGTCCAAACAAGTATTTTACACTTCAAAAGACGGTACTAGAATACCGATGATCATTACCTACAAAAAAGGAACCCCGTTGAACGGAAAAAACCCAACTATTTTGTATGGTTATGGCGGATTCAATATTAGTTTAACGCCATCATTCAGTATTTCTAATGCGGTTTGGTTAGAAAACGGCGGTATTTATGCCGTTGCCAATTTAAGAGGTGGTGGTGAATATGGAAAAGTATGGCACGACGCTGGGACTCAATTAAAAAAACAAAATGTGTTTGATGATTTTATTGCGGCTGCCGAATATTTAATCCAAGAAAATTATACCTCATCGGATTATCTAGCAATAAAAGGAGGGTCTAATGGCGGACTATTAGTTGGAGCTGTAATGACTCAACGTCCCGATTTGATAAAAGTAGCCTTGCCTGCCGTGGGTGTATTGGACATGTTGCGATACCATACCTTTACTGCTGGCGCGGGATGGGCATACGATTACGGAACAGCGGAACAAAGTGTTGAAATGTTTGAATACTTAAAAGGCTATTCACCCGTTCACAATGTAAAAGCCGGAATTAAGTACCCAGCAACATTAGTAACAACAGGCGATCATGACGACCGTGTTGTACCGGCACACAGTTTCAAATTTGCGGCCGAATTGCAGGCCAAACAAGCTGGCGAAAACCCAGTGATGATTCGAATTGAAGTGAATGCAGGACATGGTGCTGGAAAATCAGTTGCGGCTACCATTCAAGAAAACGTAGACATGCAAGCCTTTACACTTTACAATATGGGAATTAAAGAATTGAACTAAAAAGTTTTCATAGCTAAAAAAAGAGCCCGAAGGCTCTTTTTTTATACAGTAAACATATGATTCGTAGTTATTATTTAAATATACAAGCCAACCATAAAACTTTCACTAGCCTGTTTTTTTATACTTCAAAAACTGAAATTGAAAAAGTTTAAATAGTAAATGCTATACGTATTTTAATTAACGCCAATTGACAAAGGCGAAAGTTCATTAACTCTTTACCCTTTTTTGCTCTTCTTGCGAAGCGCCCGTTTGTCTTACTTTCAGGTTTTCACCTTTACTAAATCTATACGAAAAAGTAAACGTAACAACTCTCGAATCAAACAGGCTATACCAAGAAGCATTTGCATTTGCAATGTTTCTAATTTGCCCTTCTATTTGATTGGTATAAAAAACATCCGAGGCATTAAGTTTTATGACACCTTTGTCTTTTAATATTTTTTTTGATATTCCAGCTCGAACTGAACCCACAGGAGAAATAAAGAATTGTCCTGATAATAATCCATTTTGATATTGACCAGACAACTCTGCACTCCATGTATCATTTATTACAAATTGATTTGTTGGCATAATTACCCAATTCCAATTACTATCATTAAGTTTTTCAGTATAAACCTCACTTTTATAAATAGCATTTAAATATGAAGTGTATAAATTTAGAGTCCACCACTTTTTAATTTTAAACACGCCATTCACAGAAATTCCGTAGGAAATCTCTGTATCAAAATTCCCTGGGCGGCTGTAGTAAATAGTTCCTCTTTGCTCATTTGTTTCAGAGATTACATCATTTGTATAGCTGTACATTAAAGTCGTTGTGAAATAATTTTTGAAAGTGTGGGATACATCAACATTATAGGAAAAGGTGGGTTTGATGTATGGATTTCCCCCATAAAATGTGAATCGATCAATTGGGTATGTAAATGGGTTTAAGTCTTTGTAGTTCGGTCGATTTATTCTTCTTCCCATAGAAAGACCCACTACATGTTTCTGGATTGTATCTAATTTATATTGAACATATAGCGTTGGGAACAAATTCGTATACTTTATATGAAATGTAGAATCTGCTACAACAGGATTACCAGCTTGGTACCCTTTAATGTTTGTGTTTTCAAGACGTAATCCCAATTGAATTGAAAATTTGGTAAACTCTTTTGCATAATTTACATACGTAGCATTTATGTTTTCTTTGTACGCAAAATCATTGGAAAAATCATAATTTGGCGTACGCACTCCGTCAACTACATCTTCAAAGTTGGCCACATTTCTCGTGCGCACAAAACTCGATTTTACCCCTAAATCTAATTTCCCTCCTTTAAATTGTATCCCGGTATAATCAACATTTGCCGTTTTTATCTTAATATCTGAAGGCAATTTTGAAACCAACTGACTTGAATCAACTAACTGATTCGTGGCGTTAAAAGTTTGATTCATTAAGTTTTGAGCAACCTTAGAATCATAAGAAATATTGTCTAAGTTAACGGCAATTTCTTGGCCTGATTCCTTCAACTTATGGTTCATGTTCAAATTAAAACTACTGTTTTTAAAGTCAACTTCCATTGGATTCTCAGAGGAAATCGTGTTGACCAATTGGCTGTCTCCATCTAAAACAGTAGCGGTATTTGAAGTGTTTCGCTGTGACGGATTTGAAAAACCGTTCCAAACTATTCCAAAGGTTGTTTTTGAAGTCGCATAAAAATCGGTTCCAATTTTAAACGAATTATTTTTGGGATTTGGTGTGATATATGAATTTTGTGTGAATACAGAACTTAAGTCTCCAGAAGGAGTAAAATAATTTCTCGTGATGGTTAAATCTTGAAAACTTTTATTCTGTCCACTATTTAAGCTGGTGAAAAAATTCCATTTTTCAATTCGGTAATTTAAATTAAAACTAGTGTTTTTTCTTTCATATTTCCCTTGCCCATACGATACATTGACACTGCCATTTGTTCCTTTTACACTGTTTTTCTTTAGAATGATATTTATAATTCCTGCATTTCCAGCTGCATCATACATGGCTGGTGGATTATTCATAATTTCAATTCGCTCAATTTCAGATGCTGGAATAGCTTTAAGATAACTTACTAAATCATCAACAGTTAGATTTGTTGGTTTATTATTGATGAGCACCATTACTCCATTCTTACCTCTTATAGCAATGGAATTATTAAAACCAATTGTAACGGATGGTGCCTTTTCAAGGACTTCGAAGGCAGACAACCCTGCATTAGTAATTAAGGCATTAGGATCTACAATAATTCGATCTGCTTTTTGTGCTACAAATGATTTTTGAGAAGTAACTACGACTTCATTGAGCGCCTCAACTTGTTCTTCAATTAAAATTGTGGGGAGTATTACTTCAGAAATCGTACCAGCAGTAAAAATTTGAGATATTTTTTTCTTATAGCCCATCCCTTGAATACTAATTCTAAATGACGTAACCTTAACCTGGTTAAATTCGAATTTCCCTTCGTTATCGGTAAAGGCCGCTTTGATGGTTTGCTCATTGTCAGCTGCTACAAGAAAAACGGTTACGCCAAATAATTTTTCATTCCGATCATTTACAATTTCTCCTTTAATATCGATAAAATTTTGACCATTAGAATGAATAGCAAATAATAGAACAGACAATACTAGCAGTACTTTTTTCATATTTCAGATTTTAAAACTAAAAGCGATTATCGCCATCGAGCATTCTGCCCAATCCGCCTAAAAGACTTCCTTCTTCCCTACCACTCCCTCCAGCTTTTGGTGCCGAAGCAATAATTCGATCGGCCAAGCGGGTAAAGGGCAACGATTGAATGTAAACTGTACCAGGACCGCGAAGAGTTGCAAAGAAAATACCTTCACCCCCAAATAAGGTGTTTTTGATGCCTCCAACAAATTCGATATCATAATCTACGTCTTTGGTAAAACCCACTAAACAACCTGTATCAACCCGTAAAATTTCCCCTGATTGCAATTCTTTTTTGGCTAATGTGCCTCCTGAATGTACAAATGCCATACCGTCACCTTCTACTTTTTGCATGATGAAGCCTTCACCACCAAACAAACCTGTTCCTAATTTTTTAGTAAATTCGATCCCTACTGCTACCCCTTTGGCAGCACATAAAAACGAATCCTTTTGGCAAATAAATTTACCGCCAAATTGTTGTAAATCAATCGGAACAATCTTACCCGGATAAGGCGAAGCAAATGACACTTTGCGTTTTCCAAAATCGATATTTTGATAGGCTGTCATGAACAAACTTTCCCCGGTTAAAACCCGTTTTCCCGCCGAAAGTAGTTTTCCGAAAATACCCCCTTCTTGCTGACTTCCATCGCCAAAAATAGTTTCCATTTTAATGCCGTTATCCATCATCATAAAACTTCCGGCTTCAGCCACCACAACTTCCTGCGGATCCAGTTCTATTTCAACATATTGCATTTCTTCACCATAAATATGGTAATCAATTTCGTGTGCTTTCATTTGTACTTATTTTTTAGTAATAGGTCGACCGTAAAAATAAAACGTTACGAAAATTGCCCATTATTTTAATGTGAATTTTCTAATGAGGGCATTGAAAAGGCGGTAGCCCAATCCTCTGCGAAGCAAGCGCATAAAATTGGCATCAAACCCAATGGTATACCGTCTGAATTTTCGGTTGGGATGTGAAGCAATTTCAAATAACTTTTGAGTAATAAGCGGTGTTAGATTTGTATTTTTATTCGATTTTTTTAGCAATAAATCGGTTACTTTTTTCATCAAGTCATTGTAGGATTTTATGGAAGTCGCTGGTGACTTTGGGACACTCTTTTGAAAAGAAGTGGGTGCATTTCCAAATTGCACTGTACACACCTTAATGTTCAAATCATATAATTCATAAGCCATGCATTCTGAAAAACTCTCTACAGCCTGTTTTGTAGCATGGTAAAAACTCCCCAAAGGCAAATTGACCAACCCAGCAATCGATGAAATATTAATGAATAACCCGCTTTTTTGGGCTCTAAAAACGGGAATGAATGCCCGACATACTTTAACTACGCCAAGCCAATTGATGTTTACAATTGCATCTATTTTTTCATCTTCCGAGAGTTCTACAAAACTTCTGTATCCCACACCCGCATTGTTGATGATCACATCAATATTTTTGTGGTCCTCGGCGATTTTTTGTTGGGCCAATCGAATACTTTCGGTGCTCGTTACGTCAAGTTCATAGCACGAAATCGTTGGGTACGCTAACAAATCATCGGCCTCTGCAAGCGAAAGCATTGTCGCGATAACATTCCAACCTTTTTGGGCAAAAAACAATGCTGTTTGTTTTCCTATGCCTCTAGCTGCTCCCGTGATGAGTACTGTTTTTTTCAATAGCCTGGATTTAATATTTAAGTTCGATCATGCGAATGTACCGCGAAATTTTGGCTTTTCTCCGGTTGATATAAGACGATGAATTAGACGCTTTGTATTTTCTTGGATTAGGCAAAATAGCGGCTATACCTGCTGCTTCATATCGCGTGAGGCTAGAGGCATCTTTTCGGTACCAATGTTTTGCAGCCGCTTCAGCTCCGTAAACGCCATCGCCCATTTCAATACTGTTTAGATACACTTCCATGATGCGTTTTTTTCCCCAAACCAATTCGATCCAAACGGTATAATAGGCTTCCAACCCTTTGCGAAGATAACTTCTGCCTTGCCACAAGAACACATTTTTGGCGGTTTGCTGAGAGATGGTACTACCTCCTTTGATTTTTCTTCCGCTTTGATTGCTTTTGAAGGCTTTTTGCATGGCTTCAAAATCAAACCCCCAATGGTCAAAAAAACGTCCGTCTTCACTAGCAATAACCGCTTTTTGAAGGTTTAAAGAAATTTCGTCGAGCGGCACCCAATCGTGACTACAGATCATGTCTCTGCCTTCTTTTTTATGTTCCATGGCCCGAATACCCATTAAAGGTGTGAACGGAACGGGTACAAATTTAAACAACAAAACAATTAAAAAGTTAATCCCGTTGAACCATAAAAAGGCCAACCATACGAAGCGTTTTATTTTTTGACCTGTAGTTCGTTTTACCCCAGGTTTTGCCGTTTTATTTTGTGTTATCTTTTTTGCCATATATAAAAGCTTTGCTTTTTTGGTTTCAGGTTTAAAGTTTCAAGTTAAAGCCTGAAACAATTTATATCAAATCTGCTACTTCTTGTCCAATTAAACTCCCTATTGCTACTCCCATTCCGCCCATACGCACCCCACAATATACATGATTTGATAGTTGTTGGACGATAGGATTTTTATGCGTTCCCATTCCCATAGTGCCGCTCCATCGGTGTTCAATTTCATAGGATTGCTGGGGTAAAATTACATTTTTTAATACGTCTTCCAAACGATTCTGAATTCGATCAGTGGTTTCGTGTGACGTAGTTGTTTCCCCTTCAAAATCTAAATTTCGACCCCCTCCCAAAAGAATTCGATCGTTTATGTTCCTGAAATAATAATAGCCCCTGTCGAGGTGAAAGGTTCCTTTGAGGGCTAAATTGGGAATCGGTTTGGTAATCAAAACCTGAGCTCTTGCCGGTTGCACTTGGTTATGGGTCAATTGGGCCGCGAAACCATTTGTGGTAAACAGCAATTTGTTTGTCTTGAATGTAATTCCGTTGGTTGCTACCTCAACAGCCTCATTCAATTCTTGATGATGGGTTACGGTTTGACTGTTCAAAATTAAAATGTCGTTTTGATGGGCTTTTTTGAGTAAAGCTTGCATCATATTGCCCGTATCAATTTGTGCTTCAAACGGATTAAAAATAAGCTGTCCTGTAATGCCTGAAAATTGAAATCGATTGCCTTGTTTTGAAAAAACATCCGATTTAAAATGCGGTTGCAGAAGTTCGTTGATGAACGGCATTTTCTGCATACATTCCTCGTAGAACAATTCGTCTTCCTTTAAAAACAGTTCGTAGCCACCATAGGATTTTAAACTCAGTGTTTTTTCGCCGAGGTTTTTTCGGAGCAATTGCAAACCGGCAAAGCGTTTTTGAATCAGTTGTACTACAGTATCTTCGGAGTGGGTTTCTAAGTCGTCAATGATTTCAGACAAGCTTCCAAAACAAGCAAAACCCGCATTTTTTGTACTGGCGCCTTGGGGTAAAACACCTTTTTCAAGCACTAAAATTTTAGCCGAAGGAAAACGTTCGCGCAAGGCTAGTGCCGCATGCAACCCTACAATGCCACTGCCTACGATGGTAATATCGACGTTAGTAAACCAATTTTTTATTTCCCAATAACTGAGTTGCATGTAAGCGCTTTACGTTAAAAAAGTAAATGTAAGAATTTGTTTTTATTTATATACTAAATCTCGTTATTTGCGTTAGCTATAAAAACGATACCATGAAGCCTTATTTACTTTTAACATTATTCTTATTTTCACACGTTATAATTGCACAGCAAACTTCAAAAAACATCACCCTTATTTTCAAAAAAAGCAATTATCATTTTGACGAAATATCGGGATTTAAAAGAATGAATTCGCTGGTCAATTTTTCGGAATACAATTCCTATCGAGAAAAATACCTGACCATCAATAATAAAGATAAAAACGACACCTTATTACTGAACATTACTTCGGATAAGATTTTTTTGATCCACAATTGGAAAGAATTGAATAAAAGTTCACGAGTAATTTTATACAATAATGATGTTGTTGAAATTGATTACGACAACGGATTTCCTAATTTCAAAATACAAAACAGAGTTGTAAAATCATTTGATATTAATTTAGAATCTCAGTTAAATCTTAGCTTTCCCATTGATAATTTTGTCTTTTTTCAAACCCACAAAAGAAGTCGAACAACACAAGAAGAGAAAGCCTACCGAATGGAATTAGACCAATTTATTCAAAAGACCAAGACAGCATTAGATGAACTTTTAATTGCCGATAAAATTTCTAGAGAAACATACGACATTCAATTAAATTACATCACTTTTTATACCTTAAACACCGACCCAAAAACGAATTTTTCAGATTATAAAAGTGATCTCCATAAGGAAGAATTAATCTGGATAAAACCGTATCGCTATTTCTTAGAATTGTATGTAAAAAATGAATTTAAACTCAAGACTTTTGAGAAAGAATTAAAAGATTTTGAACTCAAAACCGCTAAAAATAAAACACAAAAAAAAGACATTAGTTTGCAATATGAAGATAATGAAAACAGCTTCAACCTCATCGAAAAATCAACGATATTCACAGCTAAAGCCAAAGAATATTTGCTGTACGTTTATTTGAATCGAATTGCAAAATCCGATTCCAATAAACTATCCACTTATAGTGCAATCTTTAAAAAATATTCAAACGATACACAATTGATTGAAAGTTTTGAAAATGCTTTTTTAGTCAATATTGAAGCCTTAAAACAGAATACCTCTGAAGTCATATTATATGATGAACAGAAAAAAGCAACGACATTATCTGCAATAATTGAAGCAAACAAAGGCAAAACAATATACATAGATTTTTGGGCAAGTTGGTGTGCACCTTGCAGAGCAGCATTTCCAAGTTCTAGACAGTTACACGAAGAATTCAAAGATAGAGAACTCGTATTTTTGTATTTATCGACCGACGCCAATTTTGAAGCTTGGAAAAAAGCAAATGAATTTGAGAACTTAACGGAGAACAGTTATATAATCATCAATCCCAAAACTTCGGAATACTTAAAAAAATTAGCCATCGATTTTATTCCAAGATATGTTTTGATAAATTCGGATGGCGCAATAGCAAATCCAAAAGCAGCAGGGCCAGATTCAGAAAAAATCAAGGAAGAATTAAATAGTCTACTAAAATAACCACTTAAGATTCTGTCTTTCTCCTTGCCTTAATGGCTTTCATGATCAAAGGAAACGACGTAATGGCTATTAAAATCAGAATAATAGTTTCGATGTGTTTTTTCAAATCGATGCCAAATTCTTCGTTGAAAAAGGCATACAAATAATGCCCGGCAAACACGAGTATAAAAGACCATAACAACGAACTCAGCACGTTAAAAAGCATGAATTTACTTTTGGGCATGTGCACAATTCCCGCAATTATTGGGACAAAGGTGCGAACTACCGGTAAAAAACGGGCAAAGATGATGGCTTTTCCGCCGTGTTTTTCGAAAAACTCTTGCGATTGGTACAGGTATTTCTTCTTGAATAACAAGCCGTCTTTTCTATTGTATAAACCCCTTCCACTGGTAGCGCCAAACCAATACCCAAAAATATTTCCGATTATTGCCGCCAGAGAAATGGCAAGTGCAACTACGGTCACATCCGAATACGTCTCTGGGATGAACCGCAAAGGAGCTGCTAATTTTTCGGCATAGATTCCCGATAAAAACAACAAGCTATCGCCCGGTAAAAAGAACCCCGCAAAAAGGCCTGTTTCGGCAAAGACAATGAACAAAACAACATAAATTCCAATAGGAATACCCCCCACTTCCATGGTAATATAAAATTCAGGATTGAATAATTGGGTCCAATGGAAATCGTTCATACTATGCTTCTGGATTAGTTTCCCATTTGTCAATTGCAGCAGTAGCCAAGGCGTTTCCTAACACATTGGTCATACTTCTCGCCATATCACAAAAATGGTCAATGGGTAAGATTAAGGCAATTCCTTCTGGCGGAATACCAAACATGGCACAGGTGGCAACTACGACGATTAATGACGCTCTGGGTACACCGGCTACACCTTTACTGGTTAGCATCAGCACCAACAACATGGTCAATTGTTCGCCCAATGACATATCTATACCATACACTTGCGCAATAAAAATACTGGCAAACGTCATGTACATCATACTTCCGTCAAGGTTAAAAGAATAGCCGAGCGGCAAGGTGAAGGACACAATTTTAGGTTGGCACCCAAAACGTTCTAATTCTTCTACCATTTTTGGAAAAACAGCTTCGCTACTGGTGGTTGAAAAAGCAATTAACAACGGACTTTTGATTCGTTGAAGCAAGACAAAAAGTCGTTTGCCTAAAATGAGATACCCCACCGCCAATAACAACACCCACAGGGCCAAAATTCCTACGAAAAAAGCCCCTAAATATTTTGCATACAATGTAAAAACTTCGTAACCATGTTTAGCAATGGCACTGGCCACGGCTCCTAAAACCCCTAGTGGGGCAGTCCACATGATATAACTAACCATTTTTAACACAACATGAGAAACGGTATCTAACAGTTTAATAATTGGTTTTGCTTCTTTTTTACTAAAGGCCGCTAAAGCCACTCCAAATAAGATGGAGAAAATTACAATTTGTAGAATTTCGTTGGTTGCAAGGGCTTCAAACAAACTCTTAGGAATCACGTGTTTGACAAATTCTTCCAATGAAAATCCTTTGGTATTTTCTAACAATTCTGTGGCACTTGAAGTATCTTCTAATTTGATGGTAGTGCCTTTTCCGGGTTCGAAAAAGTTAACCAAAACCATTCCTAACACTAAGGAAATTAAGGATGCCGAAACAAACCAAGCCATCGCTTTTCCACCGACTCTTCCCACCATTTTCATGTCGCCCATTTTAGCAATTCCCACGACTAAAGTAGAAAAAACCAAAGGCGCAATAATCATTTGCACCAATCGAATAAAGATGGTTCCTAATAGTTTTATATTTTTTGAAAAGGATTCAATTGCGTCGGGAAATTGATAATGCACTATTCCCCCCAAGGCCACCCCAATAATGAGCGAAATAATGATTAATATAAATAGTTTATTATTCTTCACTTTTATAAATATTTTAGAATGTGAAAATAGGCATATTTTTTTAAAAAAGTACTACATCCCCTATCGATTTATATTTATTTTATATAAAAAAAGCGATTTCAAATGAAATCGCTTTTTTATTATTCTTGATCTTTCATGACAAAAGATTCCATAAATTTTGTGGTATAATTCCCCGCTACATAATCCGGTTCTTCCATTAATTGTCTGTGGAAAGGGATTGTGGTTTTGATGCCTTCGATTACGAATTCATCTAACGCGCGTTTCATTTTGTTGATGGCTTCTTCTCTTGTTTGAGCGGTTGTAATCAACTTAGCGATCATCGAATCGTAATTCGGCGGAATGGAATAGCCCGCATATACATGCGTATCCAAACGCACTCCGTGTCCACCTGGCGCGTGTAAAACCGTAATTTTACCTGGCGAAGGGCGGAAGTCGTTGTAGGGATCTTCGGCATTGATACGGCATTCAATAGAATGCAATTGTGGATAGTAGTTTTTACCCGAAATTGGAATTCCGGCCGCCACCATAATTTGCTCACGAATTAAGTCATAATCTACTACTTGTTCGGTAATAGGGTGTTCCACCTGGATACGGGTATTCATTTCCATAAAATAGAAATTTCGGTGTTTGTCCACCAAGAATTCTACCGTTCCGGCTCCTTCATATTTAATGTACTCGGCCGCTTTAACCGCAGCAGTACCCATTTTTTCGCGCAATTCATCGGTCATGAAAGGCGAAGGGGTTTCTTCTGTTAATTTTTGATGGCGGCGTTGTACCGAACAATCTCTTTCCGAAAGGTGACACGCTTTACCATAAGAATCACCTACTACTTGAATTTCGATATGACGGGGTTCTTCGATTAATTTTTCTAAGTACATCCCATCGTTACCAAAAGCGGCGGCTGACTCTTGACGAGCGCCTTCCCATGCTTTTAATAAATCGGCTTTTTTCCATACGGCACGCATTCCTTTTCCACCACCACCAGCAGTTGCTTTTAACATTACGGGATAACCGAATTCATCGGCTAATTTTTCGGCTTCTTCATAGGATTCTAAAATTCCAACTGAACCTGGTACACAAGGTACACCTGCTTCAATCATGGTTGATTTAGCAGACGCTTTGTCTCCCATACGATCAATCATTTCAGGGGAAGCCCCAATGAATTTGATCCCGTGTTCCTGACAAATTTTAGAAAACTTAGCATTTTCTGATAAGAATCCATATCCTGGATGTATAGCGTCGGCATTGGTAATCTCTGCTGCCGCTATAATGTTAGACATTTTTAAGTACGATAAATTACTTGGAGGTGGACCAATACAAACTGCTTCGTCTGCAAACTTTACGTGCAAACTATCGGCATCGGCTGTAGAATAAACGGCAACCGTTTTGATTCCCATTTCTCTACATGTTCTAATCACACGCAGTGCAATTTCCCCTCTATTGGCAATTAATATTTTTTTAAACATGTTTTTGTAATTAGATAATTAGACAATGTGTCAATTAGACAATTATGAAGAAAGAAAACTTCTAACTTCCAACTTCTAATTTCTAACTTATTAAGATGGATCCACTAAGAATAAAGGTTGATCAAACTCAACTGGTGAAGAATCGTCTACTAAAATTTTAACGATTTTACCGGATACTTCTGATTCGATTTCGTTGAACAATTTCATGGCTTCAATCACACACAAAACATCTCCTTTACCGATGGTAGTTCCTACTTCTACAAACATTGGTTTGTCTGGAGCTGGTTTTCTATAGAACGTACCGATGATTGGTGATTTCACTGTAATGTATTTTGAATGATCCTCTGCAGCAGGAGCCGCAACAGCCTCAGTTACTGCAGGAGCCGCTACTTGTGGCGCTGCCATTTGTGGCGCCGCTTGCATTGGCATTTGCTGTACATAAGTCGTTGTGCTTTCAGTACCTTCAGCAGTTGTTTTTATGGTGATTTTAAAATCGTCCATTTCTAATTTTACTTCTGTAGCCCCTGATTTTGCTACAAATTTGATTAGGTTTTGAATCTCTCTAATATCCATAATATTTGGTTTTAGTTTAGTTTTTAATTATTTAGTGTAGGCCCATTTTAAGTAAATAGCACCCCATGTAAATCCGCCACCAAAAGCAGCAAAAATAATGTTATCTCCTTTTTTCAATTGGTCTTCAAAATCGGACAACAACAACGGCAAGGTTGCAGAAGTCGTATTGCCATATTTTTGAATGTTAATCAACACTTTTGATTCGTCTAAGCCCATTCTATTGGAAGTGGCATCGATAATTCTTCGGTTGGCTTGATGCGCCACTAACCAATTGACATCGTCGTGGGTTAGGTTGTTGCGTTCCATGATTTTTTCACTCACATCGGCCATGCCAGAAACGGCATATTTGAAAACGGTTTTTCCGTCTTGAAACACAAAATGTTGTTTGTTTTGTACGGTTTCAGCAGAGGGAGGTAAAATAGATCCGCCCGCTTCGATTTTTAAAAATTCTCTACCAATTCCGTCGCTTTTTAAGATTTCATCTTGCAAGCCTAAACCTTCGGTATTGGGTTCAAACAATACGGCACCGGCACCATCACCAAAGATGATACAAGTTGCGCGATCGGTATAATCGATAATTGAAGACATTTTATCCGCTCCAATCAACAGTACTTTTTTATATTTTCCGGAAGCAATGTAGGCAGATGCCGAAGACATTCCGTATAGAAAACTTGAACAAGCGGCATGTAAATCAAAGGCAAAAGCATTGGTAGCACCAATTTCTGTAGCTACATATACACCTGTTGAAGCCACGGGCATATCGGGAGTAGCCGTTGCCATAATAACCAAGTCAATTTCTTTGGGATCTAAATTGGCTTTTTCTAATAAATTTTGTGCGGCTTTGATAGCAAGAAAAGAAGTTCCTTTTCCTTCCTCTTTTAGCAATCTTCTTTCTTTAATTCCGGTACGAGTGGTAATCCATTCGTCATTGGTGTCTACCAATGTTTCCAACACTTGATTGGACAATACAAAGTCTGGAACATAGGAACCAATAGCGGTAATTGCTGCTGTTATTTTATTCATCTTTGATTCATTTTTCTTTTTGAGTTTTTAGGTTCAAAAAGTGGTGGAAATTACAAAAAAAAATTCAAACGAGTCCAATTCAATGGTAATAATTGCGAAACGAATGGGTATTGAACAAAAAAACCCTCACAATGTGAGAGTTTTCTCTATTTTTTAGTGCAATTACGCTACTGCTTCTGCTTTATCAATTACAACTTGACCTCTGTAATACATTTTACCTTCATGCCAATATGCTCTGTGGTATAAATGTGCTTCACCAGTTACTGGACAAGTAGCAATTTGCGCCACTGTAGCTTTGTAATGTGTTCTTCTCTTATCTCTTCTTGTTGACGACTGTCTTCTCTTAGGATGTGCCATTTTTCTGTATTATTTATCCGTTAATAGTTTTTTTAAATTTTCCCATCTAGGGTCTATATCATTTTTTTGTACTGATTCTTTATTTTCTTTTGGTGCTAACGCTTCTAATTTTTCAATCACTTCGGTTAGCGAACCGTCTTTAACGCCTGGATGAATGCGTCTCAAAGGCACCGACAATACTATGGATTCATAGATGTACTGCGCCACGTTGACTTGAAATTCGCCATGCGGTAAAATAAGCAACTCTTCGTTTTCATCGTTAAAGGCATCGCCAAACTTTACTACAAGTTTTAGTTTTCCTTTAATGGCCAAATCAAACTCTTCCCCAGAAACATCACAGGGTACATTAACGGTACCTTTGTGTTGAATATCCAGCTCCAGAAGGGTGCTTTTTTTCTCCAAAACTACACTTACTTTAACCGATGCATCGTTAAATTCATCATAATCAAAGTGTGCAAAGAACGTATTATCTACCTGATAATCAAACTGATGTTTCCCTATTTTTAACCCTATAAAAGGAATCAAATATGCTTTTAAATTGTTCATAACAACAGTTTTACCTTTTTAAAAGGTGTGCAAAGATATAAAATTATTATAAAATCAAACGACTTACAAACATTTTTTTGTTTATAACTGCTTTTGTTTTGTTTTTAATTGGTTTTTGGTAAGTTCTTGATAGCCATTTCGTCTGTTAAAAATATCAATCGCTACATAAACTGCCTCTTTGAACGATTCGTGATTGGCTATTCCTTTCCCAGCAATTTCATAAGCTGTTCCGTGATCGGGAGAGGTGCGAATTTTATCCAACCCTGCGGTATAATTGACTCCGTTTCCAAAAGAAAGTGTTTTGAATGGTATCAACCCTTGATCGTGATACATGGCCAAAACCGCATCGTACTTTTCATACTGTGCCGATCCAAAAAATCCGTCGGCTGGAAAGGGTCCGAATACCATTTTTCCGGCTTCAAATAATTTTTTCAACGTAGGCTTGATGATGTGCTCTTCTTCGTTACCAATAACCCCATTGTCGCCCGAGTGCGGATTCAGTCCTAAAACGGCCACTTTTGGTTTTTCAATTTCAAAGTCTTGCTTTAAGGTGTTGATGATGGTCTCTAACTTATCGGTCAGCAATTTTTCGGTAAGGTGTTGCGCCACTTCGTTCACTGGAACGTGATCGGTTAGCAAGCCTACACGCAATTCGTCGTGCACCATAAACATAAGTGCCTTTCCGTTCAATTCTTTATCTAAATAATCGGTGTGCCCTGGAAAGGCAAACGCATCCGATTGAATGTTGTATTTATTAATTGGTGCTGTAACCAACACGTCTACTTTTCCTTCTTTTAACGCCTTGGTAGCCGCTACAAACGATTTGATGGCATAACTTCCCACCACCTCATCATTTTTTCCAAAAGCAACATCAAAGCCTTCGCGCCATACGTTTAGCACGTTGATTTTTCCTACTACAAGTTGGTCCAACGAATCGATGCCGTGAATGGCCGCTGTTAATTCCAATTCTCTTTTGAGGAAAGAGATGATTTTTACATTGGCAAAAATTACAGGCGTACACAATTCTAACATTCGAGAATCTTCAAATGTTTTTAATATGACTTCGCTTCCAATACCATTTAAATCTCCAACTGAAATTCCAACAATTATATTTTCTGCTTTTTTAACCATAACGAATGTGATTTATTGCTTACTTTTGAAGTGCAAATTTAGTAAAATTATATCAGTTATGTTTACCGGAATCATAGAAACACTCGGAATCATCAAAGAAATTCGAAAAGAGCAAGGAAATCTCCACCTTACCGTGGCTTCCGAAATTACGCACGAATTGAAAATTGATCAAAGTGTGGCCCATAATGGAATTTGTTTGACGGTGGTGCAAATTGATCAAAACCAGTATACGGTAACCGCCATTCAAGAAACGATTGACAAAACCGCTATTGGTACGTGGCAGGTGGGCGACACCATCAATCTCGAGCGCGCCATGAAACTGGGCGACCGATTGGACGGCCACATTGTGCAAGGACATGTAGACCAAACAGGTACTTGCACGAGTATTACAGAAGCCAATGGGAGTTGGGTTTTCACGTTTGCCTACGACCCTGCGCTTTCTAATATCACCATTGAAAAAGGTTCGATTACAGTAAACGGCACCAGCTTAACGGTGGTGAATTCGGCAGCCCACAGCTTTAGTGTTGCGATTATTCCATATACTTATGAGCACACAAACTTTCACACCTACAAAGTAGGCACCCAAGTAAATTTAGAGTTTGATGTCATTGGGAAATATGTGGCGCGCTTGACGGCTTTGGGGAAATAAAAAAGCCCTACATTGCTGTATGGCTTTAATTTTATGATGAGACTAGGTGTTATTTCTTTTTTATAAATCCGTCAAAAATTGCTCCAACGGCAACCCCAATGGCAAGTCCTAACGCAATACTTTGGGAGAGGTTTCCATATTTATTTCCATACACAGAACCAAATGCCACGCCAAGCGCTGCACCGACTCCAATTCCATTTCCTGATTTCTTGTTGTTGTTTACTGTCATAACTCAACTTTTTAACAAGAAACCCTTGTAAATACTGATACTTACAAGGGTTTTGTTGTGGTCCCACCTGGGCTCGAACCAGGGACCACCTGATTATGAGTCAGGTGCTCTAACCAACTGAGCTATAGGACCGGTTAGAAGAGTGCAATATTACTGCTAATTTCTATTTACTGCAAATTTTTTTTCAACTTGTATCTTAATTTACTCGCGGGCATCTGTGTTGGGCATTTCTTGGCACAATTCGATCAACACGCCGTTGGTCCCTTTGGGGTGTAAAAAAGCCACGAGTTTATTGTCGGCGCCGGGTTTGGGGGTTTCGTTCAAGACCACAAAGCCTTCGTTTTGCAAGCGGGCGATTTCGGCCACGATATCTTCCACATCAAAGGCAATGTGGTGGATGCCTTCGCCTTTTTTCTCGATGAATTTTGCGATGGGACTGTCGGGATGTGTGGCTTCTAACAGCTCTATTTTATTGGGTCCGTTGCTAAAAAAGGACGTTTTGACTCCCTCACTCGCTACGGCTTCTTCTTTGTAGGGCGGTTGGCCAAAGAGCTTTTCAAAAAGCAAATTAGAGGCTTCTAAATTTTTTACCGCGATTCCTATATGTTCTATTTTTCTCATGCTGCTATTTTCTGTAAAATTATAAAATAAAAAACAATACAAAACGCCTAAAATCTGAAATCGGTAATCTTCAATCAAAA
>JAGNZI010000026.1 GCA_017984495.1 Flavobacterium sp.
CTATTTCTAACCTGTATCTATCATTAAAAAATGGTGTACCTATTGGTGTGCCCATTCAAAATTAGACTTGTAATGTATTAATATACTCTTGTTTAAGAACGAGTTCCTCTAAATTAATCTCCGCAACCTAAATTCGAAAAATCATTTTTTTTTATTATCAATCATATAATTTTTCAACAAAAGCTAACGATAATTGCAAAAACACTTGCAGCTTCATACCCCAACTTTACTAGCATAAAAAAGTAGTTTATAACAAATATTTTAAAAATTAGAGTTATTATTAATTGTTCATCTTTATTTTCAATTGCATTGAGAATTTGTAACTCTATAATTTTGTACTATAATTGAAAACGATCCTTTAATGACAACTTTTAGGTGGGGGCATTTAATACTTGTTTAGGGTCGTTTTTCAATTTCTTCATATTATAATACCTAAAATAGCAACTTTACTTAATATTTCAAACACTTTGACTACCTAAAATTCGTATTGCAAAAGTTGATTTTTTTTGGTATGTTTGATCTTGATTGAAAATAATAAAATTAATCAATGAAATTCAACGAAGATTCCCGTGTAAAAATCCCTACTATATTGCATTTGATGCGCTTAGGCTATGACTATCTGTCATTAACTAATCATACATGGGATGAATCCACCAATATATTTACCGATATTTTTAAAATAAGTCTCCAAAGATTGAATCCTGAATTGAGTTCAGGAGATATTAGTAGAATTTATAATGAATTAGCACTAAGTCTTCAAAATGAGGATTTAGGTAAGGTATTTTATGAAAAGCTTGTTGACCAATCTAGTATTCGATTAATTGATTTTGAAAATTTTGAAAACAACACATTCAATGTTGTCACCGAATTGCCTTATAAAAAAGATGACGAAGAGTTTCGTCCCGATGTAATTGTATTGATAAACGGTATGCCATTGGCTTTTATTGAAGTGAAGAAACCCAATAATCAAGATGGTGTTTTAGCGGAACACAAGCGAATACAAACACGTTTTCAGAACAAGAAATTCCGTCAGTTTGTGAATCTTACACAACTTATGGTATTTTCTAATAACATGGAATATGACAATAGCTCACCATTAACAATAGAAGGAGCTTTTTATGCTACCCCCTCCTATTCCAAACCAAATTTTAATTATTTTAGAGAAGAAGATAATTTTAATTTTGATGCTATTTTATCAAGTATTGACGATGCAAAAGAAAATTTTGTTCTCCAAGACACCAATTTGTTGAGTATTAAAAATTCTCCTGAATTTTTGACCAACAAATACCACAATACTCCAACAAATAGAATTTGTACTTCCCTGCTTCAAAAGCAACGTTTGGCTTTTATACTTCAATTTGGTATTGCATATGTAAAAGGTTCAAATGGTTTGCAAAAGCACATCATGCGTTATCCGCAATTATTTGCAACTAAAGCAATAGAAACCAAATTAGAAGAAGGGGTTAAAAAAGGTATTATTTGGCATACACAAGGAAGCGGAAAAACAGCATTAGCGTATTACAATGTCAAATATTTGACGAGCTATTTCCAAAAGAAAGGCATCGTCCCTAAATTTTACTTCATTGTAGACCGTCTCGATCTACTTACACAAGCTAGTAAAGAATTTTTGAGCAGAGGATTAGTTGTTCATAAAATAAACTCAAGAGAAGAATTTTCTAGAGATATTAAAGCCACGTCTGTAATTCACAATAGTTCAGGAAAACCTGAAATTACGGTGATTAACATTCAGAAATTTAAAGATGATCCAGATGTAGTTCGAAATACGGATTATAACTTGTCAATTCAGCGTGTGTACTTTTTAGATGAAGTACACCGCAGTTACAATCCAAAAGGTAGTTTCTTGGCTAATTTGAATGAATCGGATGTCAATGCAATTAAAATAGGATTAACAGGAACACCCCTATTAGGCGATGATTTCAATTCGAGAGCTTTGTTTGGTGGCTATATTCATAAATACTATTATAATTCATCTATAGCGGATGGTTATACTTTACGTTTGATTCGGGAAGAAATTGAAACCAATTATCAATTAAAATTAAAGGAGGCTTTAGAATCTATTGACATATTAAAAGGCAACGGAGACAAAAAACAAGTGTATGCTCATCCTAAATTTGTTGAGCCAATGTTGGATTATGTGATTCAAGATTTTGAACGTGCACGCATTGCTTTTAATGACAATACAATTGGAGGAATGGTAGTTTGTGATTCATCAGAGCAAGCTAAAATGATGTATGAAATCTTCCAGGATAAATACGCTGAATTTACTGTTTCCGATGATTTATTATTAGCCGCTGAACCTGGAGAATCGTATGGTGATAAAAAGAAAAATGAAAGCAAAGTAAAATCGGTAGCGGTTATTTTACATGATATTGGAACTAAGGAAGACCGCAAAAATCAAGTGGACGAGTTCAAAGACGGAAAGATCGATTTGTTGTTTGTTTATAATATGTTATTGACCGGTTTTGATGCACCCCGTTTGAAAAAATTATATGTGGGCAGAGTTATTAAAGCTCATAACTTGTTACAAACACTTACGCGTGTAAACAGAACCTACAAAGAATTTAAGTATGGATATGTAGTAGATTTTGCTGATATTCAACGTGAATTTGATAAAACCAATCAAGATTATTTTAGGGAATTACAAGCGGAGTTAGGCGATGAAATGGAGCATTATTCCAATTTATTTAAAACGCCTGAAGAAATAAAACACGAGATACAAGAAATCAAAGACGTTTTATTTCATTTTGACACCTTAAACGCTGAAATCTTTTCGCAACAAATTTCACAGATTCAAGACAGAAGTGAAATGTTGAAAATTACTCGGGTTTTGAATAATGCAAAAAGCTTGTACAATTTAATCCGATTATCAGGTAATTATGATTTATTGGAAAAATTAGACTTCTATAAATTGACCGTATTGTCTCGTGAAGCCAATAATCATTTGTCATTGATCAACACCAAAGAAGCCCTAGAAACCAATATAGACAATACCAATTTATTGAATATTGCTTTAGAAGATGTCATTTTTGCTTTTGTTAAAGTCAAAGAAGAAGAAATGGTATTGGCAGACCAATTGAAGAATACGCTTCAAAAAACACGAGAAATGTTGGGTGGGAATTTTGACCCAGCTGACCCCATGTTTATTTCCCTAAAAGAAGAATTAGAACGTTTGTTTAAAAAGAAAAATTTAAACGAAGTAACCAAAGAAGAAATGGAAGCAAACATCAAAGCGTTAGAGGCTATTTATGCTCAAGCAAAAGAGTTGGAACGCAAAAACCAATTACTGCGTGCTAAATATGAAAATGATGAGAAATATGCACGTTTGCACAAGAGATTGATGGAGAAAGACCCATTGACGGATAGTGAAAGTAAACTCTTTGAAGCTTTGCAAGGATTAAAGGCTGTAGTTGACCAGCAAATAATGCAAAATGCAAATCTACTTGAGAATGAAAGTTATGTTGAACGCATGATCATCAAATTTGTGGTAGAACAATTTAAAACTAAAAATGACATTCCACTAGATGCTGCCAATGCAAAACGTGTCAATGCTTTGATTGTTAAAGAGTATATGAATGAGTTTTACGGAAGAGTAGCTAGTTAGTTATGGAGCATCAAATAGAAATATTCAATTCATCAGCTGGAGTTCAGGTTAACATTGTCGTTAAAAACGATAGTGTTTGGGCTACTCAAAAGCAAATGGCACAAATATTCAACAAAGATTCAGATACTATTGGATTACACTTAAAAAACATCTTTTCAGAAGAAGAACTGGATGAAAAAGCAACTACCGAGAATTTATCGGTAGTTCAAATCGAAGGAAATAGAAAAGTCAAAAGAAATATTAATTTTTACAACTTAGACGCCATAATTTCAGTTGGTTATCGTGTAAATTCTAAACAAGGTACCCAATTCCGTCAATGGGCAACCCAACGTTTGAAAGACTATTTGGTTCAAGGCTATGCACTTAACGAAAAACGTTTAAAAGAACTCCATTACAAGTATTCCGATTTGCAACAAGCCATCAAACTAGCGGCTAATGCAGGAAATATAGAAAGTTTAACTTCAACCGAAGCCAAAGGAATCTTAGGTGTAATTGAGCAGTATGCTTATGCTCTTGAAACCTTAGACAAATACGACCATCAAAAACTTACCATTGATAGCGATACTTCAGAAACTGAGTTTCAAAAACTCAATTATGAAGAAGCCATTCATCAAATCAACGTTTGGCGCAATTTTCAAAAAGCGGGCTCTTTGTTTGGCAACGAAAAAGACCAATCGTTCAAAAGTTCTTTAGATACCATATACCAAACTTTTGACACAAATGACTTATACCCTTCCCTAGAAGAAAAAGCCGCACATTTGTTGTATTTTGTGGTTAAAAACCATTCGTTTTCAGATGGAAATAAGCGGATAGCAGCTGGTCTATTCATCTACTTTTTGGATATGAATCAAAAACTGTACAACGAACTAGGAAACAAACGAATAGGCGATAACGCATTGGTAGCCATAACCATCATGATAGCCGAAAGTAAATCGGAAGAAAAAGACATGATGATTAAATTAGTTGTCAATCTAATAAACAATAACAATTAACAATAACCCCATTTTATAAAAATGACCACAACCATACAATTTGAAACCCAAACTAAAAACCTGATTGACGAACTAAAAAGCGTTTGTGCCAATTACGGTTTGGGAAATGACGGAAACGAATTTAAGATTATCACTCAAGTATTTTTATACAAGTTTTTGAACGATAAATTTGTTCACGAACTGAAAAAAATAGACCCAAAAATTGCAAATGCTACCGATTTAAAAGCCGTTTTGGCTGCTTATACTACAGACGATTACGAAATGCTTTCGTTTCAAATGAGTGAAAGCACCGCACGTTTGCAACCGCACCAGTTTATTACGACTTTGTTTGAAAAACAAAACGAACCCAAATTTGCCGATTTGTTTGATGCGACCTTATTGGATATTGCCAAAGAAAACAGTGACATCTTCTCGGTGATTACCGAAGGGGGCGAAAAAATTGTGTTGTTTGAAAACATCAGTAAATATGTAACTGACAAGAGAGATGAGTTTTGCAAAGCTATCATTAACAAATTAGTCAATTTTAGTTTTGAGCATATTTTTCATGAGAAATTTGATTTTTATGCTACGATTTTCGAATACTTAATTAAAGATTACAACACCAACAGTGGCGGAAAATATGCCGAATATTTTACACCGCATGCTGTAGCTAAAATTATGGCACGTTGTTTAGTAAGTGAGAATGTGAGTAACGTAACCTGTTATGACCCAAGTGCCGGTTCTGGGACGCTATTGATGAATTTAGCCCACCAAATTGGAGAAGATAAATGCACCATTTACTCGCAAGACATCTCGCAAAAGTCGTCTAATTTGTTGCGTTTGAATTTAATTTTGAACGACTTGGTACACTCCATTCCCAATGTGGTGAAAGGAAACACCATTTTAGAACCGTTCCATAAAGACAAAAACGGACGCTTACAGCAGTTTGATTATATTGTGAGCAACCCACCGTTTAAATTAGATTTCTCTGATTTTAGTGCTGAACTGGATACCAAAGAAAACCACGACCGCTTTTTTGCAGGCATACCCAATATTCCAAAAGCCAAAAAAGAAGGGATGGCTATTTACTTGCTGTTTTTGCAACACATTATGTACACGCTAAAAGATAAAGGAAAAGCCGCTATTGTAGTGCCTACTGGATTTATTACCGCACAAAGTGGCATTGATAAAAAAATTAGAGAACGCATGGTAAGCAGTAAAATGCTTGCTGGTGTGGTGAGCATGCCAAGTAATATTTTTGCGACTACAGGTACTAACGTTTCCATTATCTTTTTGGACAAACAAAACCAAGGCGATGTGGTGCTGATTGATGCCTCAAAATTAGGCACCACCATCAAAGAAGGTAAAAACCAAAAAACAGTTTTATCTCTTGAAGAAGAAGATAAAATTATTGACACATTTAATAGCAAAACTGCCATAGATGATTTCTCTGTAGTGGT
Source organism: Flavobacterium sp. (assembly GCA_017984495.1). GTDB lineage: Bacteria > Bacteroidota > Bacteroidia > Flavobacteriales > Flavobacteriaceae > Flavobacterium. Next base: position 6,054 of record JAGNZI010000026.1, read on the forward strand.
AAGTTATGATGATTTAATAGCCAAAAACCATAGCTTGAGTGCCGGACAATATTTTGAAGTAAAAATTGAATATACCGACATTACACCTAAAGAATTTACAAATAAAATGAAAACCTTTGGAAACCATTTAGAAACCTTGTTTGCCGAAAGTAATACTTTGGATAAAGAAATTCAGAATAATTTGAAAGGATTGAAGTATGAATAATTTCAAATTAACACCACTATCTGAGTTAGTTAATAGGGTCAAAGTTGGATTTGTTGGTTCAATAAATAATTTTTATTGTGAAAAGGAAAAAGGAATTCCTTTAATTAGAACAACTGATATAAGTGAAAATGGAATTGATTATTCTAATTTAAAATATGTTACAAAAGAGTTTCATCAAAAAAATAAAAAATCTCAAATAAAAAAAGGAGATATAATAATAGCTCGACATGGCGAAAATGGCAAGGCAAATGTTTTTAAAGAAGATTTTGACGCACAGGTTTTGAATGCTGTAATAATTGAACCTAATCAAAATAAATTAGAATCAAATCTTTTAAAATTTTTCTTTGATAGCCCATTTATAAAGAAGCAAATTTTAGGAGTTGTCAAAGGTTCTGTTCAGGGTGTTATTAATACATCTCATATTGCAGATCTTTTAATTCCAATTAATCCTAATATAAATTATAAAGGATTATCAAAAAATATAAGTGATTTAAATGCAAAAATTGATTTAAACAACAAAATCAATGCAGAGTTAGAAGCTATGGCTAAGACGTTGTATGATTATTGGTTTGTGCAGTTTGATTTTCCAGATGACAATGGGAAACCGTACAAAAGTAGCGGCGGCAAAATGGTTTGGAATGAAGCGTTGAAAAGGGATATTCCTGAGGGTTGGGGAGCAACAAAATTAGAAAATTTAGGTAATTTTAAAAATGGTGTTAATTACGATCCATCTAATCCTGGAGATATAGCTTGTCCCATAATCAATGTTAGAAACATCAGGGTGTACCCACACAAAATTAGATTCGTAACATATTGAAAATACTGGTGCTCAAGAGTAAGTTCTTTTACCTCTTTCTCCGCAACAGAAACCGATTAGGAAACTAATCGGTTTTTTTATGCCCATTCATTTTTGAATTCAAAAATAGATTGTGCAATCAAAATTCGTATATTTGATTACAAATCAAACCCTATGAAAACCATCCTAACCCTTATTTTACTGGCTTTTTGCCAAGTAGGAAACGCACAAAAAGTATTCAGTACGCAATATGATAACCAGGCAGACGTGAAAGTTTTTGTGGTAAAATATGAAAACCAAGCCGACTTAAAAGTCTACAAAGTGAAGTATGAAAATCAAGCAGGGGAAAACAATGGTAAATGGTTTTTTACTCAATATTCCAATCAGGCCAAAACAAAAATCTATTTTGTAGATTACGAAAACCAAGCCGATCTAAAGATCTACTTTGTTCCCTACGAAAACCAAGCAGGATGGCGCAATAACGAAAAGAAATACTTGCTGTATTAAGTTTCTACGAAATCATACAACTATCGTGAAATTAATTACTCGAGCAAACCAATAAATGCTTATTCATTTCATCTTGAAACCTTACAAAATTAGTTTTATCAATACTTGATTGAAGCGCTAATTGAGTCAAATTATTCAATTTTAGATCATTTTCAGAAGCGCTGATTTTTAACTTTGTCAGATAGTAAAACATCGAAATGTATTCGAAATATCCCAATTCCACTTTTTCTAATTCAACCAATTCCAAGTTTCGGCGCGCTGACACATAATTTTGACGGTTCCAATTTACATTGGCTAAACCTATTAAATTAATTGAATCTATCGTTTTATAGGACCATGAACTGGTGTCAAACAAATCTTCGTAATGGGTGTCAAATATTTTTGATAATAGTTCATACGCCTCTCTTATAATCAAAGTTGTGATCACTTCTTGTGCAAACAAACTAACCTTGTTTTTTTTGAATTCGTTCAAAACCATTTTTTCTGTTTGTTTATCTATCTTTTCTGCCTTTAATATCAAATAACCAACATAACGCCCTTTTAAAACGGGATGATAGGATGAATAATCTGAGGGTAATTCAACCGATTCTTTTGGACTACTAGCAACAGTAGTATAGAATGATTTATAATAAAGCATTAATTTTACAAACAAGGTATCTGAACGAGAATTGGAAGACTTTTGCACTAACTCTAATATTTTAGAATACATTCCTCCCAAATGAGTGTAATCGATATAATACAAAGGCACTAAATTTCTAAAGCCACGAATTGGGATCAAAGCTTTATAAATTTGTATCGCTTTCTTTTGTTCAAGTGCTAATAGACGAAAGCTAACAATTGTAGAAAATTTCAAACAATCACTATCCGTTAGATTTTGAAACGAAACGGAATTAAAAACAAATTGCAAACCTTGAATGTCATTTTGTGTGATTAAATGTGTAATGAAATTTGCTATGGATACAATATTATTTTTATTTGTCAATCCTATTTCCATCAAAGCTATAGCATCATCATCCAAATTATTTTTTAATTGCAAGTGAAGTAATTTCTGCTGAAAGTACCATTCATCATAATTCAATTTGTTACTCACATAACTAGAATAAGAAGAAAAACCAAGGTATTTAGACAAAAGAGTTAAGGTTGCAGCGGAAGGAACCGTAGAAGGCAAGAATCCATAAAACCGCCTCATGGTATTGAATCCAATTTTTAGTTGTGTAACCGATTCAATTTCTTCTTTTAAGTTTTTAACATCCCTTACAGCCGCAACGGTGATTCCGGACTTTTTCTGAACATCTATTAATAGTTGTGAGAAACTGTTTTTCATATGGGCTATATTTGGGCTAAATATAAGAATTATATAAACTAAATTCGTGCTCTTGAGAAGCACACAACAACATGAACTAACTTGAACTATTTTTATAGAAAATTTAATTTTTATTCGGTATTATAATTTGTAATTTTATAAAAACAAAAAAAACAGAATGAACGACAAAAAGCTTTTATTAGAATCTATTTTCAATAAAACTGGAATTTTTATTTCTACTAAAAACGATTGTCGTATAATCAGCCAATTTATTGCAAATGAAAAAAATGGTTTTTTATCCGAGTCTACTTTGTACCGTTTTTTCTTATATCCATCAAATACGAGTAAACCCTATAAAAATACCTATAATGTACTCGCAAAATTTTGCGGGTACCCCGATTGGAACACTTTCTTGAAATATTATGATTCGAATTATCTTTACAACGAACCAAAATTTTTAAATAATTCAATTAATATTGTCATTGAAAATTTTGTTGTCAATGAAAACTTCAAGCCCTTAATAGAGATCTACAATACGCTAGAAAAAGAAAATTATAAAACCCAAGAATTTTTTGGAGTAAAGACCTTTATAAATTTTCAAAAAACCAACTTATTTCCAAAGTTCACTAAAGAGTATGGAGATCATCCGTTTGTTCGGACTATTTTAATAGAATCTTTGTTTGATCCCTATTATCGAATGAATGGATACGCTGAAGGTATCGAAAACTACATGCTCAAAACAAACAAACAATCTAAAGATTACATTAGAGATATGGTTTTTTCACAAGCCGTTTTGTTTCGAAACTATTACTTGAATCACCATGAAAAAGCCTTTGAAGTAGGTAAAAAACTTTATGAAGATCCAATCTGGGAAGCCGAGATAAACAACCTGCATATTTTTCCAAAAATTCGCTTTATGGCCTATAAGTTTTGGTATTTACATCTCAAATTTAATGGGTCCTCACAGCTAAATGATTACAGCTCTTATTTTAAAGATTGGATCAAGAATGAAATCAAAAATACAGAAACCATTCATGAATTAAACATCATCTTCCATACAGCCAAAGAAGTGTTGCAAAATTTAAAATTAAATGAATTGGAAAATGAAATCAAATTAATATTTGAAACACGAATCAGCAATCAATTTACACATCGATTAGAATTTGATAATTTATATAATCCGAATGGGATTATTAGCGTCATCCCCCTATGATTTATATTCTTACCTCTATTGTCTTATTTGCATTAAACAATGTGCTGTGGAAGAAAAACCTACAAAATTCTTCGGTACCTTTTTTAATAGGATACAGAGCGTTTTTCACAACTACCCTAGCAACCTCGCTATTACTATATATGCATGGTTTTGAAATATACCAAAACCAGCCGATAGGAAAAATCACCTTGGGCTCACTATTCGGAGTCTTGGGCTTGTTTTGCATGCTAACAGTTCTTAAAAAAGCACCTCTCCAATGGCTTGGAATCTATAATTTAATCGGAATATTCTTCACGGCATTGTATTTATATTTTTTTGAGAATACTCCGGTAATGAAATCTATACTGGGATTAATAATAATCGTTGTTGGCTTCTTATTTTATGTCTATTTCAACAGAGAAAGTGAAACCAAGATTAGCCCCAAACAGCATCTAGTTTTACTAGTAATGACATTAAGTTTTGGGATTTCTTCATTAATTCATTGGAAAAATTTAGGCACCAAAGTACCCGCGATCCTGATTATTTCAAATCAAGAATTAGTGGTATTTATTTCGGCTACTCTATTGATTTTCTTTACTTTGAAAACTCCTGAAATCAAATTTCAATTGAAAAGTTATTTTTCAAAAGCCATCATGATGGCCTTGGTGATTTTTTTAGCCTTACTCTTTAGTTTTTTAGGTTTACAAGTTTCAGATCCACTTATTTCTAGCATTCTTTTTCTTGCCACTCCCCTATTAACCATTGTTTTCGGTACCTTGTTTTATAAAGAGAAAATGAGCCTCATTAATAGTATTTCCATTCTAATTATTGCAGCAGGAGCCTTTATTTTACACTATCAAAATTCATAATTCGGATAGGTTGCTCGCTTTTATTTTAATAATGAAGTAATCGGTTTGTCTGGCTTGGCATAACTCAATCGATCCAACTGAGTCGTTGTATGGTAACTATCTAAACCCGAACAGGTAACTGTATTAGCTCGCTCTAAGTGCACAAAACCATCGTCACTCAAACATTCATCTGGTAGATACACATGTAGAATTTCACCAATCACTAAAGTCGTATCATTGATTGTTAGGTCCACTTTTTCTTTAAACTGGATACCCAATTGAATATGACTTTGCTTTACATACGGTGCAAAAAAATTGTCTTTGTAATCGGCTTGCAACCCTGTCATTTCAAATTCTGAAGAACTTTTATCGTAACGAGCCGATGTTTGATGTGCTTGCAGGTAGTTTGACTCATTGAGATGGTTGAGGGTATAAAAACCGGTCTCCATGATGTTGCTAAAAGTATTTCTCTCGGGGGGAGTGGGACGAAAAATCATCCCAACCAAAGCTGGATTAGCACCTATATGAAAAAAGGAACTAAAAATAGCCAAATTGGTTTGACCTAACTGGTCTGAAGTACCCACCATGGCCACACTTTTAAAACCCAACAAACTATTGATAAAGTGCACTCTTTGCTGTTTTTCCATGGCTTGAATAGCCTCCGACGAGATGTGATTTTGCATCAATTTATAGGTCGTTATTCGATTAGTATCCATTTTTTGTCACTGTTCAATCGGAACGAACCCAAATGTTCTCGACTGCATTCGAGGGGTGAAATCAAGGATAGAAAATTGAGTCCATCGGCACCTCGATACAAATGATAAATTTCGCCAATGACCGGTTCAAAAGAAAACTTAGAACTGTATACCAATTCGTTGTACTCGAATTCTTTCATTAACTTTTCATATTGTTCTTTGAGCTCGTTGAATTTATTTTCAAATTCTTTATTGACACTTCGAATACCTCTACTCTTGAAAGCAACAATATCATCCATTTGAATGACAGGTGCGCCTACACTAGTCCCGTAAGACATCAAGCTTGCGTGATAGCCTTGGGTTTCAGAAAACACAACATTGTCTGGTTTTTTCGCATCCATCACTTTATCTTTTTGATACTTTATTGTTTGAAATAGCGCGCTGTCTGGTACATTTAAAACGATCAATGTCTTCACTGCGCTTGGCAACATGTTTGGTCTTACAGTTTTCAACCCGAGCTCTCCATAACTTATAACTACTAAACTTCAACTCTTTTTTCATGAGTGCTTTGACATCCGCTTCAGCTAATCCGAATTGAAATTTAATGGCATCAAAGGGAGTTCTATCTTCCCAAGCCATTTCAATAATTCGGTCGATTTGAATTTCTGAAAGTGGTTCCTTTTGAATGGGAGCAATGATTGGTTTCATTATTGTTTATCTTTTTTGTAAAATAATTAAACAAAAATACATCTTTTTTATAAATAATGAGTGTCAAACTTAAAATAAAAAAAATGAAATGAGAATGAAGTCACACTTTTTTGTAATGATACGGCTCGTTGCGAACAACTAGTAAAGAAAATTTATTTATAATTTACATAATTCACGGATTTACAATAATATATCATTAATTACATACATTATGAGCTATCTTTGAAGATATCATCGTAGACAGCATTTTCAGGTCTAATTAATCGTTTCTATTTATCATCTTTAAAAAAAACTCATGAAAAAAATTACTTTCAAGTGGTTTAGTGGATTTCTATTGCCTTTTTTTTTGGTTCCATTAATTCCTTCTTTTGCACAATGCTTGCCATCCATTGGTAGTGCAGCGGCGTTTTCTGTTTTTACAAGTTCTGGAAGCATCGATGACGTTGGAACATCAACCATTGAAGGTTCGATTGGAACCAACATCGGTACAATCACCGGATTTAATCCTACTTATGTCTCAGGACAAGTGCATATTGCAGATGCGAGCACCAATAGCGCGTCTACAGATTTGGGTATGGCCTACACTGCATTTCAAAACATGGCGCCAACTATTACAACTCATTTACCTGCTTTTGGTAGTGGCGAAACTTTATTCTCGGGAATATATAGTATTGGTGCTGCAGGATCGGTGGCCGGAACTTTACTATTGGATGCTCAAAACGATCCAAGTGCAAAATTTGTATTTAAATTTGGTGGCGCCTTCACATCGGGTGCTGGGTCAACCATCGTATTAATAAACGGAGCGTCAACAAACAATATATATTGGATTGTTGAAGGCGCCTTTTCGCTAGCAGCCAATTGCACGTTTAAAGGTACCATTATATCAAACGGAGCAATTTCAATTGGAGTTAATAATATTTTAAATTCCAAATTACTATCCGTTAGCGGAGCAATTTCAACGTATGGAACTCAAGTATCAATAGAAGGTATTAGCAACTCCAATACTTTGTATTATGCCGATATTGATTTGGATGGTTTTGGTGATGCCACTACTGAGACATGCGATTATACAGTCGGTTTAGTCACCAATGCTTCCGATTGTAATGATGCCGATGAAACGGTTCATCCAGGTGCCATAGAGGTATATGGAAACGGAATCGATGACAATTGCAACGGCACAACCGACACAGATACCACCGTTTGTGATGGTTCTACCACTTGGGACGGAAGTAGTTGGAGTAATGGATTACCATCGTATGCAAAAGAGGTGATTTTTGGTTCTAATTTTACGACTTCAACTACTTTGTATGCTTGTACAATTCACACGCAAAACAATGCTGTCGTTATAGCAAATCACGATGTATTTGTGTATGGATCGATTACGGTTGATACTGGAAGTAGCTATACCCAAATGAATGATACCAATTTGATTCAGATGGATCCTTTAGCGGAGAATGTAGGTTCTATTTTAGTCAACAGAAACACGAGCAATCTTGTACGATTGGATCACACACTTTGGGGATCGCCTGTTGCAAATCAGAACATCTATGCCTTTTCACCTCAAACCCTCACACACCGATTCTATACGTATCAAACATCCACAGATACTTACTTAAGTTCAACATTATCCAACAGTTCTACTTTTGAAACGGCAAAAGGATATGTAGTTCGCGCACCCAATGACCAGTCGGCTTCGGTTCCAGTCGAATGGGCAGGCAGCTTTTATGGTGTGCCAAACAATGGTACTTTGTCATTTAATGTTGCCTATTCGCCTACTTACAACTTTAATTTAGTTGGCAATCCCTACCCTTCTACTATGGATGCTACCGATTTTGTTTTGGCAAATTCTGATACCATCGAAGGAACATTGTATTTTTATGCACACACCCTTTCTATGGATGCCAATGGTTTGTTTCAATCGGGCACCAATTACGCTACTTGGAATGCAACGGGCGCAACATCTGCTACGGAAATCGAGGTAACCGACCCAGCCTATCATACACCCGCTGAAACTCCAGATGGAAGCATCCAAGTTGGTCAAGGTTTTTTTGTAAAAGCTAAAAGTGGAGGCGCAATTCAGTTTACCAACGCACTTCGAACAAACAATCAGGCGCATCAATTTTTTAGAACATTGGTTGAAAAAAATAGAATTTGGCTGAATTTAGGATTGGGCACCACTACGCAAATCAATCAAATCATGATCGGATATGTAACGGGAGCAACACAAAACGATGACAGTCAATTTGATGGTGTTTCCTACGGGAATTCAGGAAGTTATTTATATTCCATAATAGGAAACAAGAACTTTGTGATTCAGGGTCGCGCTTTACCGTTTTCACCAAACGACGAAGTACCCCTTGGATTTGATTGTCAAGTTGCCGGAACCTATTCGATTTCGTTGCATCATTTTGATGGGCTATTTGCCAATAATCAAACTGTGTATATTCGGGATAATCAAACAGGGATTACTTCTAATATTTCGATTGCACCATACTCCTTTTGGTCTAACGAAGGAATTTACAACAACCGATTTGAGGTTGTCTACCTCCCAAATTTGGGTGTTTACGACCCAATTGCGGATGCAAACAGCATACGTATTTACACAGAAAACAAAAAATTAGTTCTTGAAACGCGCAAGGGAGCCTTTCAAAAAATTCTAGTCTATGATTGCCTGGGAAGATTGTTGATGTCTGATTTGGCGGTACGTCTGGATCGTGTCGAACTCACACAATTAGAACCAACCCATCAAATGTTGCTTGTGAAAATATGTACTGAAAACGAACAATGGATTACTTTAAAAACAATGTATTAATAAATGCCATCATGAAAAAAATTTATTCGCTCTTCTTTTTATTCCTGTTCTTATTTTTTTCGACACAACTCATGTGTCAAACTTCGGGTACTCCGACTGATTTTGGTACCACGGGCGAGACAAACAACGACCCTGACGATAGTGCCGCACCCATCGATTCGACAGTATGGCTTCTACTTATTTCAGGCATTTGTTTCGTTTTTTACAAACAGCGAGTTCTTACAAAATCAGAAAAGAAGAATCCTTACTCTTAATTAATCTATTCTTTTTCATTCCATCGAAGCTGTTTTTTTTTCGATAAAACTGTGAAAAATCATTGAACATTGATTTATCATAATTAAAACAGCATGAGGGATAGCAGCGTCATCCTCTTGTGAAGTTTCAACGAAACAAGAGATAAAGCGAATAGCCCGACCCATGGTGCATGCCAAAAAAACATACTAAAAGAGATCAAACTGAGTTAAGATTAAACGTATTACCCATTCTAAAAATTAAATACCATCGAAATATCTTTTGCTTGTTAGTATAAGTAACAATATATTGTCGTAAATTTGAATCTTTGTATATGCTGGTAATAAACCAATTTATATCAATCATTACAAGCTAAAATGATTACTATGAAAAAAGTTTACTGTATTTGGATCTTTCTTATTATTGTTTTGTCAAATTGGGCTGGTTTTGCTAACCCAAATGCAACAAATTCCTCTCATTTTACAGCAACAAATTTAGTTGTTGTTCCAAGTTTTTCTTCCAATCCGGCTGCAGTGGGTGGCACGATCACTATTTGCAACGGCCAATCTATTACTTATACAAATACTTCGACCGGAGTAAATGCTGGATCTACCTATGCGTGGAGTTTTGCAGGAGGAAATACAACCGCTTCTAATTCAGCTGGTCCGCATACAATTACGTACCCAACAGCAGGAAATTATACCACTATTCTCAGTGTTGATGGAATCAGTACCAGTGTCAATGTGGTTGTAATAAATGTGACATTACCTGCCTTAACTATTACAAATACAGGAACTGGGTACAGCACAAGTACTCAAAATGGGGTAACTGTTTTTACACGTTGTGGATTTAATTTTGGTGTTTTTCAATTTGTAGATTTAAGCACCAGTTCTTATCCATCTGGAACTACCTTTAGTGTAGATTGGGGTGATGGAACGGCAATTGTAACTTCAATAGGAAGTCACAATTATACTACTGCAGGTTTGTACAATTTAGTTTATACCATAAATTACTCCAGCGGCTGCTCCGTTACAAAAAATTATTCTGTTTATGTTGGAAACCCTCCGCCAACAGTAACCATATCTGGATCTGGAGGATTAGCTTGTAATCCTAGCAGTTATCAATTTTCAATCCTCACAAGCAACAACACGATTCCGGGAACTACCTATACGATAACGATTAATGATGGTTCGGCGCCTATTGTTTTTCCAAATGGCTTGCCATCAAACCCGTATGTATTAAATTATCATTTTCCAAACACATCCTGTGGGACCAATTCTACTATCAACAATAGTGTTTATGCCGATTCTTTTTCGATTCAAGTAGTGGCATCCAACCCCTGTAGTCCACAAGGTACTTTTACATCTATTGGACCCATTCGCGTATCCCTTGAAACAGATCCCGATTTTAATCAATCTGCACAGGTAGCCTGCGTACAAAGCAATGTTGTCTTTACAGATATTACAGACCCTGGAGAAAATGTGGGAACATTTGGTTGTAACCCCAATTATGGTATGTATTGGGAAATTACGCCAAATACTGGTTTTACATTAGCTGCAGGAAGTTCATTAGGAAGTTCAAATGGATTTACAGAAGCAAACAACTTATATGATTGGACGGAATGGACCGATGGAACTACCCCGTTGAATGTGATTTTTAATCAGCCTGGAAATTATATAATTAAGATGATCACGGGTAATGATTGTGGAATGAATACAATTGAACATCCCATTTGTATCACTCCTGCTGTAGTAGCAGATTTTAATTTATCTGCATTTACCATCTGTGCTCCCGCCACAATTACTCCAACCAATACATCGAGCACCCCATTTTGTTCAAATACGAATAATTACAATTGGCAAATTACCCAAGCAAACCCTCAAAACTGCCCTGGTGTTTCTGCTCCAGAATGGACATTTTCTAGTGGCAATGCGTCTTCTTTTGAACCCGGAATTTCTTTTACAAGTCCGGGAGTCTATGAAGTTCAACTAACTACTTCTCTTCAAACACCAGTACCTGGTGCTTTATGTGTGGATGATGTGCAAATAAAATCCATTACCGTAAAAGACAAACCTTCTACTATTTTAACAGATCAAATCATATGCGAAGGCGAAAGCATTACCTTATCACCCATAGTTAACAACTGTTATGCAACACAAGCTGTAACTTATCTTTGGAATTTTGGCAGTACACCTCCAGCTACTATTTCGAGTACAACAGCGGCAAATCCGACCCTTACTTTTAGTTCTCCGGGCACTTATAATTACACGCTTACTTTAACAAACGAATGTGGCAGTAAAAGTTACACCAGTTCTATTATTGTAAATCCGAGAGTTCAAATTACTGCCTCAGGGCCGACTGCTACTTGTTTTAATTCAAATATTCAATTGACCGGAACGTTAGCTGGTGGAATATCAACCGGATATTGGGTGTCATCTATACCCAACGGCACTTTTTTTCCAAATGCAAATTCATTATCTCCGGTATATTTACCGCCCACCAATTTTACAGGAACAATTGTTTTTACATTTATCTCAGACGATCCTATTGGACCCTGTCCATCTGTTTCATCTAATGTGTCTGTTCAAATTAATTCTAGTGCAAGTGCAGATGCAGGTAACTATTCACCAATATGTAAAAATTCAACACTTAATTTAACCGGTATTATCGGAGGAGCAGCTTCTAGTGGAAGTTGGACATCATCCAACGGAGGTACATTTTCGAATCCCAGTTCATTAATTTCAACGTTTACACCTCCCACAAATTTTGTAGGCACCATCACTTTAACGTTGACTACTGATGATCCTCCTGGACCATGTTCTTTTGGAACAGATGATGTTATCATTACCATATTACCTACTCCCTCAATCGATCCGGTTACAAATAGTATTTTTTGTAACGGATCTGCAGTTGGTCCAATTACTTTCACTGGACTGAATGCAACTGGTTTTTCTTGGACTAATTCTAATCCATTGATTGGATTAAGTGCTTCAGGATCGGGAGCCATTAGTTTTACAGCAACCAACACAAGTACCAGCCCAATCACTGCAACGATAACAGTTACACCTATTAATTCTAGTGGGGGAACAGATTGTCCTGGAACACCAACAAGTTTTACTATCACAATCAATCCGAGTGCGCAAATCAATACCATTCAAAATATTGTAGTTTGCAATGGAAGTTCTATTCCATCCCAAATTTTTTCAACAATAATAACAGGAGGCACCACAGATTTTGCTTGGAGCAATTCCAATAATTCCATCGGATTAGGTGACTCTGGAACAAGTAATTTACCTGCTTTTACAGCTATCAATACAACCTCAATCCCTAAAATAGCTACCATTACAGTCACCCCAACGTACACAAACAATGGGGTTACTTGTAACGGAACACCTACTACCTTTACAATTACAGTAAATCCAAACGCTCAAATTCAGTCGGTTGCTAATCTTTCAGCTTGTCATAACCAACAAGTTAATATTCCCTTTGGTACAAACAACTCAGGCGGAACAACAATTTATGATTGGACAAATACAAATACAGCTATTGGTCTTGCTGCTTCTGGAAGTGGTGATTTGAATTTTACTGCTACCAATCCTACCACAAGTCCCATTTCTGGAATAATCACAGTTACACCTACATTCACAAATAATGGTGTTTCTTGTACGGGACCTAGTATTTCATTTAGCATTGGAGTCAATCCTTTGGCACAGGTAAACCAACCAAACAACTTGATCTTTTGTCCTAATGATGTAGTTCCTTCCATTGCATTAACTACAACTAATACTATCGGAATTTCAACTTACACATGGGTGAATGATACCCCGTCTATTGGACTCGCTGCAAATGGAAACAGTAACCTTCCTAGTTTTACTGCAACTAACTTAACTTCAAGTCCAATTACAGCTACTATTTTAATAACACCTTCTTACACTGATGGAAGTACTAGTTGCAATGGCCCTACCAAAACATTTACCATAACAGTTAATCCTGCAGCAAATGTAAATCAACCCAATAACTTAACTTTTTGTCACAATGTAGTGGTACCTGCTATTAACTTCACTACTGCTAACACCAATGGAACAACTACTTACAATTGGTCCAGTGACACTACTGCAATAGGTATTACAGCTTCTGGAGCAGGTGCTATTCCAACCTTCACTACTTCAAACACAACTTCACAACCGATTACGGCAACCCTAACCGTTACACCTAGCTTTACCAATGGAGGTTTAGTTTGTTCGGGAGTTGCAAAAACTTTTACTATTACTGTCAATCCAATGGGTGAACTTGTTCAACCCAATCCAATTGAAGTATGTAGTGGTGCAGCAATTCCTGAAATTCAATTTAATTCTCTTAATACGATTGGAATTACAACTTATTCTTGGACTAATTCGAATGGTTCGATTGGATTAACAAGTCCTGGATCTGGAAATATTGCAACTTTTATTGCTCAAAATAGTTCGAATTCACAAATATCAAGCACGATTAATGTTACACCAACTTTTACTTATAATAGTGTTGGTTGTATCGGTACCCCTAAATCTTTTGTGATACAGGTAAATGCAAGCCCGAATGGAACTTTAACAGGATCAACTGACCTATGTATTAATGCAACAGCACCTTTACTAACCTTTACAGGAACATCTGGTACAGCACCGTTCACATTTACGTACACTTTAAACAACGGATTACCTCAAACAATCACTACCACATTAGGAAATTCAATTACTTTAGCTTCACCAACAAGTGTTTTAGGAACCTACACTTATGAATTAATATCAATCCAAGATTCAAACCCTGTAGTATGTACTAAAACTGTATCGCAAACAGCCATTGTTAATGTAAACCCACTACCAACCATCAGCACTGAACCTTTGGCAACGCAATCTATTTGCGTGGGCGGATCTATTTCTGCTTTGACGGTAGCTTACTCAGGTGGAGCTGGAACTGCAAGCTACCAATGGTACTCCAATACAACTGCTATAAATAGTGGTGGATCTATGATCACTGGAGCTACATCTGCTTCTTATACTCCCGCAACTTTTTCAACAGTCGGAACGTATTACTACTATTGTGTAGTCACTCTTAGTGGCAACGGATGTAACTCAACCTCATCACAAGTGGCACAAGTTATTGTGGTGGCAGATCCTGTAATTAACACCCAACCATTAGCAAGTCAAAGTTTGTGTCAAGGTATTACACCAAATGATTTAAGTATAACTGTCACTGGCGGAATTGGTACCTTTACCTACCAATGGTATTCAGCTACCGCTGCAACGGGTATCGGAACTGCTATTGCAAATGCGACCAATTCAAATTATACTCCCGACACATCGATTGTTGGAACCACCTACTACTATTGTGTTATCAATCAGACCGGTGTGGGTTGTACTGTAACAAGTGCCGTAGCAGAGGTTATTGTGGTAGCTGCACCTACCATTACTTCACAACCAAATGGAAGCTCGGTATGCATCGGAGGAACACCAACTGCGCTTAGCGTGGCTTATGCCAACGGAACGGGAACGGCTTCTTTTCAATGGTATTCTAACACAACCAATACAACAGTGGGTGGAACACCTGTTGGAACCAACTCAAATACCTACACACCTATAGCTTCATCCATTGGAACGTCATACTACTATTGTGTGGTTACTTTTTCTTCTGGAGGTTGTACAAGTGTAACTTCAGATACCGCAGAGGTAATCATCAATCCCCTTCCCACCATTAGCACAGAACCTTTAGCAACGCAATCTATTTGCGTAGGTGGATCCATTTCTGCTTTAACGGTTGCTTATACGGGAGGTGCCGGAACTGCAACCTACCAATGGTATTCCAATACAAATGCTACAAATAATGGTGGATCTATGATTACTGGTGCTACATCTGCTTCTTATACTCCCACTGCTTTTTCTTCCGTTGGAACGTATTACTACTACTGTGTGGTTACTCTTAGTGGCAACGGATGTAATTCTACTTCATCTCAAGTGGCACAAGTTATTGTGGTGGTAGATCCTGTAGTTAACGCCCAACCACTGGCAAGTCAAAGTTTGTGTCAAGGTACTACACCAAATGATTTAAGTGTAACGGTTACCGGCGGAATTGGCACTTTCACCTACCAATGGTATTCAGCTACCACTGCAACGGGTATCGGAACTGCTATTGCAAATGCGACCAATTCAAATTATACTCCCGACACATCGATTGTAGGAACCACCTACTACTATTGTGTTATCAATCAGACCGGTGTGGGTTGTACTGTAACAAGTGCCGTAGCAGAAGTTATCGTGGTAGCCGCACCTACCATTACTTCACAACCAACTGGAAGCTCGGTATGTATCGGAGGAACACCAACTGCGCTTAGCGTGGCGTATGCCAACGGAACGGGTACAGCTTCTTTTCAATGGTATTCTAACACAACCAATACAACAGTGGGTGGAACACCTGTTGGAACCAATTCAAACACCTACACACCTAGCGCTTCATCCGTTGGAACATTATACTACTATTGTGTGGTTACTTTTTCTTCTGGAGGTTGTACAAGCGTGACCTCATATACCGCAGAGGTAATCATCAATCCGATACCATTTGTAAATAATGTGACGCTGATTGCATGTAGTGGAAACACTGTTACACTCACGCCACAAGATGGAAATGGAAATACAGTTCCAAATACTACAATGTATACCTGGGGACTACCTACAATTAGTCCAATTGGAGCTATTACTGGAGAAACTGCACAAGGAACAGCAGTTATCGATTTCCAACAAACATTAACAAATACAACCAATCAAATTGCAACCGCTACCTATGTACTTACTCCGATCGCAGGTATATGTACGGGTCCAACATTTAGCATTGAGATAACAGTGTATCCAAAACCAACGGTTATTTTTAG
>JAGNZI010000062.1 GCA_017984495.1 Flavobacterium sp.
AAAAAATCAATAAATTAAATTTCTTAGCCCTTTATATTAGCCTCGTAAATCTGGTATTGTACCATTTTCCTTTTTATAAATTTGTTTGTGAAAATGCCGAATTATCAAGTGTAAACGGAATCGTACTTTTATCCAGTATTACGATCTTACTTATCATCTTAAATGCCTTGGTGTTTTATATTGGTTTGTTTTTATTGCGAAAGGTCGGAAAATGGATTCTCGTCCTGTTTTTCATCATCAACGCCATTGCGCTCTATTTTATCAATACCTATGGCGTGATTATTGACAAAACCATGATTGGCAACATTCTGAATACCAATTTTGAAGAATCGAGCAGTTTCTTTTCTATCAAAATGGTAATCTATCTTATTTTCTTGGGAATACTTCCTAGTGTTTTATTGCTAAAAACACCAGTTCCAGAAGTGAAATTCAAGAAATTCATGGTTACTATCGGATTGACGCTTCTTTTTGTACTGTCGTTAGCGTTTGCCAATTCCTCCAATTGGCTCTGGATTGATAAAAACTCGAAGACGTTAGGTGCGCTTGTGATGCCGTGGTCGTATGTCGTTAATACATCACGATTTTACTACCACAAAAGTCAAAAAAATGAAAAACAAATACCCTTGCCTGCTTCAAAAGTAGCCAACCAAGAAAAATCCATCTTTGTTCTTGTCATTGGAGAATCTGCTAGAAGTCAGAATTTTTCTTTGTATGGGTATCCCAAAAACACCAATCCGCTTTTGTCTAAAATAGAAAACGTAAAAAGCTATAAAGCAGAATCCTGCGCCACCTACACAACGGCGGGGGTAAAATGCATATTAGAATACAAAAATACCGGAAAGTTATTTGAAATATTACCCAATTACTTGTTCAAAAACAAAGACATTGATGTGATTTGGAGAACGACCAACTGGGGCGAACCAACCGTACGAATAAAGAATTTTCAAGACCGAAAAGCGCTCAAAAAACTAGTCAACGATGATTCGTATAATTATGATGAAATATTGCTCAAAGGTTTAAAAGAACAAATTTTAGCCAGTAAAAAGAATAAAATATTAGTCGTATTGCATACCAGCACGAGTCACGGACCCACTTACTTTAAAAAATACCCACCCAAATTCAATAAATTTTTACCCGTTTGTACCAGTGTAGAATTGGCAAATTGTACGCAAAACGAATTGATCAACGCGTATGACAACACCATATTGTATACCGATTACATACTCGCTACCCTAATTGGCGATTTAAAACAATTGCCCGAATACAATTCAACCATGCTCTTCCTTTCGGATCACGGAGAATCGTTGGGAGAAAAAAACTTATACATGCATGGGTTACCCGTTAGTATTGCACCAAAGGAACAGTTAGACATTCCATTTATCGTTTGGACATCCAAAGGTACTGGGCAACTAAAAAACAACGGAATACTATCGCAGCACCATGTATTTCATAGCGTATTGGACTTCCTTGATGTAGAAAGCCCTATTTATGATCAAAACATGAGTATTTACAAGGCTAAAAAGTAATTACACGTTAAAACGGAAATGCATGACATCGCCATCTTTGACAATGTATTCTTTTCCTTCCACACGTAACTTTCCAGCTTCTTTAACTTTGGCTTCCGAACCATAATTTGAGAAATCTTCGAAAGCAATTACCTCGGCACGGATGAATCCTTTTTCAAAATCGGTATGGATTACGCCAGCTGCTTTTGGTGCTGTATCGCCAATGTTAATCGTCCAAGCGCGAACTTCTTTAACACCCGCAGTAAAATAGGTTTGTAGTTTTAATAACTTATAGGCTGCACGAATCAACACCGCCGATCCTGGTTCGGTCAATCCCATATCTTCTAAAAATATTTGACGCTCTTCGTAGCTTTCTAATTCAGTAATGTCAGCTTCTGCTCCCACAGAAAGAATAATTACCTCCGCTTGTTCGTCTTTTACCAATTCGCGCACTTGATCTACATATTTGTTTCCGTTTACGGCCGAAGCTTCGTCTACGTTACACACATATAAAACGGGTTTTGTAGTGATCAATTGGAATTCTTCCATCAAATCCACCTCATCTTGATTTTGAGGCAATACTGTACGCGCCGATTTTCCAGCCAAAAGAGTTTCGCGAATGCGATCCAACAATGCTTTTTCCGCCTGCGCTTCTTTATTGCCCGTTTTTGCGGCACGATTGGTTTTTTCCAAACGTTTTTCTACGGTTTCTAAATCTTTTAATTGCAATTCGATATCGATGGTTTCTTTATCGCGTATGGGATTTACATTGCCATCCACATGCACAATATTATCATTATCAAAACAACGCAAAACGTGAATAATCGCATTACATTCTCTAATGTTTCCTAAGAATTGATTTCCCAAACCTTCACCTTTACTCGCTCCTTTAACCAATCCAGCAATATCTACGATATCGACAGTTGCCATTTGTACACGCTCTGGTTTTACCAATTCCTCTAAACGTGCAATACGTGGATCGGGAACATTTACTACACCTATATTAGGCTCAATGGTACAAAACGGAAAGTTAGCACTTTGCGCTTTAGCGTTTGACAAACAATTAAATAAGGTTGATTTTCCAACGTTTGGTAATCCTACAATTCCTGCTTTCATATCTATCTGATATTTTTTTTTAAATGATATGTAACGCAAAGCGTTTCATTCTGAATGTAATTTTTAAAAGTGTGCAAATATACTGCTATTAATTGAAAATATTACTAAAATCAAAAAAGACAAAAAAAATCCCGATTTACATCGGGACTTGGTTTATTCATTATGTAAAAACGATTGTCGGTTCAACAAAGTTTCTTCGCTTTCTACATGGTTATCATCGGGAACGCAACAATCTACCGGACAAACCGCCGCACATTGAGGTTCTTCATGGAATCCTTTACATTCGGTACATTTACCGGGTACTATATAATAGATATCGTCAGACAGTGGTGTTTGTGCCGCATCAGCATCTACTTCAGAACCATCGGGTAATACAATTTTACCTTTTAATTTGGTACCGTCTTTATAGCGCCAATCATCGGCTCCTTCATAAATTGCAGTATTGGGACACTCGGGTTCACAAGCCCCGCAATTGATACATTCATCCGTAATAATAATTGCCATTTTATTCGTTTTATGGGTTTCAAAGTTTAATTGTTTCAAACTTTTGGCTAATGCCTTTTACTTACTATATTTGTGCAAAATTACAATGTAAACCACATATATACAAGTTACAAATGTTACAAAATGAAATTAAATCGAGTTTTGTTGAATTGGGAAATTTTTTACGCCAATTTTCTCTAGCCCAAAACACAAAAGATGCTTCGGTAGTTCAAAACGAAGCCTTCTATGATGATTTCATAACATTAATTGAATTGTCGCAATCGCACAACGGTTGGTTTACCCCCGAACAAGTTTATTTTAGTTTACAATCGTGGGCCGGTGCACTGACCGAAACCAACCTAAATCAGTGGCTTTCTCCTTATAATTTCACCAATACAAGTCCCAAAAAAGTAGGACTAATTTTAGCTGGAAACATTCCCTTAGTCGGATTTCACGACTTTCTTTCGGTCTTGATTTCGGGTCATGCTGTTGCCATCAAAACCTCTTCAAACGACCAACACCTCATCCGGTTTTTAACCCAATACTTGATTGCACTGCAACCACAACTTAACGAAAAAATAACGTTTGTGGAAGGAAAATTAGAAGGTTTTGATGCAGTGATTGCCACAGGAAGCAACAATACAGCGCGTTATTTTGAATATTATTTCAAAGACTGTCCGAGTATCATTCGGAAAAATAGAAATTCGGTTGCCGTACTTAACGGCAAGGAAACGCATGAGGAATTAGTGGGATTGGGAGAAGATATTTTTCGTTATTTTGGATTGGGTTGTCGCAACGTTTCCAAATTATTTGTGCCAAAAGGCTACCATTTCGATTCGTTCTTCAAGGCTATTTACGAATACCGAGACGTGATTCAGTATGAAAAATATGCCAACAACTACGATTACAACAAAGCGGTTTTCTTAATGAGTAATTTTCAATTATTGGATAATGAATTTTTAACCATTAAAGAAGACAGCAGTTATGCCTCCCCTATTTCTTCAGTATTTTATGAGTATTATGATGACATCCAGGCCGTTACCACAAAACTGCATCAAGAGGCCGATCAGATCCAATGTGTCGTTTCCAATAATTTGATAGAAAACAGCATTCCCTTTGGGCAAACCCAACAACCAAAGCTATGGGATTATGCTGATAATGTAGACACCTTGCATTTTTTATCAAATATATAATTACAGAATTGTAATTTTTTACTAAAATATATAACGTTTTCGTTAATAACATGGTCGAATTATTATGAAATTATAACGTGATTTTTAATTGCTATTTCCGAAATTTGCTTTTTTAAAAAACACACACCTAACTACAACCCACACCATGAAAAAACACAACTACAGCGCAGGTCCTTGTATTCTTCCTCAAGAAGTTTTTCAACAATCGGCGCAAGCCATTTTAGATTTTAACCATTCAGGCTTATCCCTTTTAGAAATTTCGCACCGAAGCAAAGATTTCGTAGCCGTAATGGACGAAGCCCGAGCTTTAGTCTTAGAACTTTTAGGTTTAGAAGGAAAAGGTTACCAAGCGTTGTTTTTAGCAGGTGGTGCGAGTTTAGAATTTTTAATGGTTCCTTACAATTTAATGAAAATTGACGGTAAGGCTGCCTATTTAGACACGGGAACATGGGCCAACAGTGCCATTAAAGAAGCCAAACACTTTGGAGAAACTGTGGTTGTAGGTTCGTCAAAATCAGAAAACTACAATCACATCCCGAAAGACTATACCATTCCTGCCGATGCCTCTTATTTTCACTGCACCAGCAACAATACGATTTTTGGTACCCAAATGCAATCCTTTCCAAAGACTACTGTACCGTTAGTCTGTGATATGAGTTCGGATATTTTTTCACGCGTTATCGATTTTTCACAATTTGATTTGATCTATGCAGGCGCTCAAAAAAATATGGGTCCGGCCGGAACTACATTGGTTGTCGTGAAAGAAGAAATTTTAGGTAAAACCGGAAGAAGCATTCCGAGTATGTTGGATTATCAACAACATGTTGCCAAAGAAAGCATGTACAATACACCACCCGTATTTCCAATATATGCGTCACTTTTAACCTTACAATGGTTGAAAAAATTAGGAGGAATAGCGGCAATTGAAAAAATCAATCAAGCTAAAGCAGCCTTATTATATGCCGAAATAGACCGTAACCCTTTATTTAAAGGAACGGCAGCTATAGCAGACAGAAGTCATATGAATGCTACCTTTTTATTGGTAAACGAAGCCCACCAAGAAACATTTGATGCACTATGGAAAGCAGCAGGCATTTCTGGTTTAGCGGGACACCGTTCTGTAGGAGGTTACCGCGCTTCTATGTACAATGCGCTTCCTTTAGAAAGTGTAGAAGTCTTAGTCGCCGTAATGCAAGATTTGGAAAATAAAATATAGATCAATAGAAAAAAATATATAATGAAAGTTTTAGCAAACGACGGAATTTCAAAAAGTGGTATTCAAGCGCTAGAAAAAGGCGGATTTGAAGTAATTACTACAAAAGTGGCGCAAGAGCAAGTTGCCAATTATATCAACACCCACGATGTAAAAGTAATCTTGGTTCGAAGCGCTACAAAAGTACGCCAAGATATTATTGACGCATGTCCGGGATTAAAAATTATTGGTCGTGGTGGTGTTGGAATGGACAACATTGATGTTGATTATGCGCGCAGCAAAGGGTTGCACGTTATCAACACGCCAGCATCTTCCTCTGAAAGTGTGGCCGAATTGGTTTTTGCGCATTTGTTCACTGGAGTACGTTTTTTACACGATGCCAACCGAAACATGCCTTTAGAAGGAGATACCAACTTTGATGGATTGAAAAAAGCGTATGCAAACGGAATCGAACTTCGTGGCAAAACCATAGGAATTGTTGGTTTTGGTCGCATTGGACAAGCCGTAGCAAAAATGGCTTTGGGATTGGGCATGAAAGTGATTGCAGCTGATAAATTTGTCAATCAAGCCGCTATTCGTGTTGATTTTTTCAACGGACAATTCATTACTGTTGACATTGTTACCGAACCTTTAGAAAATATCTTTAAACACGCTGATTTTATTACCTTACACGTTCCGGCACAAGACGGATATGTAATTGACAAAGC
>JAGNZI010000005.1 GCA_017984495.1 Flavobacterium sp.
TTTTGTCATAAACACTTTCGTGAACAATTAATCTACGCGTTGAAGTACAACGTTGACCAGCTGTTCCTACCGCTCCAAAAACCGCTCCTACCAATACCATGGATAAATCGGCTTCTTGAGAAACGATAATAGCGTTGTTTCCACCCAGTTCTAAGATCGTATTTCCAAAACGTTCTGCCACTGTTTTTGATACGTGACGACCAATTCTGGTAGAACCGGTAAACGAAACCAAAGGAATGCGTTTGTCGTTATTGATTAAATCTCCAGACTCGTTACCCACCACTAAACAGCTGATGCCTTCTGGTAAATTGTTTCTTTCTAATACAGTTTGAATGATGTTTTGACACGCTACACCACACAAAGGTGTTTTTGAACTGGGTTTCCAAATACAAACATCGCCACAAATCCATGCCAACATCGTATTCCAAGACCAAACCGCTACTGGGAAGTTGAACGCCGATATGATCCCAACAATCCCAAACGGATGCCATTGCTCATACATGCGGTGCATTGGACGTTCTGAATGCATGGTTAAGCCGTGTAATTGACGGGATAAACCAACGGCGAAATCACAGATGTCAATCATTTCTTGCACTTCTCCTAAACCCTCTTGATACGATTTGCCCATCTCAAAAGATACTAATTTTCCTAGTGCTTCTTTGTGCTTGCGCAATTCATCTCCCATTTGACGCACGATTTCGCCTCTTTTTGGAGCCGGAACCAATCGCCAAGTTTTGAAGGCTTCTTCGGCAGCTTTCATGGCGGTTTCATAATCTTCTTTGGTTGAAGATTTTACTTTTCCAATCAAATCACCTGTGGCAGGTGAATACGATTCGATGATTTTTCCGTTTGAAAACCACTTAGAACCCGTTGAAGTTCCTTCGTTAATTTCTTTAATGCCTAATTGTTGCAAAGCGTCTTGCATACCAAATTGAATTGCTGCTTCAGATATCATTATATAACTTTTTATTCGGTTTTTGTTAAATTTTTATCAAAGGTAAAAAATATATTTCAAATGTTGCGTCGCAAATGTTACGGATCACTTACCCTTATTTTGTATACTTTGGATTGGTTTCCATTACCGTACCACACTTTTTACACGTTCTTTTTTCTTCCGAATTATAGAACTCTTGAAAATGGGGTAAAAAATCCTTTTCGATATCGTGTAATTCAAAATAAACGTCATGTAATTTATGATTGCAATTGTCGCAATACCACAACAAGCCATCTTTAAATCCTTTTCCGGCGCGTTTTCTTTCGATAACCAATCCAACAGAGCCTTCCGATCTTGCGGGCGAATGGGGTACTTTTGCAGGATGCAAGTACATGTCTCCAGCTGAAAGTTTCATGGCTTTTTTTTGACCGTCTTCTTGAATGAAAACCGTAATTTCACCTTCAAGTTGGTAAAACAATTCTTCGGTTTCATTGTAATGGTAATCTTTTCGGGCATTGGGGCCGCCCACAACCATAACAATGTAATCTTCTGAATCGATATATACATTTTTGTTGCCCACCGGTGGCTTTAAGTGGTCTTTGTTCTCCTGAATCCACTTTTGTAAGTTAAAGGGTTTTGCCGTTGCCATTGTGTTGTAAATTAAAAAGGTAAAGGTACTAAAAAGAAAAAAGGTTGGCTGTACTTTTTGTTACCACCCAACCTTTATCTCTTGAATCCTTATTTACTTTACTTCTTGAACCAAATAAATGTACACGGGAAAGTGATCTGAAAATCCGGGAATACCGTTTTGGTTTCGCAAAGGATATCCTTTCCATTGCCCTGTTTTCTGGATAAGAAAGGGTTTGTTGTAAATTCCAGCTTTCCAATATTTGAGGGAAGCATAATCATTTTTGTCTTTTGGAATGAATTGTTCGCTCACCATGATTTGATCAAAAATATCACCCGAATCTCTATAGAACAAGGTGGCGTGTCCGTCTTTTGCCATTTGTTCAAACGGATTAAAAATATCGGCTGGTTTTTTCAATTCTTCTTTTTTCAATTTTGCACCAATTCCTTCTTTGACGCTTTTGTTATACGAACCGTCATTTAAATCGCCCATGGTAATAATTTTTGCCTTGGGATTGATTTTAATGATGGAATCCATGATTTTTCGATTCAAACGGCCCGCCGCTTCTCTGTAAGGGCTGCTTTTTTTCTCTCCGCCCGACCGAGAAGGCCAGTGGTTGACAATAACGTTGATTTCTTCGCCGTCTAACATGCCAGTTACTAAGAGCTGGTCGCGGGTATAAATTCGTTTGGTTTTTGCATCTACAGCTCCTTTATCATCCGTTTCTTCTGCTTCTTTTTTGTCTTTTTTATTGGAGGCCGTTTCATTTTCATAAATATACAAGGGTACATTGATATAACTTATGGGCTGAAAATGTTTTTCTTGGTATAAAAACCCCACGTCGATACCGCGTTTGTCGGGCGAATCAAAATGAACGACCTTATAGCCTTTATTGATTAATGTGGGATGTTTGGTTAAATCTTCTAAAACTTTTCGGTTTTCAATCTCGCAAGCCCCAATAATTACGGGGGCATTATTTTGGCTTTCGTTCGTGCCTAATTCAATTAAAACCTTACTCAGATTGTCTAATTTCTTTTTATAATTTTTTAACGTCCACCCTTCTGCAGGCGTATATTCTTCATCATAGGTGTCTGGATCGTTAATGGTGTCAAATAAGTTCTCGAAATTGTAAAAAGCAACCGTGTGCACTTTAAATTTTTTGTCTTGGGCAAAACCCGGACCCATTAATAAAATCACAATAAAAACCGAGATGTAGTGCTTAATTTTCATAAATTAGGATATTTTACAATTGTATTTACAAGAAAACAAGGGTCAAAGGTAAATAATATTATTAAAAATTATACATTTGTAGGCTGTTTAGTTTAAAACGACTCGGCATTAAATTAGTATTCATTTTAATATTCTTTATGAAAAAACTTGTATTGAGCACACTACTGGTGCTGCAAGCTGTTTTTGTTTTTGCACAGCAAGGTCCGGCCTTAAAAGGTAAAGTCATAGATGCTAAAAGTCAAAAACCATTACAAAATGTTGTGGCTGTCATTCAAAGCAACAACCAATCGGCGTTAACGGATGTAGAGGGAAACTTCATGTTTCAAACATTACCTTCGGGAGAGCAGGCGTTGGTCATTAAAACTGCTGGATACAACACACAAACCTTGCTATTAGAACCTGCTACAGGAGAAACCATCGACTTGGGGACTATTATGCTAGAAGAAGATATTACTACCGAACAACAATTGAGTTTGGTTACCATAACAGAGAACGATTTGGGGGATGACAACAGTGGATCGGAAAGTACTTCAGGTTTGTTGCAAGCCACAAGAGATACCTACCAACAAGCTGCTGCATTTAACTGGGGTCAATCTCGTTTTAGAATTAGAGGTCTAGATAACGAATACGGCACCACAATGATCAATGGAATTGTGATGAACAAACTCTACGATGGCAGACCCCAATGGAGCAATTGGGGCGGTTTAAATGACGCTACTCGTAATCAAGAATTTACCATGGGTTCGGCGCCTTCTGATTATACTTTTGGAAGTGCTTTAGGAACCCAAGAAATTAATACTCGTGCTTCTTTTTACCGACCAGGATCTCGAATCTCTATGTCGGGAACCAACACCAATTACAGTTGGAGAACCATGGGAACCTTCGCTTCTGGAATGGACAAAAAAGGATGGGCCTATGTGATTTCAGCTTCCAGAAGATGGGCGCAAGAAGGATACTTTGAAGGAACAGACTATGCTGCAAATTCGCTATTTGCCAGTATTGAGAAAAAATTTAACGAGAATCACAGTTTGAATTTAACTGCTATTTATGCACAAAATAGTAGAGGAAAATCTTCGCCAAACACCCAAGAAGTTAACGACTTAATGGGCGTAAAATACAATTCTTACTGGGGATGGCAAAATGGGAAAAAACGCAACTCAAGAGACAAAGACATTGAAGAGCCGATGGTTATGTTGTCGCATTATTGGAAAATATCCGACAAGACAAATTTAAATACCAATGTTGCTTTTCAAACGGGAACTATAGGAAATTCAAGATTGGATTTTCAATTGGGCAACAACCCAGACCCAACGTACTACAAAAACTTACCAAGTTACTTTAGTAATTTAGGAGGTTATACCGAATCTCAATTGACCAACATTGGAAATACTTTTAGAGCCAACAGTCAAATCGATTGGAACGCCATGTATATTGCCAACCAGAACAGTGCGTTTGCTGGAAGAAGTGTTTATGTGTTGTATGAAGACCGCACAGATGATAATCAATTCAATGCAAACTCCATTTTAAACTCGAGTTTATCGGACCACATTGTCTTAAATGCTGGTATTAATGTGAGAAAACTTCGTTCCCAAAACCACCAAAATTTATTGGATTTAATGGGGGGAGAATATTTTCAAGATATTGATCCTTTTTACACGGGCGATGCGAGTCAGTCCAACTTGAATAATCCGAACCGACAAATTCGTGAAAACCAAACTTATGGCTACAACTATTTATTGCACGCCTTAACTTTTGATGGTTTTACACAATTTAAATTTACCTATGACAAAGTGGACTTTTATTTGGCCCAAAACTTTTCTAGAACTGAATACCAAAGAGAAGGATTATACCGTAACGGAATTTATGCCGATAATTCATTTGGTAAAGGGAAAAGCATCACTTTTGAAAATTTTGGATTCAAAGGGGGGGTCACTTATAAATTAAACGGGAAAAACTATTTTGATTTCAATGGATTGTATCAAACTAAAGCCCCTAGCTTAAGAAACACCTTTTCAAATGCTAGATTAAACAATGTCATTACACCAGATATTCAAAGCGAAAATATTGCTAGTGCCGATGCCAGTTATATTTTAAGAGCGCCAAAATTTAAAGCGCGATTAACCGGTTTTTATACAAAAATTCAAGATGCCACTGAAATTTCATTCTTTTATGGGGAAGGAATTGGTAGCGACGATGGCGGAGACGAAGATACTTTTGTAAGTGAAATCGTTACGGGTATTGACAAACAAAACATGGGGTTAGAACTTGGTATAGAATACAGTATTACTTCCACCATTAAAGCTACTGCAGCAGCGTCTTACGGACAATACATCTTTTCAGACAATGCCAAATTGAAAACTAACGATGACGCATTAGCAGCAACTGGAGCCAATTCGCTAACTGATTTTGGAACCGTTTATATCAAGAATTACCACCAAGCAGGAATGCCTCAAACGGCCGCCTCTTTTGGTTTAGAATACCGCGATCCTAATTTCTGGTGGGTAGGTGCTAATGTAAATTATTTAGCCAATAGCTATGTTGATTTTGCTAATATCTTACGTACCGATAATTTTAGTATCGACAGTGCAACCGGCGATAATTATGCTGGTGCTACTCCAGAAACCGTTCGTGCAATCTTAAAACAAGAGAAATTTGATGCCTTTACCTTGGTTAATTTAACGGGAGGGAAATCATGGAGAATTAGCAAAGCCAATAGAAATACCGTTGGTTTCTTTGCTTCGGTAAACAACTTGTTTGACATTCAATACAAAACGGGCGGATTTGAGCAATCTCGAAAAGCTACTTTCCCAGACTTACAAGCCGATCAAGCAAACGGAACACCATCATTTGGTTCAAAATATTTCTATGGGTACGGAAGAACATTTTTTGTAAACTTCTACATCAACTTCTAAAAAATTAGGTTATGAAAATAAAATTTTTAAAAACAATATTCTTGTTGGGACTGGTTTCAAGTTCGTTAACAAGCTGTGTAGGAGATGACGATTATGTGATTCCTACGGTATATGAATACGCTTTTAATGAAGGCTTTGAAACAAGTACAACTGGAAGCGGTTCAAACGAAGTTCCCATTTCGTTGACCGGATGGGTGAATTACAATGCATCTGCAACACGTTTGTGGCACGCTCGAACTTTTACCAACAATATTTACGCAGAATTTTCATCCTTTTATTCAGCAACAGGATCTAATGATGTGGCTTGGTTAATTTCACCAGCCATAGATTTAACCAGAACTTCTGGTGAACTCTTGTCGTTTGCGACTAAAACTAGATATTCTAATGGATACCCTTTAACGGCTTTTGTGTCTACCAATTATAATGGAACAACTGCCGGTATTGCAACTGCTACATGGACTCCGTTGACTTTTGCTAGACCAACTGTAGATGATGTCTTTGTAAACAGTGGGAATATTGATCTTAGCGCCTTAGAAAGCAATAACGTTCGTATTGCCTTCAAGTATACAGGAAGTAAATCTGGGGTTACCACAACTTGTCAGTTAGATAATATTAAGATTACTAAAAATTAATACCTATGAAAAATTATAAATTAATAGTAACTACACTAATTTTAGCAGCGTTTTCAAGTTGTGTAAATAGTGACGATTATGGCGTTCCCAACTTGTCTGATGAATGTGTTACGATAGCCAAAACAAAGGAAGTTAGTGATATTACTAATATTGCTACAGCAACTGCAGTGCCTTATACTACTTCAGAAACGGTTGTAGATTATATTGAAGCCTACGTTACTTCTAGTGATGAAGGTGGAAATTTTTACAAATCCATCTCCATGATGTCTTTGGACGGATTGAAAGGTTTTAGTATGCCCGTGGATAATTACAACCTTTATACAGAGTTTGAACCGGGTAGAAAAGTAACCATTAAACTAGACAAAAACCGATTTTTCAACAAACAACATGGAAGTACGGTTATTGGTTCATCCTATAACAATGGGGTAGGTCGAATTTCTGGTGTTGAATATAAAAATGTAATCCTACGATCATGTGTCGATGTAGAAGAAAACACGATTGTAAAAAATTTATCCATCACTCAAGCTAAAAATGATCAATACTTGAACATGTTGATTGAATTTGATGCGGTACAATTTACAGATGCTTCCTTAGGGAAAAAATATTATGACGCATCATTGAACAGTTTAGGTGGGGCCACAAACCATGAGATTTCAGATCAATTTGGAAATAAAGTAATTCTAAGAGTGAGTGAATTTGCAACATTTGCTGCCAATACAATACCTTCTAAAAACGGAAAAATTCGTGGGGTAATGACCAAATACAACAGCGATTACCAATTCATGATTCGCACCATAAACGATGTTGATTTAACAGGAGATCGTTTAGCGATTGACCTATATCCGCCTTTAGGAGGTACAGCCATTACCTTTGATGCTACAATAAACGAACCGTTTACTTCATATACCTCAACAAACCAACAGGTATTTCCTAAATACATCAACGATGCGGCCATCGGAGGTAAATATTGGCAAGTAAAAACATTTAGTAGCAATAAATACATCCAAATGTCTTCGTTTGGTGGAACTCCAGAAGCCAATCGCACGCTTTTCATAGTTCCTGTTAACATGACTAGCGCAAACACCCTGTCTTTCAAAACTAAAGATGGATACAATAATGGTAATGTATTAAAAGTATATTACACAACCAATTATGTGCCCGGTTCACAAATAACAACGGCTACCTTAGTCGATATTACGTCAAACTTTACCATTGCTTCAGGATCTACTTCTGGGTATGCAACAAACTTTACCAATAGTGGAACTTACAATATTCCAGCAGGAGTTACTGGAAACGGTTTCTTCGTTTTTGAATATGTTGGCAATGGCTCTGGCACAACAACCACTATGCAAATAGACGATATTGTAATTAACTAATTGCATATGAATACACAAAGTAAAGCGACTCCATGGAGTCGCTTTTTTTATGCTAGCTATTTCGTACCTTTGTTTTCTTAATGAACGATTATGTTAGAGAAAGAAGTTATTGACTTTGAAAAATCAATTATAGTTGGAATAATAACCCAAAACCAAAGTGAAGATAAACTAAACGAATATCTTGACGAATTGGAGTTCTTAACCTTCACTGCGGGCGGAACAGTGGTCAAACGCTTTTCCCAAAAAATGGACAAACCCAATCCGAAAACCTTTGTAGGTACAGGAAAATTGGAAGAAATCAAATATTTTATCAAAGACAACGATATAAAAACCGTAATTTTTGATGACGAATTAACGCCTTCCCAATCGAAAAACATTACCAAAGAATTGGATTGCAAAGTATTGGATAGAACCAATCTGATCTTGGATATTTTTGCGCAACGTGCCGAAACATCATATGCCCGAACACAAGTAGAATTAGCCCAATGCCAATATTTATTGCCTCGTTTAACCGGAATGTGGACCCACTTGGAACGTCAAAAAGGAGGTATTGGAATGCGCGGTCCCGGGGAAACCGAAATTGAAACCGACCGTCGTATAGTGCGCGATCGAATTTCGTTACTGAAAGACAAAATCAAAGTGATTGACAAGCAAATGGCTACCCAACGCAGCAATCGCGGTGCTATGGTTCGTGTGGCTTTAGTGGGATATACCAATGTAGGCAAATCAACCTTAATGAATGCCGTAGGAAAAAGCGATGTGTTTGTCGAAAATAAATTGTTTGCCACACTTGATACTACCGTTAGAAAAACCGTAATTAAGAATTTACCGTTTCTTTTAAGCGACACCGTGGGGTTTATTAGAAAATTGCCAACACAATTGGTTGAGTCGTTTAAAAGTACCTTAGATGAAGTGAGAGAGGCTGATTTATTGCTTCATGTGGTAGATATTTCACATCCCGATTTTGAAGATCATATTGCTTCGGTAAATCAAATTTTACAGGATATCAAAAGTGCCGATAAGCCTACGATTATGGTGTTCAATAAAATTGATGCATTTCAATCGGTCTATTTTGATGAAAACGATTTAAGTGTGGAGAAAACTACCAAACATTACACCTTGGAAGAGTGGAAAAACACGTGGATGAGCAAATTAGGCGAAAGCAAAACCTTGTTTATTTCGGCTACCGAAAAAGCCAACTTTGAAGAATTTAGAGAAAAAGTATATGAAGCGGTTCGTGAAATTCATATCACACGTTTCCCATACAACAAATTCTTATATCCCGATTATAAAGACGCAGTTGAAAACGAGTAAAAAAAAGACCTCAATGTTGAGGTCTTTTTTATTTTCTTTTATACAAAGGCACTGCCGAACACGCCTCGCCAAACATGACGCTTTTGGCTACTTTTTGTAGTTTTTGAATGGCTACGGTATATACTTGATTGGGAACAGCTTTTTTAGAACAGCCTTTTAAAATAACCGGTTTGTCAAAATAATCGGTGTAATCGAGTTTGTTTAAAATGTCTTGATACCAGGCAATAACGGCCAACTCTTTTGTGCCGTGAATAACGTGTAAAGCAAACGGCGTCAAATGAACCGCCACTAACGCAAAAGTCCAAGCGGGTAAAATGGCATCGGTAGCGCAATACAAGGCTACATATTTGTCCACGTACTTAGACCAATCGGTGTCTTTTAATTGGGCTCTAAAATCAGCTTCTTTCAGTAAAAAACCTTCTACTAACCATTGCGAAATATCAACCGCTACGACATGACTATCTGGATAGTAATCTTCTAAATCGAATACCATCAAGGAACTTTGCGCTACTTTGTTTACTATTTCGTCCATTTTTGTTTATCGTTAATAGTTAATAGTTTATTGTTAGCTAACGAACAACAAACCATTAACAACAAACATTACAACATTCCCAATTCTAACTTTGCTTCTTCGCTCATTAAGTCTTTGCTCCATGGTGGATCAAATGTAATTTCTACTTCGCACGATTTTACGGTATCAATAGATTTTACTTTTTCCTCCACTTCTTGCGGCAAGGTTTCAGCCACTGGGCAGTTGGGTGATGTTAAGGTCATGACGATTTTCACATCGTTGTCTTCGTTAATCATCACATCGTAGATTAAGCCTAATTCGTAGATGTCTACCGGAATTTCGGGATCAAAAATTCCTTTTAATACTTTGACTACGTCTTCGCCTAAGTTAATTGTATCGTTAAATTCTTCCATATTTTATTTTATTTTAAACATATAAGTCATATAAGCTAATCCCATAATGTCTTATATATTTCGTTTACATATGTCTGTTGTCCTTCGTAATAAATATTCTTGACATTAAAATTAATCAATAATCCTATCGGCTTTTGCAATAAGTTCATATAAGTTAATAGTTGCGCTTCATAAATTGGATTCATTTCCGAAACTGCTTTTAATTCAACTACTAAAATGTCTTCAACCAAAATATCACATCTCAGTTTTGATTCTAATTCAAATCCTTTGTAATTAATCGGAATATTGCATTCTGAAATTGAATCTATATTTCGTAATTCTAATTCTTTAATAAGACACTGGTGATAAACTGTTTCTAACAATCCTGGTCCTAATCTTTTATGAACTTCTATTGCAGCTCCGTTAACTTGATAAACTAAATCTTTTAACTGCGTTTTTGTAACATTCTTCATGGCTTGCATTATTTTTTGTGGTGTAGATCATATTGAAAAACTTATATGGCTTATATGTTTAATTTTTTATTGCTTCGCTTGAAACGCTAAAGCATACATTTTTATTTGTTTTATCATTGAAACCAATCCGTTTGCTCGGGTGGGCGACAAATGTTCTTTTAATCCAATTTCATCAATAAAATCGGTATTGGCATCTAAAATTAAACTTGGCGTTTGATTTGAAAACACTCGAATCAAAATAGCAATGATTCCTTTCGTCAAAATAGCATCGCTATCGGCTGTAAAGACAATTTTACCGTCTTGTTCTTCCCCATGCACCCAAACTTTTGATTGGCACCCCTTGATGATGTTTTCGTCTACTTTATACTGCTCATCAATTAACGGAAGTGATTTTCCCAATTCGATGATGTATTCATAGCGTTGCATCCAGTCGTCAAACAGTGAAAACTCATCAACAATTTCGTTTTGTATTTGTATTATTGTCATCTGAATAAATTTGTTAGGACAACATCATTTGTGCTTTTTTAACCGCTTCTACAAAGATATCAATTTCTTCCTTGGTATTGTAAAAAGCAAAGCTAGCTCTTATGGTGCCCGGAATGTTGAAAAAATTCATAATAGGTTGTGCACAATGATGACCGGTTCTTACGGCTATTCCCAATTTATCTATTATCGTTCCAATATCATACGGATGAATTCCTTCGATATTGAACGAAATGACCGACGCTTTGTTTCCTGCCGAAACTTCGGGGCCGTAAATCGTTAGCCCTTCAATTTCTTGTAATCTTTGGGTTCCGTATAGTAATAATTCATGTTCGTAAGCTGCAATATTCTCAAAACCGATGGCATTCATATAATCAATAGCGGTTCCTAAAACAATTCCGCCTTCGATATTTGGGGTTCCTGCTTCAAATTTATGTGGTAAATCGGCATACGTGGTTTTCTCAAACGTAACTTCAGCAATCATTTCGCCTCCGCCTAGATAGGGTGGCAATTTTCGCAACCAGGCTTCTTTTCCGTATAAAATACCAACACCCGTTGGTCCGCAAACTTTATGTCCCGAAAACACATAAAAATCACAATCCAACGCTTGCACATCGGGTCGTAAATGCGGGGTGGCTTGCGCGCCATCGATTAAAACGGCTGCTCCAACTTCGTGTGCTTTTTTAATAATATATTCGATTGGGTTGACCGTTCCTAATGCATTTGAAATATGGTTAACCGCAACAATTTTTGTTTTTTCGGAAAGTAAGTTGTCGAATTCGGAAAGGATTAATTCACCCTTTTCACTCATCGGGATAACCACCAACTTTGCCCCTGTTTTTTCACATAAAAATTGCCAAGGCACAATATTGCTATGGTGTTCCAATGCCGAAACCATCACCTCATCGCCAGCATGTAACAAACTTGCAAAACCATTCGCCACCAAGTTAATTCCGAAAGTCGTTCCCGAAGTAAAAATGATTTCGTAGTTGTGTTTTGCATTCAAATGATTTTGAATCGTATTTCGTGATACTTCATAGGCATCGGTAGCCAATTGACTCAACGTATGTACGCCGCGGTGAATGTTTGCGTTGTACTCGCGGTAATAGGTAGAAATAGCATCGATCACCACTTGTGGTTTTTGTGAAGTAGCCCCGTTGTCAAAATACACCAAAGGTTTCCCGTTTACCTTTTGCGATAAAATGGGAAAATCGGCTCTTACTTTTTGGATGTCTAACATATTTCTAAGGTATATTGCTATAAATCAAATCCCATATTCACGCCCAATTTATCGGCGATAATACGTGCGATTTTTGCTTTTAATTCGGGTATTTTTACGCTGTTGGTTACTTCACTGGTAAAGGCATACATTAATAAGGCTTTGGCTTCTTTTTTAGGAATACCGCGTTGTTGCATGTAGAACATCGCACTTTCGTCTAATTGTCCAATGGTACATCCGTGCGAACACTTTACATCATCGGCAAAAATTTCCAATTGGGGCTTGGCGTTAATCGTTGCTTTATCGCCAATTAAAATGTTGTTGTTTTGTTGGAACGCATCGGTTTTTTGGGCTTCTTTTTCTACGAAAATTTTTCCGTTGAAAACACCTGTTGCACTATCGTTTAGTATCGTTTTATAATTTTGGTGGCTTTCGCAATTGGGTGTAGCGTGTTGTACCAACGTATAATGATCTACGTGTTGTTTATCGCCAATAATGGTAATTCCTTTCAAGGTAGAATCAATGCGTTCCCCTTGGTGATAGAAATTCAAGTTGTTTCTGGTAATGTTTCCACCAAACGAAAAGGTATGAACCGCTACCCTGCTCTCTTGCTTTTGAGCAATGTAGGTATTGTCAATCAAATTGGCAGTTTGCACATCGTTTTGAATTTTATAATAATCAACTATGGCACGTTTTTGAGCAAAAATTTCGGTAACCGAATTCGTCAAAACCGGATTTGAATTCAAACTTTGGTGCCGCTCTACAATTTGCACGTGGGCATTTTCTCCTACGACGACCAAATTACGGGGTTGTACCATTAAAGCTGCTTCATTACCCGTAGAGAAATAAATAATTTCAATGGGTTTTTCTACTACTTTGCTTTTGGGTATGTTGATGTAAGCCCCTTCTAACGAAAATGCCGTATTTAAAGACGTCAAACTATCTTCTTTATTGGCAATTTGATTGAAATAGGTATCAATCACCATTTTATATTTTGGCTTGGTTAAGGCCGAAGACATCAAACAAACATCTATTCCATCGTGCGTGGTAGCCGACAAAAACGAACTAAAAATACCGTCTATAAACACCACTTTATAGGTGTCGATTTCGTGTAAGAAATACTTTTTTACATCTTTAAATTCAATGGTGTTTTCTTTCTTTGGAAACACCGAAAAATCATTTTTCAATACCGCATTTAACGACGTGTATTTCCAAGCTTCCTCTTTTTTAGTAGGGAAACCTTTGTTTTCGAAATTTTTTATGGCGTTGCTTCTCACCTCATGAAGTTCCGATTGGATGTCAATCTTTTCTTCAAAAGCCATGAACGAAGCTAATAATTTATCTTTTAATTCCATTGTTCAATATTTTGTTTCAAGTTTCAGGTTATTGGAACTTGTTTCCTTTGAAATTTTTCTTGTTTAAATAAGTGATGAAATTTTTGATTTTACCGCTTAAGCTTTCATATTTATTTTTCAAATCTTTAAACTGTTCTTCCGAAATATATTCGCAATCGTATAGTCTATAAATCTGAGATCTGGTTTCTCCTGCCGAACCTTTTGCTATTGATAAAAATTGGCGAAATTCTAAATTTCCATCTCTTTCAAAACCTTCAGCAATATTGTCCATTACGGAACCAGATGATGCTTTTATTTGTTCTTTAAATCTAAAATCCGTTTTTAAATCTGTTTCTTTAGAAAGAATAAAAACTTCTTTTGCTAATTTTCTAGCTTCTTGCCAGATTTCTAAATCTTCAAACTTTGTAATTGTTGCCATGGCGTATATAAAATTAAATTGTAGTGTGTGTAAATGAGGTTATAAAAACCTGAAACTTGAAACCTGAAACGAATTAAACCAACTCGTTTTTAATCCAATCGTATCCTTTTTCTTCCAACTCTAACGCCAAATCAGCCCCACCCGTTTTTACGATTTTTCCGTCCATTAATACGTGAACGAAATCAGGAACGATATAATCCAACAAACGTTGGTAGTGCGTAATCACCAACACCGCATTGTTTTCGTTTTTTAATTTGTTTACTCCATTCGCTACAATTCGCAAGGCGTCGATATCCAAGCCTGAATCGGTTTCGTCCAAAATAGCGATTTTTGGTTCCAACATGGCCATTTGAAAGATTTCATTACGTTTCTTTTCACCACCTGAAAAACCTTCATTTAACGAACGCGACAAGAATTTGCGGTCCATTTCTAATAATTCTGATTTTTCACGAATTAATTTCAGCATTTCATTCGCAGGCATTTCGTCTTGCTTGTTTGCCTTACGTTTTTCGTTGATTGCCGTTTTAATGAAATTCGTTACCGAAACCCCTGGAATTTCTACAGGATATTGAAATGACAAGAAAACCCCTTTGTGCGCTCTTTCTTCGGGTGCCAATTCTGAAATTTCTTCACCATCTAAAAAGATTTCGCCTTCAGAAACTTCGTAGTTTTCATTTCCGGCAATGATGGAAGATAAGGTCGATTTTCCAGCACCATTTGGTCCCATAATCGCATGTACTTCCCCTGCTTTAATTTCAAGGTTAATTCCTTTTAATATTTCTTTGTCTTCTACCGAAGCGTGTAAGTTTTTTATCTGTAACATTTTAGTTTCAGGTTTAAAGTTTCAAGTTTATAAAATGTTGTTCTTGAAACGTTTATATTAAATTAATTTTAAATTCTATTCTAATTGTTTTTAAGTTCAGGTATAACCTGAAACTTGAAACAAAACTATCCTACTGAGCCTTCTAACGAAATTTCCAACAATTTCTGCGCTTCCACAGCAAATTCCATCGGTAATTTATTCAATACTTCTTTGCTGAATCCGTTTACGATTAAAGCAATGGCTTTCTCGGTTGGAATACCGCGTTGGTTGCAATAGAATACTTGATCTTCTCCAATTTTTGACGTTGTTGCCTCGTGTTCAATTTTTGCCGAAGCGTTTTTGCTTTCGATATAGGGAAAGGTATGTGCACCACAATTATTTCCCATTAACAACGAATCACATTGTGAAAAGTTACGGGCATTTTCGGCTCTTGCGCCTATTTGCACTAATCCTCTATAGCTGTTTTGTGATTTACCGGCTGAAATTCCTTTAGAAATGATCGTCGATTTGGTATTTTTACCCAAGTGAATCATCTTCGTTCCCGTATCGGCTTGCTGATAATTGTTGGTAACGGCAATCGAATAAAATTCGCCTATGGAATTATCCCCTTTCAACACAACCGAAGGATATTTCCACGTTACCGCCGAACCCGTTTCTACTTGGGTCCAAGAAATTTTGGCGTTTCTCTCACAGAAACCTCGCTTGGTCACGAAGTTATAAACCCCTCCTTTTCCTTCCTTGTTTCCAGGATACCAGTTTTGCACGGTAGAATATTTGATTTCGGCATCATCCATGGCAATTAATTCCACCACGGCTGCGTGCAATTGGTTTTCATCACGACTTGGCGCCGTACATCCTTCCAAATAGGAAACATAACTGCCTTCATCGGCAATCAATAACGTGCGTTCAAACTGTCCGGTTCCGCCTTGATTGATTCGGAAATACGTGGATAATTCCATTGGACAACGCACGCCTTTTGGAATGTAACAGAAACTTCCGTCGGAAAAAACGGCCGAGTTTAAAGCCGCATAAAAATTATCTTTCTGCGGAACAACCGTGCCTAAATGTTTGCGCACCAATTCTGGATGTTCTTTGATGGCTTCCGAAATCGAACAAAAAATAATGCCTTTTTCGTTCAATGTTTTCTTGAACGTAGTGGCTACAGAAACCGAATCAACGACGATATCAATGGCGACATTGTTCATTTTCTTTTGTTCGTCTACTGAAATTCCCAACTTTTTGTACATCGCCAAAAGTTCGGGATCCACATCTTCTAATTTTTTATTCGGATCGGCTTTTTTAGGTGCCGAATAATAGGAAATCGCTTGAAAATCGGGTTTTTCATAATGCACATTGGCCCATTCAGGTTCTATCATTTCTTGCCAAGCGCGAAAAGCTTCCAGGCGCCATTCGGTCATCCATTCAGGCTCTTCTTTTTTCTTTGAAATGGCACGAACGATGTCTTCATTTAATCCAATTGGAAACGTTTCCGAATCCAATTCGGTGTAGAATCCGTATTCGTATTCTTTATTTTCTAATTCGACTTTTAAGTCGTCCTCAGTATATTTACTCATATTTTTTGATTTATAGAGAGAAGCTCTCTCCACAGCCACATGTTCTTTGTGCGTTTGGATTGTTAAAAACAAATCCTTTTCCGTTCAAACCTCCTGAAAACTCTAAAACTGTTCCGGCCAAATAAAGAAAACTCTTTTTTTCAACCACAATTTTAATGGCATTGTCTTCAAATATTTTATCGTTCTCTCCGGTTTCTTTGTCAAATTTCAATTCATACGACAAGCCTGAGCAACCCCCACTTTTTACGCCTACTCTCACATAATCTTGGGCGGCATCAAAACCATCTTCTTGCATCATGGCAATGATTTTTTTACTTGCTGTGTCAGAAACTTTAATCATACCTCGTCTGTATTAGTTATTATAATTGTGTTATGTAATACGCTAAAAAAGTGATTTATAAAATTACTTTTCGCTGTTGCTTATTACATAGCTTATTTTGATTTTGTCTAAATTAACCGCAAAGATAATCCATAAATTGCGTTTTACAAGATTTGCTAACATTTTTATAACTTATGTTAACATAGTTTTTGTTTCTGGTATTTTTTGTAATTTGGCTCAAAATAACAAACCATGAAATTGCACGCAATAGAGGCTGGAAATTTTAAATTAGATGGTGGTGCCATGTTTGGTGTGGTCCCAAAAACCATTTGGAACAAAACCAATCCGGCAGATGAAAACAACCTTATAGATATAGCGGCTCGATGCCTCCTAATTGAAGACGGAAATCGCTTGATTTTAATTGACACCGGAATGGGAAACAAGCAGTCGGAAAAATTTTTTAGTTACTATTCTCTTTGGGGCAATCATTCGTTAGACCGCTCTTTACAATTAGCTGGTTTCCACCGCGATGATATCACAGATGTTTTCATGACCCACCTGCATTTTGATCATTGTGGCGGAAGTGTCAATTGGAACGCAGCCAAAACCGGTTTTGAAGTCGCTTTCAAAAACGCAAACTATTGGACCAATGACAACCATTGGGAGTGGGCTACAAAACCCAACTCTAGAGAAAAGGCTTCTTTTTTACACGAAAATATTATTCCCATGCAAGAAAGCGGTCAATTGCAATTTATCAAACGCCCTGAAGGTGATTTTTTAGCAGCATCTGAATTGGGTTTTGGTGTGTTTTTTGCTGATGGGCACACCGAAAAACAAATGATTCCGCATATCAATTATAATGGCAAAACCATTGTTTTTTGTGGGGATTTATTAGCAACGGCGGGCCATATTCCGATTCCTTATGTAATGGGATATGACACCAGACCACTGTTAACCATGGATGAAAAAACAAAGTTTATGAATGCTGCCGCCGATCATAATTACTATTTGTTTTTAGAACATGATGCACACAATCAAATCATTACCGTTGAAAAAACCGAAAAAGGAGTTCGGCTAAAAGAAGTATTGCGTTGCGACGATGTTTTTTAATTTTTGATAAAAAACAGCTAGTTTGTAACATATAAAACACACATCCGACCTATACCTGAAATTAATTATACCCATGAAAAGAATTTATAGCCCCATTTATTTGAGTTTGGTACTCGCTGCCATATTCACAAGTTGTGGATCCCAAAAACCGATTACCACAACAGATCTTGCTAAATTATCCTTAAAAACGACACCCGTTGCAGAAAAAGATTTGATGCGATGGAGTCATTTAGACTTACTCAAAGACACGGTGCCCGGAATGAGTGTTGACAGGGCTTACAATGAAATTCTAAAGAATAAAAAAGGCCAAAAAGTAATTGTTGGTATCGTAGATTCTGGAGTGGATATAAACCATGATGATTTAAAAGCGGCCATTTGGACCAACCCAAACGAAATCGCTGGAAACGGAATTGACGATGACAATAACGGCTATATTGACGACGTGCACGGCTGGAATTTTTTAGGCAATGTCGTTAACGAACAGCTTGAAATGACGCGCATAGTAAAAAAAGGGCCGGGAACACCAGACTATGAAAAAGCGAAAGAAAAGTTGGCCGAAGAGCTAAAAGGTATTAAAGAAGAAAAACAACAATTAGACTTTTTATTAAATGCCGAAAAAGTAATTAAAACCCATTTGAATAAAGATACTTTTACACTTGATGAAGTCAAAGGAATTGTTTCAAATGAAGCGAGTGTAAAACAAGCAAAAGCAATATTGACTCAAATTTTAAGTGTTACAACTAAAGAAAAATTTGATGCCGAGATTGAAGAATACAAAGACTATGTTTATGAGAATCTCAATTACAGATTAAATGTAGAATTCGATGGCCGTGCTATAGTTGGCGACAATCCTAACGACCTCAACGATGTTACATACGGCAACAATAACGTAATTGGACCCGATCCAAAAGCAGCAAAACACGGCACACATGTCGCTGGAATTGTAGCTCAAATGCGAGGAAATAACCAAGGCGGAGACGGTGTAGCGCATACGGCAGAAATTATGGTCATTCGAGCGGTACCAAACGGCGATGAATACGACAAAGATATTGCCCTTGGCATTCGTTATGCTACAGATAATGGTGCTAAAGTGATCAACGGTTCTTTTGGAAAATATTTTTCTCAAAATAAAGAATGGGTTATGGATGCTATTAAATATGCGGCTTCAAAAGATGTATTAGTTGTTATAGCTGCTGGAAACGAATCGTATGATTTGGATGTAACCAATAAATATCCAAACGACACCTATGATGGCAGTCCGGAATATGCAAACAACGTATTAATTGTTGGGGCGCTTTCGCCAAGTTACGACACTAAAATGGTAGCCGATTTTTCAAATTATGGAAAAAATAATGTAGACATCTATGCTCCTGGCGATCAAATTTATGCAACAACACCTTTGAATACATACGAATACTTACAAGGAACATCCATGGCTTCTCCAAATGTTGCCGGAGTAGCAGCGTTACTACGTTCTTACTATCCTACTTTAACTGCGGTTCAAGTGAAAAAAATCATTATGGAAAGCGGTATTCCGTTAAAAAACACGGTGTTATTAGGTGAAGACAAACGCAAAACAAATTTTTCCGAAGCTTCAAAATCGGGTTGCATCATCAATGCCTATAACGCACTGCTTTTAGCAAAAAAAACGGCGAAAAAAAAACGGTAAAATTGTATTAACACATCTCGTATTCCTATAGGTTTCGTCACTTTGTAGGATTTCTTATCAATAAAACATGAAAAAAATTCTTTTTTTAAGCTGCTTACCCCTCCTCTTGTGGGCGCAAAACAATCCAAATCCAGGCTATTGGCAACAACACGTTGACTATAAAATGGATGTGAAAATGGATGTGAAAAAATTTCAATACACCGGCAAACAAGAAATCGTATACACCAACCATTCAAATGATACATTACACAAAGTGTATTATCATTTATTCAATAATGCGTTTCAACCCGGAAGCGAAATGGACGCCCGACTTCAGAGCATTTTAGACCCCGACAAACGCATGGTGAGAACCTTTAAAAAAGAAGGTAAAGAGCAAAAAGAAAGTAAAATCAGCACCTTAAAACCGGATGAAATTGGCTATTTAAATATTGCAAATTTCAAACAAGATGGCGCTGTGGCAACCACTAAAGTCGTGGGCACCATTTTAGAAGTAACCTTAGCCAATCCTATTTTACCCAAACAAAAAACAACCTTTTCATTGGATTTTGAAGGACAAGTGCCGTTGCAAATTCGTCGTTCGGGCAGGGTATCTGATGAAGGTGTGGCCCTTTCCATG
This sequence comes from Flavobacterium sp., assembly GCA_017984495.1. Taxonomy (GTDB): domain Bacteria; phylum Bacteroidota; class Bacteroidia; order Flavobacteriales; family Flavobacteriaceae; genus Flavobacterium. Next base: position 19,989 of record JAGNZI010000005.1, read on the forward strand.
ACACAGTGGTATCCTAAATTATGTGAATATGATTTCGAGGGCTGGCATGCCAATCCATACATTGCCCGCGAATTTCATGGTGTTTGGGGAAATTTTGACGTAAAAATTACCATTGACAAAGACTATACTATTGGTGGTACCGGTTATTTACAAAACCCCAATGAAATTGGACACGGTTATCAAGATGCCGGCGTTACTGTAACATATCCGAAGAAAACCAAAACACTTACTTGGCATTTTTATGCGCCTAACGTGCATGATTTTGCTTGGGGGGCCGATAATGATTTCATTCACGACAAGTTGATGGGTCCAAACAATGTAGAATTACATTTCTTGTACAAAAACAAAAAAGACAATATTGAAAATTGGAAAAAGATGCAGCCTAAAACGGCCGAATTATTAGCGTTTTTTAACGAAAACGTAGGATTTTATCCCTACAAACAATATTCGGTAATTCAAGGAGGCGATGGCGGAATGGAATATGGCATGTGTACGCTAATCACTGGAAATCGTTCCTTTGGAAGTTTGGTTGGGGTTACAGCACACGAAATGGCCCATTCTTGGTTTCAATTTGTCTTAGCAACGAATGAAAGCAAACACGAATGGATGGACGAAGGCTTTACTTCTTACATTTCCAATATCGCTATGAATAAAGTTTTGCCTCCCAAAAAACCTGAAATTCCGTATGAGGATGCTTATAATAATTACATTTATTTAGCAAAATCCGGGAAAGAACAACCGCTTTCCACCCACGCGGATCGGTATGACGTCAATATGGCTTATGGCATTTCCGCCTACAGCAAAGGAGAGGTGTTTTTGGTGCAATTGGGTTATATTATTGGCGAAGAAAACCTCAACAAAACGATCAAAAGATACTACAACGATTATAAGTTTACCCATCCAACACCTAACGACATCAAACGGGTGGCAGAAAAAATTTCGGGGGCTAATTTAGATTGGTACTTGTTGGATTGGACCTTAACTACAAATACGATTGACTATGGTATTAAGACTGTTTCTGAAATACAAACTGCTACTACAAAAGTAGTTTTAGAAAGAAAAGGGAGAATGCCAATGCCTTTAGATATTATAGTGGAGTTTACAGATGGGACCAAAGAATTTTTCTACATTCCGAATACTTTAATGCGTTGGGAAAAACCAAATCCGTACCCCGAAATCCAAGGAACCGTTTTAAAAGGATGGGATTGGGCCTACCCCACTTATTCATTTGAAGTCTCAAAAACAAACATCAAATCCATTACAATTGATCCCGAAAATAAGATGGCAGATGTGAATAAAGAAGACAATGTTTTTGTAAAAAAATAATCCCCTAGAAGCCGACAAACTCACGTCGGCTTTTTTTATACCTTTGCATCATGTCATTCACGTATCCCAAAAAAGAAAAATTAAAAAGCAAAACAACTATTGATTTGCTGTTTTCGGAAGGAAATTCGGTTTCGAAATTTCCCTTGCGCTTGGTATATGTTGAAAATAAAGAAGCGAATGCTGCGCTCCTCAAAATGGGCGTATCGGTTTCAAAAAAATATTTTAAAAAAGCAGTAGACCGCAATTATTTCAAGCGTGCGTTGCGCGAAACCTATCGATTAAACAAACATATTTTGCTTGATGCTTTGGAAAAACCCTATGCCATAATGTTTTTCTATCAAACAAAAGAACGCCTTTCATTTCAAGAAATTGAAGAAAAAACCATCCAACTTTTTCAAAAATTCAACGAAACCATAAAGTAAATCGAGTATAGCTTGCGCGTTTTGCTGAATATTCGTTACTTTCGTATACTAAATTAATCCATTGCCTTGTTCATGAAACATTTTTTCAAGAGAAAAATAATGATTCCCGTTGTCGCCTTAACCTTTCTTTGGGTAGGGGTGAGTTTTAAAAATGATTTTTTTGAAATTGCGAAACAAATCGAAATCTTTACCGGTGTTTTTAAAACGGTGAACCAAAATTATGTCGACGAAACCAATGCGGGGGAAATGATGGATATTGCCATCAAAAACATGCTCAAGGAACTGGATCCCTACACTGTTTTTTTTAACGAACAAGATGTCTTAAAGTATAAAATCAACAATACGGGAGAATACACCGGAATTGGAGCCATGGTGCAACGAAAAGACGGAAAGGTATTCTTAAAAGAAATATACAAAGGGTTTCCGGCCGACAAAGCCGGATTAAAAGCAGGTGATGAATTATTACAAATTGGCGACGTTCTGTTAAAAGAATACCAAGAGGATGCATCTCAGTTGTTAAAAGGAGCCAAAAACACCTCGGTAAACATTGTTTACCTTCGACAAGGAACAACACGCAAAGCGAACATCGTATTAAACGAAGTCGAAATAAAAGCCGTGCCCTATTATGCGTTACTAAAAGACAAAACAGGCTATATCGTATTGTCTAAGTTTAACGAAAAAGCAAGCGCCGAAACAAAAGCGGCTTTACTGGATTTAAAACAACAAGGAGCCACAAAGATTATTTTAGATCTTCGAGGAAATCCAGGGGGTTTATTGCATGAAGCCGTAAACATTTGCAATCTATTTGTAGCCAAAAACGAACTGATAGTAACCACTAAATCAAAAAATGTTAAATACAACTTAGAATACCGTACCAAAAACGAACCCAATGATTTGGAAATTCCATTGGCCATTATTGTAGATGGGAAAAGTGCCTCGGCTTCTGAAATTGTTGCGGGAGCGATTCAGGATTTAGACCGTGGTGTCATTCTAGGCAGCAGAAGTTTTGGAAAAGGATTGGTGCAACGCCCCTTAGATTTGTCCTATGGCACGCAAGTAAAAGTGACCATTTCAAGATATTATACCCCGTCGGGAAGATGTATACAAGCACTGGATTATTCCAAAAAAGACGCAAACGGGAAAGCCATAAAAAAGGCGCAAAAAGAATACAACGCTTTCAAAACCAAAACAGGACGAACCGTTTATGATGGCGGTGGAATACTTCCTGATGTTGAAATTTCAGCGACCAAATTAGCACCCACAACCGAAACGCTCTTAAAAAATGAAGCCATTTTTAATTTTGCTACCGAGTTGTATTATAAAAATCCAACCGTTTCAGGTATTCCATCCGTAACGGATGCCGATTTTTTAGCCTTTAAATCGTATATTCATCAAGAGAAAATTGTCTTAGAGACCGAAACCAGTAAAGCCCTTAAAACCGTCTTAGAAAACGCCAAAAAAGAACAAATTGAGGAACAAATTACGGTTGCCTTCAAACAACTGGAAACGGCATTAGAAAAAAGTCAAGATGCGGCGCTTGAAAAAAACAAAGAACAAATCAAAAAACAACTTCAAGAAGAGTTAATTATCAGGCATCAATACCGAGAAGGATTGTATTTATTTTATACCAAAAACAATCCCGAAATAGAACAAGCCATTGCTTTATTAAACAACACACCACAGTACCAATCCATATTAAAAAAGTAAAATAAAACAACCTTTATTTCGTTAAAAAAGAATCAAGACCTATTTTAAACAACTAATTTTCAAGCTATGAAATGGTTATTACTTATAGTGGCATTTTTTTCTCTTGAGGTGGGTTTTGCACAAGAAGAAGAAATTTATTCTATCTTTTTTGAATTTGATAAATTCAATTTAAAAGAGGAACAAACAGAAGGAGTGTTGTCATTTGTCCAAAAAATTGATACGGCTCGTATCGAATCCATCCAAATTTATGGCTATTGCGACGATCGAGGCAAAGACGAATACAACTTTGTATTGTCGACCAACAGAGCCACAACCGTAAAAAATAAATTGATCGAACGGGGCATCAAAAGCAAAATCATCATTACACTTGAGGGAAAAGGACGCATCATGCTCGATGAAGATTTACAATCCGATATCCCAGAGGCCCGATCAAAAAACCGAAGAGTTGATGTGGTGGTAAACTACAAATCGATTACCATTGAAAATTTAAAAATCCCTGGTGTATACAGCTCCATTCGCAAAGATGCCGTTAAAGGAGACCGCATTTATTTAGAAAAGGTGTTGTTTGAACGGGGCAGCAGTCAACTTACAGTTTTGGCCAAAAAAGAACTCGATAAAATTGCCCTTCAATTGCTCAAATTTAAAAACATCCAATTCGAAATTCAAGGGCATGTGTGTTGCACACCCACCTACCATAAAGAGGCTGTAGATCGCGAAACTAAAAAAAGAGAGTTGTCGGTCAATCGCGCCAAACGCGTATACAACTATTTGTTTAAAAAAGGCATTAGCAATGCACGCATGACCTACAGAGGGTATGGCAATACCCAATCCTTAAAACAAGGTGGGGCGCTCGACAGACGGGTAGAATTGTTGATTTTAAAAAATGAGACGCCTCCGGCAAAAAAATAATTAACCCCGTTTCATCTGAATATGCGGAATATCGTCTTCCAAATACATTGCGCTGGTTTGGACAAAACCATGGCTTTCGTAAAAAATTTTTAAGTATTCTTGAGCCGAAATGGTAATGGCGTTTTGATTAAAATTATCTTCTATTGCCGCAATCGAAACCCGCATCAATTCATGTCCGAAATTGAATTTTCGGAATTTTTGTCTCACAATAACCCTTCCTATCGATGCTTCTTCAAAATAATTTCCTGCATCAAATAATCTTGAATAGGCCGTTAATTCGTTTTGATAATACCCTAAAACATGCAGTGCTTTATGGTCTTTGCCGTCAATGTCTTGATAAACGCAGTTTTGCTCCACCACAAACACTTCTGAACGAAGCTGTAACACATTATAGAGTTCGGCAATAGAAAGTTCGTTAAATCGCTTTATTTTGAATGTAATTTCCATACGTTTTGATTAAGGGAGGAATACCACCGATTTCATCATGGCTTCGAGTTCAAAAACCAAATCTCTTTTCGCCTTTGACGGATTATAGGTAAATCCATCCAAAATTAAATACCGATTGTTTTTGATGTCTTTGATGGCATAATTGATAAACGGCCCGGCCATAAAATCATTTTTAAGCTGCCAAGTTCCTTTGGTTTCATAGGCCAACTTGTGATCAATTTGGGTTTGTAAAAAATAGGGAGAATAGGCTTTTTCGGTAACCATCCAGGTTTTCCCAACGGAGCCATGGATGAATTTTTTACCGATAGAATCCCTAATGTGTATAATGTTGTTTACTATCGCATTGTTTTTTTCTATTTGTGCGATCGGCACTTCATAGAGCAACAAACTGTTGTATCCGGTAGCAAGCTCGCGTCGGATCCATAGAAATTTAGGCGCCACTAATTCATACTGATAATTGGTACGAAGCGCCATTTTAACCTTAAATTTCTCTTGAATAAGTTGGTCGGAAACGGGTGTTTTTAAGATTCGTTTTTGCTGTTCTACTATCTCAGCAGTTTTAATGGTGTTGCAAATTTCAGCCGATTTTTGCTCTACTAACTTGATCATTTCTTCGGTTGAAGTAGCGGTAATGTAAAACAATTGTTGGGGAGAGGCATACCGGTTTCTTTGGTGCTTAAAAGCGGTTTTCTTACCTTTCTTCAACACAATAATGTTCCTGTTTTTCTTGACCATTCCTTCAAAAAGTTTTGTTGGATATTGGTTTAACGTAAAAAGAGGTTCCTCTTGTGGCAGTCCGTCTACGGGAGCCGCCCATTTTTTTCTAAGGGTATCGCCTATTTCACTGTTCCAAAATTGATCATCGATAACGATCGAAACCGTATTGATTTCGCCAATAGAACTTCCCGCTGCAACGGCCTCTTTTTCACCTGTTCCCACACAGGAAAATAGAAGTAAAAGTGCTGCAAGTAAGGTTCCTATTCGCATCATGATGATTGGATTATCCGTTAATTTTCAACTTCATTCCCGGCTGAATGGCTTCGTCACAAAGGGCATTCCGTTTTTTCAAGTCTTCTACCGTAACCCCCGGATGCTTTTTCGAAATTAAAAATAATGTATCCCCTTTTTGTACGGTATACCATTCTTCCACAACGGGAGCCGTTGAGACAACAAGGGTGTCTTTTTTATTGGTATAAATCTTGACGCGACTCCCCGGAAAAATAACCGCTGTTTTTAGCTCATTCCATTGTTTTAATTCGGACACGGTTACGCCAAATTTATCGGCTATTTTCTTTAAATGATCACCTCGTTGTACGGTATAAAAGCGCACATTCGCTTCCGAATTTATTGGTGCCGTAACGATGTCCTGCGGAACCGAAACCAAAGAATCTTTTACCGTCGGGCGGACTTCGATTTTGATTTTTTCGTTTAACGCGTCCAAATAATCAATGTAGGCGTAAATTTTTTCTTCATTCGATACAAATAAACCCACTTTGTTTTTCGGCAAACGCAAAAAATGAGGTTTATCTTGCTCATACGGAATGACTTTTAACTTGTAAATCGGGTTTAAGAATTCCAATTGGTGCACCGGAATATCCAATAACTCTGAAATTTGCTTGAACGATAGTTGTTTTTTGATTTGAATAGTATCGGTTTCAAAATAAGTAATCGCCGCTTTTTTAGGTTGCAAACCGTGCTCTTTTCTAAATTCATAAATGTACATGGTTGCTAAAAAGGCCGGAACATAATTTGCCGTTTCTCGTGGAAGATTTTTGCGAATGTTCCAATAGTTTTGACTGCCTCCCGATCTTCTAATTGCTTTGGACACATTGCCTGGACCCGCATTATAAGAGGCCAAAACCAAACTCCAATCGCCAAAAATACCGTATAAATTTGACAAGTATTGACAGGCGGCTTCAGTAGCTTTCAAAGGATCGTAACGCTCGTCTACATAGGAATTGACTTCTAAATTGTATTGCTTTCCTGTAGGATACATGAACTGCCACAAACCGGATGCACCAACCCTTGATTTTGCGGTAGGATTTAATGCCGATTCAACTATGGCTAAATATTTCAGTTCCATGGGGATGTTGTATTTTGCCAAATGTTCTTCAAACATGGGAAAATAGTATTCAGAAATTGCCATTAAACGTTCAAAGGCTTTTTTTCGATTCTTTAAAAAGGCCTTAATAGTGTTTTCTAGCGCCGGATTGTATTCGATGTGAAACGGAGAGCGGGCATCTAATTTTGCGAGGCGTTTTTTTACCACATCGGAAGACAAGCTATAGGCTACTTCTTCATCTATATTGATTTTTGAAATATCCGAAAACATATTTTCAGACAATTCAATATTCGCTAATTCGGCAATCCATCGCTCATCAATACAAGTACTCGTACTGTGGTTGATAAAGGTTGCTTTCAAAGAATCTAGGTAGGAAACTTTGGAAATTTGTAGGTTAATTTCTTTCTCGGCGTGCTCCTGCCCAAAACCAATAAGCGAGAGCAATAGCGAGATATAGAGCAGTGATTTTTTCATTATTGTTTTGTTTTTTGGGGCTTATTAAAAACTAATAACTTAAGGATCAGGGTTTTTATTGTTGTTATTCTAAAATGGCAGCAATTCCCGGCAAAGTTCTGCCTTCTAACATTTCTAACATGGCGCCACCTCCTGTAGATACATAACTCATTTTTGGCTCGAGTCCAAATTGTTTCACGGCTGCAACACTATCGCCACCACCCACTAATGAAAAAGCTCCGTTTGCTGTTGATTCGGCAATATATTCGCCCAATGCAATGGTTCCGTTTGCAAAATTTTCCATTTCAAAAACCCCCAATGGGCCGTTCCAAAGTATCGTTTTTGAATCTAAAATGATGCGTCTAAAAATAGCTAATGATTTTGGCCCTGCGTCTAGACCTTGCCATCCGTCTGGAATGTGGTTCACATCAACTACTTGCGTGTTTGCAGTATTGGAAAAAGCATCAGCTGCCACCACATCTATTGGAATGTGTATTTGAACGCCTTTTTCTTTGGCTTGTTTTAATATTTCGATCGCCAATTCTAGTTTGTCGTCTTCACAAATTGAATCCCCAATAGAGCCGCCCAAGGCTTTTACAAACGTAAAAGTCATTCCGCCACCTATAATCATGTGGTTTACTTTGTCTAATATATTTTCAATTACTGTAATTTTAGAAGAAACTTTACTGCCTCCTAAAATGGCTACTACTGGTTTTTCTGAGTTTTTTAATACTTTTTCAATGCTCTCAATTTCTTTGGCCAATAAATAACCAAAACATTTAGCGTCTTGGAAAAACTGTGCAATAATGGTCGTAGAAGCGTGTGCACGGTGCGCCGTTCCAAAAGCATCGTTGACATAAATATCACCTAATGACGCTAATTTTTTTGAAAATGCCACATCACCCTTTTCTTCTTCAGCATAAAAACGAAGGTTTTCTAATAATAGGATTTCGCCTGGTTGCAAGTTTTTAGCGGCTGTTTCGGCAACTTCACCGATACAATCTGCTGCAAATTGAACCTTTCTTCCTAAGATTTCTTCGGTTGTAGCGACAATGTGTTGCAACGAATATTTTGCTTCAATCCCTTTTGGTCGCCCTAAATGACTCATTAAGATAACACTTCCACCGTCGTTCAATATTTTATCAATTGTAGGTTTTGCGGCTTCAATACGGGTAGCGTCTGTCACGTTAAAATTTTCGTCTAAAGGCACGTTAAAATCTACTCGGATGATGGCTTTTTTGGAATTGAAATTGAAGTCGTTTAGTGTTTTCATGATGTGTATTTTTAGTTTCGAAGTATGCAAATATAATTTATTGTATGCTAAATCTTTGTACGAAAGCAGATATTTAATAAATTTTTAAAACAGGTGCCTTATGTTTTTTTCGCAGGATTCGTTTACAATTCAGGAAAATTTGATTAGGTTTGTTGGATGCTTTTTAAGGATATTTTAGGTCAAATTCACATAAAAAACCACCTCACTAAAAGTGCTGAGGCCGGTAGAATTCCGCACGCTCAATTGTTTGTGGGCCCAGAAGGCTCCGGAACACTCCCTATGGCCATTGCCTATGCGCAATATTTGTTGTGTGGTAATGTAGGGGGCGAAAATGCAGGTGATAACACCACTTGTAACCTAAAATTTGAACATTTTTCGCATCCCGATCTGCATTTTGTGTTTCCTGTTGCCACTACTGATGGGATAAAAAGTCATCCAGTTAGTGATCATTTTATGGTCGAATGGCGCCAATTTTTATCGGAATCGCCGTATGGAAGTTTGTTTGATTGGTTGCGCAATTTGGGCATTCAAAACAAACAAGGGTTAATCAGTGTAGATGAAGCCACCGATATCAATAAAAAATTAGCCTTAAAAGCCTATGAAGGCGGATATAAAGTAATGATCATTTGGATGGCCGATAAAATGAACGGACCCTCCGCTAATAAATTATTAAAATTATTAGAAGAACCTCCTGCCAAGACCGTGTTTATCCTCATTACCGAGAATATTGGAGATCTGTTACAAACTATAGTATCGCGTTGCCAAGTAATCGATTTTATGGGTTTAAGCGAAAGCGTTATTGCAGAAGCATTGGTTTCACGTGAAAATTGCGACCCCATCCAAGCAAAAAAAATTGCGCACCAAAGCGAAGGAAATTACAACAAAGCACTGCATATATTCCGAAAAGAAAACGATGAATTTCCATTTGATGAATGGTTTGTAGAGTGGGTTAGAAGTGCCTTTAGGGCCAAAGGAAATGCCGCGGCGATAAATGATTTAATTGCCTGGAGCGAAAAAATAGCCGCCACGGGAAGAGAAACGCAAAAACAATTTTTACACTATTGCATTCATTTTTTCAGGCAAGCTTTGATGCTCAATTATCAAGCCAACGAATTGGTTTTCTTGGAAACAAACGTGCCCAAATTTGAATTGGAAAAATTTGCTCCATTTGTAAATGGCGCAAATATTACAGATATTTACAAAGAATTGGAAGAGGCTATTTACCACATCGAACGCAATGGAAATAGTAAAATCATCTTAACCGACTTATCCATAAAACTAACTCGTTTAATTCATAAAAACGTATAATTATGACAGAAGCAGCTCCTATCTTAGTTCTCGCCCTATTGGCTATTACTTTTTTACAATCTGGATACGATAAAATTAAAGATTGGAAAGGTAATGTGGCTTGGTTAACCGATCATTTTGCAGCAACCATATTGGCAAAACAAGTGCCTTTAGCATTGATGATTGTGCTCGTTTTGGAAATCGTTGCTGGTGTATTGTGTGTATCGGGCATTTTACAACTATTTGTACAACAACACGTTACCAATGGTTTGGGGTTTTATGGTGCTATTGTATCTTGTATTACATTATTGTTTTTGCTTTTTGGACAACGTTTGGCAAAAGATTACGATGGCGCTCGAACCATAGTAATTTACTTTATTCCTGCGGTTTTAGCTGTTTTCTTGTTGGGTTAATGACCCAAACTCGCTTTGTACAATCGCAATTCGTCCCAAGAAAATTTATCGCCGTGAATTTCTTTTAATTCGCCCAAACTTTCGCCTTTAAAACCTTTGAATGCGGCCTTTAAATCGGAAATTTTGTCTTCTGGTAATAAATCGGAAAGCTGCACCATTTCCATTTGAATCAGCTTAGCAAAATGATTATAGATGGTTTGTGGTGTCAATTTTCGTTGCTTGGCAATAGCATAAAGTGATAGGTTTTGGTTCCACAACTCCAGCGTTTCTTCTATGGTCGATTTCTTAGGTTCTTTTGTTTTTTTCTTGTTCGAATCCGAATAGTACCCTTCCTCATCTTCAGCTGCCAAAACGGCAAATTGACTTCTAAAACGTTCAGCAACTACAACTAGTTTGTTTATTTTGTAGGTGTTGTAATCGTCTTGTCGGATGCTTTTTTTTGTAATTTCTTTCCCTTCTACAAAACAATTGGTTATCGCTTGCGCTTTTTTAAGTTGCAGTATGGTACCGATTTGAAGCGCTTCTAACACTGCTAATTCGTCGTATAAAGCCTTGACTTTTTTGAGTCGTTTGACTTCTTCTATTTTTAACAACAAGGATTCTGCGAGCTGATCCAGTGCTTTAAAAAAGTACTGGTATGCCGCGTCGCAACGTTCTTTCACAAAAGGAGTATCTAATTCTTGTTCATGAAATATTTTTTGCAATTGCGAGACAAACTTTTCCGAAGGTTGCAATAAAGCGGTCAGCTGTTCGTACTGAGTTTTAGCCCAATCATAATGTTTGGCTTTAGGCGACTTAGGTCCCGAAGCTTCGGGATTCGAGTTGTAACTGAACAAATGATTGCGCCATTCTTGGCCCAAAGCTTTGAAATCAAACGAATGCGATAGTGTGTTGAGCCAATACCGTTTGGTTTCTTGGACAAGCGCAAGTTGGAGGGCTTGGGTAGTGGCTTTGGTTTCGGCATATTGTAGCACTGTTTCATCACTTGAAATCCCGTTCATTTGTAATGGAGACAAAAGGACCAAACCGTTTAACGAACGCAAACGAGATAAAGCCACATAGGCTTGCCCTGGCGCAAAAACCTGTGACACATCAATTGCGGCTTTGTCGAACGTTAAACCTTGACTTTTATGAACGGTGATGGCCCAAGCTAACTTTATAGGATATTGCACAAAGGTTCCGATGACTTCCTCTTCAATTTCTTTGGTGTTTTCATTGACTTTATATCGAATATTTTGCCATTCATAACGCTCCACTTCAATGGTTTTGTTTTCTTCGGGGAAATGGACAAAAATCTCGTTTTCGGTTAGCGATTTTACCACGCCCATTTTTCCGTTGAAATAGTTTTTCTCAAAACTCAAATCGTTTTTAATAAACATGACTTGCGCCCCAACTTTTAGTTGAAGTTTATCGTCTAATGGGAATATTTTTTCGGGAAAATCAGCTGTAATTTCAGGTAAAAAAGTGAAAGTTTTCCCTTTCAAATCTTGAAGCGATTGCGCGTTTATCGCATCCGCTTTTGCGTTGTGTGTTGTAAGAATAATACATCCCGGATGGTGCTTTAAATCGAAATTGGGCTGTACAAATTGATTCAAAGTCTTGATATCGGAAGCCGTAATGGTATTGTATCGCAAATTGTTTAATACCGCAATAAATTCAGGGTCGGATTGCCTAAAAATTTTATCCAACTCAATATACAATGGAGGGTATTGTTGCAAGATGTGCGAATGAAAAAAAAACATGCCGCGATAGTGCTGTTTTAACACCTCCCATTCTTCGTTTTTAACGACTGGGGGCAACTGCAATAAATCGCCAATAAAAAGTACTTGAACGCCTCCAAAAGGGCTTTCGTTTCTTCTTACTTTGCGCAACATAAAATCCATGGCGTCTAAAATATCGGCGCGAAGCATCGAAACCTCATCAATGATGAGCAATTCTGCGTTTTGTATGACCGAACGCTTGGTTGCATTCATTTTAAAATGTCTGGCTAAGGTGTCGCGATTTTCAAACTTTACAAAATTGGAAAAGTGGGCAAGAGGCTGATCATTGGGAATAAAAGCCGCAAAAGGCAATTGAAAAAGGGAGTGAATGGTGACTCCGTTTGCGTTTAAAGCAGCAATTCCTGTGGGCGCAACCACCACAGTATTCTTGTGTGTAGTGGCGATAATTTCTTTTAAGAGCGTTGTTTTTCCAGTTCCTGCTTTACCGGTTAGAAAAACCGATCTATTGGTCTGGTTAATAAACTGAAGTGTGTAATGGGCGGCGGCTGATACTGATTCCATTTGGCGTAAAATTAAAAAACAAATATAGCGAAAGCAGTAGAAATAAAAAAGTCCTGATTCATCAGGACTTTTTTGTTATTTTTTCTCAGTTGCTTTCGTTTCTTTTTTATCGGAAGCTTTGAATTTTTCATTCAACTCTTTTAATACTTCTCCCGTAATATTATATGTTTCTTTTGAGTATAAAATGGTGGCCGCATCTCCCGTTCCATAGATATAATCATATCCTTTCTTTTTTCCGTAGTCTTTAATAAACACTCTCACTTCTTTAATGATAGAATCTCTTAACACGCTACCTTCTTCTTGTAGTTGTTGCAACAACGCGTTTTGCTCTACACCTAGTTGTTGTTCCCTTTGTGAAAGTTCGGCGCCTTTTTGTTGTGCCCATTGTGGCCCTCTAACTTGTGCGTTTTGTTGAAAGCTTTGAGCTTCCATTTGGAAAGCTTTAACTTTCGCTTCTAATGGGCGACCCATTTCTTCAGACTTTACTTTGAATTTTTCATCTTCAGCTTTAAATTTTTCGTATTTCTCTAAAATTTCTGCTGTGTCTATATATGCTGTCTTTAGACTTCCTGATTTTCCTTCGTTTTTGTTACAAGCGATTAAACTTGCTACAAGGCCTACAATTAAAATGGCTTTTTTCATTGGATGTAAATAATTTTTAAATTTTTGTAAAAGTAATAATAAGTTGTCAAGTTGCAAATTTGTTGCTTTTTTATTTTTAATTAAAGCATAAGTATTTCTTATGACAACAAAAACTGTAATAGTTTTGGGTTATAAAAAACAACCATTATACTTTACCCGTAAAACAATAACTAAAAACAAATGAGTGTAAGTCTAATTTAATTACGAAAAGCGCTTAAATCGCTTAAAAAAGCAATTATTTGTTTTTAAGAATGTAAATATGGGAAGAAAACTCGTTTTTAAACAGGCCGACAAGATTTGACAGGCAACCAATAGCAAATCCCTTAATAAAATTCATTTTACCCGATTTATACTTTTCGGATAATAGAGAAACGTAAAAGCTATCAAACCACATTGGTTTCACATCTACCAAATTCATGTTTTGATGATCAAACAATTTTTCAATGGCTGTTTTGGAAAAATGCCATAAATGGCGTGGTACATCATAGGCTGCCCAAAACGTTTTATAATAATTGGCATCAAACGATTTAAAATTAGGGACAGCAATGATAAGTGTGCCGGACGGCTTGAGCAAGCGTTTCAATTCGGCGGCTTGGTGAGTTACATCTGGAACATGTTCCAATACATGCCATAAGGTGATTACGTCAAAAGAATTGCTTTCTAATTTTTCTAGGGTTTGGGCAAAATCCACCCCTTTTCCCATGGCAATCGCTTTGGCTTTATCGTTGGGTTCTATTCCAACGGTTTCCCAGTTTTGATTTTTTGCTTCAAGAAGAAAATCACCCGTTCCTGCGCCAATGTCTAAAAGTCTTCCTTTTAACGGCTGATAAGTGGATAACAAACGTACTTTGTTTTTTATAGCGCTACGCTTTACAAAATGATACATTTTTTCAAAAAACGTTCGCTTCCCGTCGGTATGCGAAATGTAATCTTCAAACTCATAATAGATGCCCAATCGATCTAAAGTAGGCTGGGGGTGTGTTTTTAACAATTGGTATTCCTCGTTGAGTAACAGCGAAAAGGATTCTCCAGATACTGAAAAATCTTTAACGGTAATAAAACGATGGTCTTCTGAAAAATTCATTTATTATTTTTTATGGTACTAGCTTATTTTATTAGGGTTGACAAAGTTGTTTCACGTGAAACATATAGAGAAATACGATGTATGTATTAAAGAGTAAGTCAAAAGAGGTTACTCCTTGGGTCAACTATCTTACTGCTTTCTTATCTCCCCATATAGATCAACAACACTGAAATATCACTTGGCGAAACACCACTAATTCGCGACGCCTGAGCAATGGTTCTAGGTCGTATTTTGTTTAATTTTTGTTTGGCTTCAATGGAAATGGATTGGATGTTATCGAAATTGAAATTGTCTGGAATAATCATGTCTTCTAAACGCGTTAATTTATCCGCATTGTTTTTTTCTTTTTCAATATATCCCGAATATTTAACTTGTATTTCAGCTTGCTCTACTACTTCTTGATCCAAATTATGCGCGTCTACATAAGCCGCCACTTTCTTGAACTTTCTAAAATCTTCCAAGTCCAATTGCGGTCGAGAGAAGACTTTAAACATTTTATCGGGCTGACTCATTGGAGCCGAACCTTTGGCTTCTAAAATAGGATTTGCTTCCTCTGGCTTTATGCTGGTTTCTTTAAAAAAAGCAACCATTGCTTCCGACTGAGAAAATTTTTGCTCCATACGAATCAATCGGTCTTCTTTGGCTAAACCAATTTCGAATGATCGCGGAGTCAAGCGATAATCGGCGTTATCTTGGCGTAATAACGTGCGGTATTCGGCACGCGAAGTAAACATTCTGTAGGGCTCCTCTGTTCCTTTGGTTATCAAATCGTCGATTAAAACACCAATATAGGCTTCATCCCGCTTTAAAATAAACGGTTCGCGATGTTGCACTTTTAAGGCGGCATTAATTCCTGCCATTAATCCTTGAGAAGCAGCTTCTTCATATCCGGTAGTACCGTTAATTTGTCCAGCAAAATACAATCCCTCTACTAATTTTGTTTCCAAAGTATGTTGCAATTGCGTAGGAGGGAAGTAATCGTATTCTATTGCATAACCCGGTCTAAAAAATTTAACATTTTCAAAACCAGCTACCGATCGCAAAGCTTTAAATTGAATGTCTTCTGGTAAAGATGTAGAAAAACCATTGATATAATATTCACAGGTTGTCCACCCTTCTGGTTCTACAAACAACTGATGGCGCTCTTTGTCGGCAAAACGGTTGATTTTATCTTCAATTGATGGGCAATAACGCGGCCCCAAACTTTTAATACGGCCATTAAACATTGGACTTCTATCAAACCCTTCGCGTAAAATATCATGAACTTCAAGGGACGTGTAAGACATCCAGCACGAACGTTGTGTTTTTAAAGGAGCGGTTAGATTGGTATAAGAAAACTTCTCTGGCACATCATCACCCGGTTGTTCAGTCATTTTAGAAAAATCTAAAGATCGTCCGTCTACCCTTGGAGGCGTTCCAGTTTTCATTCTTCCCGACTCAAACCCTAATTGAACCAGGTCTTCCGTAATACCAAAAGAAGCGCTTTCTCCGGCACGACCCCCGCCAAATTGCTTTTCGCCAATATGAATTAATCCGTTGAGAAAAGTACCATTGGTCAAGACTACTGTTTTAGCTTTGATTGAAACCCCTAAAGACGTTTTAACCCCGGTAATTTTTCCATTATCCGACAACAATCCCGCCACCATTTCTTGATAAAAATCTAAATTAGGTGTGTTTTCAAGCATTGTGCGCCATTCGTCAGAAAACCGCATTCGATCCGATTGCACTCTTGGAGACCACATTGCAGGACCCTTGGATTTGTTCAACATTTTAAACTGAATGGCTGTTTTGTCAGAAACAATACCGGAGTAACCCCCTAATGCATCTATTTCTCGTACTATTTGCCCTTTTGCGATTCCACCCATAGCAGGGTTACAAGACATCTGAGCAATGTTTTGCAAGTTCATGGTGATCAATAATGTAGCACAGCCCATATTAGCGGCAGCGGCGGCGGCTTCACATCCAGCGTGACCCGCACCCACAACAATTACATCATATTCGTTTAAAAACATCCTTTATCTTATTTATGTTCCACGTGAAACATCTTGATTTTTTCATCCTCTTTTTTGCGCATAATCGCTTCGTCGTCAGGAGATTTATCTTTATAGCCGCAATAATGCAGCACTCCGTGCGACAACACCCTTTTTAATTCCTCGTCAAACGAAACCTTAAAATCTTTGGCGTTATCTGTTACGCGTTCGACCGAAACAAAAATATCTCCTTGTAATAAATTTCCTACAGTATAATCAAAACTAATGATATCAGTTAAGGTGTCATGATTCAGATATTCCATATTGATTTTATGCAGATACGCATCGTCACAAAAGATATAATTTATCTCCCCCTCCTCAAATCCTTCCGACACAATAATACGAGAAATCCAATCTTCAAATGCAGATTCGTTCTCTAAAATAAATTGGGTCTCGTAATTAAAACTGATCATAGCTATTAAAATAACGTTGTACTTTCTGATTATAATTGGGATGCAAAGGTAAGCTTTGTCTGTTTAATATTTCAACACTGTTGAGATATTCTTTTAATTCTTTGGAGAGTGGCGGCGCTGAATTGGAATAACTTTGTGTGTTTACTTTTGATTTCCTTTTAGTGTCTTCCCCTTGCTGTTGAATTGCTTTTTCAAGTTTTAAGAGTTCGTGTTTAAGTTGTAGCATTTTTTGAAGGGTTTCGTTCTTAAAACCTTTGTTAATCAATTGTTTTTCAAGGTCTTTCATTTGTTGTAACGCATTCATGCCTTGGTTGGTCATGCCTTCTTTCTCGAGTGCCTTCTGAAGGGCTTCACGCAACTGGCGCTGTTCTTTAAGTATGTCCAACACCTTACCGGCATTGCCTTCGGATCCATTTTCACCCGCTTGGTTTTCTCCTCCCGATTCTCCGCTGCCTTCTTTTCCTTTTTGTTTGCCCTCGCCAGGTTTATTGCCTGGCTGATCTCCGGGCTTCATGCCCTCTTTCATTTTTTCTCCCAAACCCTCTTGTTTTTTTATGATGTCTGGCAATTGCATGCCCGCACCTTGGCCTTTACCGGGTTTAGGATTTCCTTTGCCTTGACCCTGCATGTCCATATTCATCTGGCTTTGAACATTGCTTAAAAAATCGGCCAAACGGTTGGCAGACGTAAGCACATATTGTTGGTGAGATGCCCCTTTTGAAATGTTGTTGTCGGCCAACGATTCTAACGTCTTATCGAGATTATAATGCACGTCACCCATTTCTTTTACTATGATTTCGGAGATACGTGGGTTGCGCGAAGAAACGGCAAATAAACTGTCATCAACATGTTTAAATTGTTGCTTTAATTCTTGTTGCTTTTTTAATACTTTATTCAACTGTAACGATCGCGTTTGTGCCGAATTAGTGGTTTTGATCAATTGTTCCTGATCAAAAGAAAAAGCCAATAAATTATCTAATATTTGGCGCAACAACTTTGCATCTTCCTGCATTTGTTCAGATGCGCCGGAGTTCATAGCTTGGGTCATTTTTTGACTCATCTCTTTCATTTTAGCTGCGGCAGCTTTTTGCTTCGGTTGGGCCTTTTTAGGCTGTTGTTTGTTTAATTCTTCCGCTGCCTTTTTCAAGTCTTTTTTCAGGTCTTCTTGCTCGTTCTTTTCATTAGGAATATTCAGCGGATCTTTTAATTCCTTATTTTCTTCATCCAACTCTTGCAATTCTTTTTGAATAGCATCAAAAGAAGTATTGATTTCGTTTTGTTTTTTTTCGGTATTGTCTTTTGGATCTGCGGCCAATTGTTCTTGTTTGTCCGCGAGTTGTTGTAATTTATCCGCTATTTGTTCGGCCTTTTTTTCTACATAAAACCGCTTGGTTAACTCTACCAATTGTTCCAGGTTTTGCTTCTGATTTTTAGCGTTTTGTTTTAATTTATCGGCTTTATCAAACAACTCCTCTTTTTCTAATTTTTTGGAAAGTTCTTCCAATTCTTTCAGTAATTTTTCGTTTTTTTCGGCTTGTTTTTCCGCTTCATCGAGCCTTCGCAACAATTCTTGTTTTTCTTTATCTTGTGCTTTTGGATTAAACTCTTCTAAATTTTCAGTCAGTTTTTGGGTAAACTCTTTCATCATTTCGTCTTGTTGCTTCTGACGGTTGATAAAATCAGCTACTTTCTTTTGGTCTTTAAAGTCCATAACAGCCTTTTCTTTGTTCATTTTTTGAAGCTTATCCAATTCTGAAAGCTGCTTGTCTTGGTTTTGCAATGATTTTTCGAGACTGTTAATGTTTTCTTGCTGTTCTTTTAATTGCTGATCCTCTTTTTGATTTTCCGTCATCTCATAATGTTGGAAAACAACCGATTTGGTGCTTTTGAAGTGATTGATTACATCGTTATCAAATACCTCAAAATAATACTCATAATTTACCCCTTTTTCTAGTGTAACACCTGCGGGAAATGAATAAACAAATTGGTCAACAGCCTCTTTTCTTATGGGCAAATTAGCTGTTTTTTTATAACTAGGTTTTTCTTTTGGATAATAAACAAGATGCAACTTTGTCAAACCGTGGTCATCGGAAATTTGACCCAAAAGCACTTTTGATCGCAACTGTAACGAATCGGGTGCAGCTTGCATTGAAATGCTAGGAAACTGGTCTTTTACGACCGAAATTTGATACGCTAGTTTTTCAAAAGATTCCCATTGCTTATTGGAAGTGCTAATTTCATAGTTTAGATTGCCCATGATTTTTCTAGATATAGAAAAAAGGGGTGCACGATCGGCAAAAAGACTTGACGAATTGTTTATATGTAAAACCACTTTGTCCGTAGCAACCGCTTGGATATTCCAGGTAATTACGGTGCCTTCTGGAACCACTGCGTTTCCTGTTCCTTGTATGGTTTCTGTTTTTTTACCCAAATAAGCGGGATACTGCAATTGCATTTGAAAATTTGTAAGGGTTGGCACTTCTACTACGTTGAGATGAAACGTATTCGATTGTATGTCATTTGCCTGCAGCGAAAAAAGCACGTCTTTGGTTACTTTTGAAAAAGTATACTCAAAAAGTCCGGGTCGCACACTTTGTAAATAATAGACTTCTTCTCCTATTTTTATGGCTACATTTTCTGGAATTACGTTGCCACGGGTTTTTACTTGTAATGTAAAATCGGAATATTGCTGGGTGGTTAAAGAAGAATTCACAACAACAAATTCAAAAGGTGCGGGAGGGGTAAACGCTGTTTTGTAATGCACTACCCGAGTAAAGCTATTGGAAATAATTTCTGAATTTCCCGTAATAAAAAACAAAATCAATAACACTATTGGCGCAAAGGTGTAGGGTAAAAACTTTTTGTTTTGGGTAAAATTGACTGCGTTGGAGAACGGAACAGGCTGTAAGGCTGCTGCTTTTTGTTCAATGGAAGCGATAAGCAACTCAGAAGTCTGATTTTGATGCGCTAATTGAAGAAAATTGAGCAATTTATCTTGCACTTCTGAAAAATGACTTCCAATAATTAGTGCCGCTTGTTCGTGATTGATCCCTTTTTGCAGCTTAAACAGCTTAAATAAAGGAAAAGCAATGCAACGAATCAATAAATACGATTCAACCGCCACAAACAACCAAAACAAAAGTGTTCTGCCTTGAATGGAAAGCCATAAATAATATTCAACCAATAAGGTGAAAATAAAATACAACAACCCCAAACCGATGAAAAGAAGTGTTCCTTTGATCAGTTCGTTGGTATAGAACTTCTTGATGAAGCGTTCGAGTTTGAAGTAAATTATGTTTTTTTCTGACACTTTAATAAACCCATGGTTAATAACCGCTAAAAATACGATATCTATCTAGATTAGTCAACAGGTTTTTTATGAAACTTAACATAGGAGATTTGTTTCAAGTTTTTATGGGCCAACTTCAATCATTCATCAGCCACAAAATCAAAATTCAAATTGTATCTTTGCCAAAAATTACTAAAATGTCTGTACGAGTAAGATTTGCACCAAGTCCAACAGGACCACTACATATCGGTGGGGTTCGAACCGCTTTGTTTAATTATTTATTTGCCAAAAAACACGGCGGTGTATTTTACCTTCGTATTGAAGATACCGATCAAACACGTTTTGTTCCTGGGGCAGAGGCCTATATTTTTGAAGCACTGGAATGGTTGGGCATAGCGCCTGATGAAACCATAGGAAAGAACGAGAAATTCGGACCCTATCGTCAAAGCGAACGAAAAGCTATGTACCAAGAATTTGCCGACCAATTGATTGCTTCGGGTTGGGCGTATTATGCGTTTGATACTGCTGAAAGTTTAGACGCTATGCGTAAAGAAGCAGAGGCCAATGGAGACACCTTTATTTACAATCATGCTGTGAGAGCGCAACTCGATACTTCGTTGACCATTTCACAGGAAAAAGTAACCGAACGTATAGGTAATGGAGAACCTTATGTTATTCGCTTTAAAACACCGGTGAATGAAATTTTAGAACTAAAAGACATCATTCGTGGCGACATTAAATTTGACACCAATTTATTAGACGATAAAGTGTTGTTCAAATCCGATGGTATGCCAACCTATCATTTAGCAAATATTGTGGACGATCATTTAATGGAAACCACACATGTTATTCGCGGTGAAGAATGGTTGCCTAGTTTACCTTTACACCACTTATTATACAAAGCATTTGGTTGGAACGCTCCTGAATTTGCCCATTTACCTTTGATTTTAAAACCCATTGGAAACGGAAAATTAAGCAAGCGTGATGGTGATAAAATGGGATTTCCTGTTTTTCCTTTACAGTGGACAACTGCAGAAGGAACGTCAAACGGCTATAAAGAAGCTGGGTTTTTCCCCGAAGCCGTAATCAACTTTTTAGCGTTATTAGGCTGGAATGATGGCACCGAACAAGAAATTTTTTCTTTGGAAGAATTGGTGGCAAAATTTGACTTAAACCGCATTCACAAAGCCGGAGCAAAATTTGATCCTGAGAAAAACAAATGGTTCAATCACCAGTATTTAATAGGGAAAAGTGATAATGAACTGGCCGAAATTTTTTCTAAGGCATTAGAAAAAAGAGGTGTTTCTACGGTATTGGATTTGGAAAGAGTAGTCTCGCTAATTAAAGAAAGAGCGCATTTTGTAAATGAATTTTGGGATTTAGCCGATTATTTCTTTGAGGCGCCAACATCTTACGACGACAAAGCCGCTAAAAACTGGAAAGAAGAAACACCGGGATTCATGCAACAAGTGATTACCGAACTGGAAAAAATAGAGGATTTTACATCTGCTAGCATTGAAACCGAATTAAAAAACTGGATGACAACCCACGAAATTGGTATGGGAAAAGTAATGCAGCCGCTCAGACTGAGTTTGGTTGGTGCGCTTAAAGGACCTCATTTATTTGATATTATAGAAATGATTGGCAAAACAGAAACCATCAAACGGATTGAAAAAGCAATCGCAAGTTTATAAAAGCAAAGTCCCTGAAATTCAGGGACTTTTTTATTTCATAAGTGGTGTAACTTTTTAAGAAATGCAGCGTATAATTACAAATTTTAAAAACTAAAAATTATGGATTTTATCATGTTCCCTATTGTTTTCATTGGTTTAGTTATTCTTTTTTCTTCCTTCTTTACGGTAAAACAGCAAACAGCTGTTGTAATCGAGCGATTTGGAAAATTCACAAGCATTAGAAGTTCTGGTTTGCAATTAAAAATTCCTGTAATCGATCGAATTGCTGGAAGAGTTAATCTTAGAATTCAACAATTAGACGTTATTATTGAAACGAAAACCAAAGACAACGTATTTATTAAAATGAAAGTTTCGGTTCAGTTTAACGTTATTCAAAGCAAGGTTTACGAGGCGTTTTACAAATTAGAATACCCACACGATCAAATTACGGCTTATGTTTTTGACGTGGTGCGTGCCGAAGTTCCTAAATTAATTTTAGATGATGTTTTTTTAAGAAAAGACGACATTGCTATTGCGGTAAAACGTGAATTAAACGAATCCATGATGGCGTATGGTTATGACATAATTAATACCTTAGTAACGGATATTGATCCGGATATTCAAGTAAAAAATGCAATGAACCGAATCAATGCTGCAGATCGTGAAAAAACAGCAGCAGAATTTGAATCGGAAGCACAACGCATTAGAATTGTTGCGAAAGCAAAAGCGGAAGCTGAAAGCAAAAAACTACAAGGACAAGGTATCGCAGACCAACGAAGAGAAATTGCACGTGGTCTTGTAGAGAGTGTTGAAGTGTTAAACAATGTTGGTATTAATTCTCAAGAAGCTTCGGCTTTAATTGTAGTTACCCAACACTATGACACGCTTCAAGCTATTGGTGCCGATACCAATTCAAACTTAATATTGTTGCCTAATTCTCCACAAGCGGGTAGCGATATGTTAAATAATATGGTGGCGAGTTTTACTGCAAGTAATCAAATTGGGGAAACCATGAAAAACCAACCGAAACGCACTAAGAAAAAAAACGACCATACGGCAACCGATTTTAATCCGTCGGATACTAGTGAAGCATAAAAGTTAAAAAATATTTTAAAACCGTCGATTTTCTAACATTGGCGGTTTTTTTATGCTCAAAAATTAAAATCATGCGGTTTTAGCCGCTTTCTTTACCAGCCCCTCAAAAATACTTTACTGAAAAAAAATTCCTTTATACAGCGCGTTTATGAAAGGCATTTTTTAAAGTTTTTGATTATTAAAAATGAAGTTTTTATAGTTTTTAGCAATACCTAAGAAATCCAATAAAAAAACCTGCGAGGAAAAATACCTTGCAGGTTTCATGTTTAATTTGCAATACAAGAATCGTAATCCTTTTTATTGTTCTGAAATTTTTGCCCAAGTATCTCTTAGTCCAACTGTTTTATTAAAAACTAATTTTTCTGCGGTTGAATCACGGTCAACACAAAAATATCCCAAACGTTGAAATTGAAAATGATCCAATTCTTTTGAAGTAACCAAACTTGGTTCTACGTAACCCATAATAACTTTTAAGGAATTTGGGTTAATAAATGTTTTAAAATCGGCTTCTTTGTCTTTATCTGGACTTTCATGGGTAAACAATCGGTCGTATACTCGCACTTCCGCTTCTTTAGCGTGAGCAGTAGAAACCCAATGAATGGTTCCTTTTACCTTTCTTTGACTCGCTTCTGTGCCGCTTCCAGATTTAGAATCCACATCGTAAGTAGCATGAATTTCGGTAATGTTTCCGTTTTCATCCTTCACAACCGATTCGCCTTTGATAATATAGGCATTTTTCAATCGAACTTCAGTTCCTAATGTTAAACGGAAAAATTTCTTATGTGCTTCTTCCTGAAAATCTTCTCTTTCGATGTATAATTCTTTAGAGAAAGGCACTTTTCTATAAGTCATTACTTCCTCTTCTGGATTAATTTCAGCTTCCAGCCATTCTTCTTGACCTTCTGGATAATTTGTAATTACTAATTTTACAGGATCTAAAACTGCCATTACACGAGGTGCAATTTTATTTAAATCTTCGCGTACACAAAATTCTAAAAGCGACACATCAATTAAATTATCCCGTTTTGCAATTCCGATGGTATTGGCAAAATTTCGAATGGATGTTGGAGTATAACCACGTCTTCTCATCCCGGAAATGGTGCTCATACGAGGATCATCCCAACCTGTAACGTGCTTTTCTTCAACTAATTGCAATAATTTACGTTTTGAAACAACCGTATGTGATAAATTTCTACGCGCAAATTCTCTTTGTTTTGGACGCACTTTTGTGGAGTCATAAATTTGATTCAAAAACCAATCGTATAATTCGCGGTGGGGTAGAAATTCTAAGGTACAAAAGGAATGCGAAATTTGTTCTAAATAATCACTTTCGCCATGTGCCCAGTCATACATAGGATAAATACACCAATCGTTACCTGTTCTGTGGTGGTGAGCGTGCATTATACGGTAAATAATAGGATCACGCATCAACATGTTGTTAGCGCCCATAGAAATTTTAGCACGCAAAACGTGAGTACCCTTCTCAAATTCACCGTTTTTCATGCGTGTGAATAAATCCAAATTCTCTTCTATAGATCGGTTTCTAAATGGAGAATTGGTACCGGGTTGTGTGGGTGTTCCTTTTTGTTGTGCCATCTCTTCTGAAGTTTGGCTATCAACATACGCTTTATCTTTTTTGATCAACTCCACAGCCCAATCATACAATTGTTGGAAATAATCAGAGGCATAACATTCTTTATCCCATTGAAAACCCAACCATTCTACATCACGTTTAATGGCGTCTACATATTCTTGCTCTTCTTTAGAAGGATTAGTATCGTCAAAACGAAGGTTTACAGGGGCTTTGTAATCGATACCTAAGCCAAAATTTAGGCAAATAGCGCTTGCATGACCTACGTGCAAATATCCGTTAGGTTCGGGTGGAAATCGAAAACGTAATTTATTTTGGGCCAAACCATTTTTTAAATCTTCTTCAATGATTTGTTCTATAAAATTCAATGATTTATCTTCTGTTGACATTGTTTTTCTATCTTTTATGCAAAGATAGAAAATGTTTCAAGTTTCAAGTTTAAAAGTTTTAGGTTTTATGTAACTTTGGATAAATAAAACAACTTGAAACCAAAAAACCTCAAACTTGATACTAATATTTTATGGGAATAATTAAATTACAAAACATCAGAACCTTTTCGTATCACGGTTGTTTGGTGGAAGAAGCTAAAATAGGTTCCAATTACCGCGTGGATTTAGAAATAAAAACGGACTTGCGAAAATCAGCACAATCTGATGAACTATCGGACACCGTAGATTATGTTGTTCTAAATAAAATTGTAGTCGATGAAATGGCTATTCGGTCTAAGTTATTAGAGCATGTAGGGCAACGCATTATTACCCGATGTTTTGCGGAAATCCCTTCCGTTTCTCGAATTAAAGTAGCGGTTTCAAAACTAAATCCTCCCATCGGTGGTGATGTAGAAGCGGTTACCATTGAAATGGAAGAATACAGAAACTAACCGTTGATCACTACACTTATTCTGCTTTATAAGCTCTATTTTTATACAAATTACTCGAAGCTACAATATGAGCCAAGGCATCTTTGGCTAATTCTTGGTTTAAGGCTACTGGAATGAGTTCGGTATCACTTTTTACTTTAAACTGTAATGGTTTGGCATTCGGATTCATAATGATCACATCGTTTTCAACCCGAAATGCATACGTTTCATGAAACAACATTATGGTTCGTCCTTTGGTTCCTTTGGGTAATTTTATCAAATTACGTCCGGGCATTGGCGATTTGGTTGTGATTCCTGATAAAGCTAAAACTGTAGAAGGAATATCCATTTGACTGGCCAATTGATCATAGGTAGTTCCTTTCTTTACGTTGGGTGCAATGATCAATGCCGGAATATGAAATTTATTAATGGGCACCAAACTTTTACCATACGTTCTTGTGTTGTGATCGGCAATGACCACAAAAATAGTGTTTTTAAAATAGGCCTCTTTTTTAGCCAACTCAAAGAATTTTCCGATAGAAAAATCGGCATATTTCATAGCATTATTTACGGTGTTTTTGGGTTGTTCGTGCAATTTTATTCTACCGTCAGGAAACTCAAAAGGTTCGTGATTGGAGGTAGAAAACAGCAAAGAAAAGAACGGCTTACTTCCAAGAGATTTGAAATAATCGTTAGCTTTTACTACCAAATCTTCGTCGCAATATCCCCAAGTTCCTTTCATGGCATATTTCTTACCATCGGCATCAAAATCGGTTTCATCAATAATATTTTTAAATCCGTTACCGTTGAAAAAAGAAGCCATGTTATCAAAATTTGCCATACCACCATAAATAAAACTGGTATCGTAATTTTGTCTTCCGAAAGCTTCCGCCAAGGTGAAAAAGCCTTGTTGGGAACCGCTTAATTTTACAACACTCTCAGAAGGATTGGGTAAAAAGCCAGAAGTAACCTGTTCAATACCACGAACACTGCGGGTTCCGGTACAATATAGCTTCGTAAACAACAGCCCTTCTTTACTTAATTTATCCAATTCTGGTGTTAATGGTAAACCATTCAAACAACCAACATATTCGGCACCTAAACTTTCTTGTAAAAAAACCACCACGTTATACTTGGGCTGAATCGTATCGGGAGAAACGGTGTGTAAAAAAGGATTACCTGCTGAAGAAAATTCGGAAACATCCATGTATTTTTTTACTCTTGAATACGCTTCCAACTCATCCATTTTTCCGTACTTTTTTACATCTCCTTCACTTTTAATAGCATAAGCAGCAAAGGCTACGGTATATAATGAATTTAATCCCAAGGAATTGGTCATTTGGTCCGAACAAAAAATAGCATTACTTGCATTAATTGGGCGCTTTGACGTTAGACTTCCTCGAGCACCTAAAACCAACAAGAAAGCAATTACAGGAAATAATATTAGCTTCGTTTTGTAATTACCTACCACAGGATAAAATAATTTTTTTCCGTGCTTCAAGGCTAAATAAAGTGCACTATTTAATAAAATTGCTGAAACAATTAGAGAAGGTAAGTAGCTTTTAAATAATGTTCCTAATACTTCTTTAGGGTAAATCAAATAATCTAAAAACAATCGATTTGGTCGAGTATCGTATTGGTTGATAAAATCAAGGGTTGCTAATTCCATTACTAAAATCAAGAATAAAAAGAAAATAAAATACAGGTTTATCCCTTTTTTGATTTGTTGTAAAAAGGTGTCAGGTAGTACTAAAATTAAAAGGGCAGGAATAAATGCCGTATAACATAACAGAATACAATCAAATCGAAATCCATTTACAAATAATTGACTGTAATTTTGATTTTCAAGAATTCTTTCATTAAAAATTAAAAACAATAGTATTCTACTTAAGGTTGTAATGGTTAACCCAATACCAAAATAACTTATTATCGGTTTTAGAAAACGTAAATTCTTCATAATTAATAGACTGTATTGTATTGCAAAAGTAATCTTAAAAACGAATTATTTCTACTTAATAAATAGATATAATTTTTGGAAAAGAGGAAATAAAATGTAAATTTGCAGTCCGTTCAAACAATGGCGTCGTGGCCGAGCGGCTAGGCAGCGGTCTGCAAAACCGTCTACTCCGGTTCGAATCCGGACGATGCCTCAAAACCTTCTAAGAAATTAGGAGGTTTTTTTTATTTTTAAATTAACGGGTTACTTCAATTTCGTGGACTACTTTTTCTTTAAAACCAGGAAAAACGCCTTGTAATAAAAAAAACACCCCAAAAATGATTAAAATAAAACTAATCACTCTTTTAATTTTGTAGATATTTACAGGTGTTAGTCGGTGTTTTAATTGTTTGGCTAAGATAATTTTAACCACATCAATAGCTAAATAAAAAAATAAAGTAGCTACAAAAAAAGTGAAAACTCGGGATGGTACCATTTGTAAACGGGGACCTTGTGTAATGATAACCATCATCCAAAAACCTAAAATACCAATATTAATTACATTTAAGAAAAAGCCTTTAAAAAATAAGCCTAGGTAATTGTTGTTGGGGATATCATCAATATCTTTATCTTCATCAATATCAAATTTTTTCTTCAATTGAATGTAGGAAATTACACCATACACCGCCATGATTGATCCACCAATAATATACAAATTAGGATTGTCTTTGAATTGTGCTAAAATTTGATTGGAAGCAAAATAAGCAATTAAAATAAAAATAATATCACTAAAAATAATACCACAATCTAAAGTAAAAGCTGCTTTAAATCCTTTGGTAATACTGGTTTCTAATAATACAAAAAAACCAGGCCCAATAGAAATGGCAAGTAAAAAACCCCAAGGAATAGCCGCTAAAATATCTTGTAAAATCAAGTGTTCAGTTTTCAGGTATTAGTATTCAGTGTGTGTAATAAAATACGAATTTACAAAAAAATCTTCCAACAAAAAACGGAACAGTGGTAGCTTTTATTTGGCTTGTTCAATAGTGCCACCCGCAACACTTTTTTCAATTATTTGTTTGGGTTTTCCGTAAATGGTAATTTCTCCACCTGCTCTAGTTTTTGCATTAACCAAATCTGTAGCATACACATATGCCATTCCACCCGCATTTACAGTAACTTCTGTTTGTTGGGTTTTACAATCTTGACCGTCATATTTACCTCCAGAATTCGATAAAACATCTTGATTTTTTACAGTACCAATAACGGTGACAACACTTCCTTGTGAAACCCGAATTTGTAAACGATCGGCTTGTAAATTAGTAAGTTTAATTTCAGAACCTTCTTTACAAATTACATCAAAATTTAATGCAGAAATAGTATCTTTTGAAGTAATTCTACTGCCTTCATTTGCTTCAACTGCTTCAATTTTTTTATAATAAACAGTAGCAGAAACCGAATAACCTGATAATATTTTAATTAAAGGCATTCTGATTTTTAATTCTCCATTTTTATTAACTAACTCTACTTCTTTTGAATTAACACCTGTTAAGACCACTTTATTTTCTGAGGCTGCAACGAGGTTAACATCAATTTTATCAAAAGCAGTGACTTTTGTAAAATCACCAACTTGTTTTTCAGTTTGAGCTATTCCAAATGAAAAGATGGAACAGGTTATAAAGGTTAAAAATGTTTTTTTCATGATATTTATTTTTAATACCTACAACGATTTTAAAACCTTGCAGGATAAATCATTATTAATTACTTTTCATTAAAATTATTCACTTTTTCTTACATAATGAAAATCCAATTGTTTCTTCACTAAGTCGGCGTTTTTTACTGTAACAAATACTTCGTCTCCTAATTGTAAAATGTTTTTAGACACTTCACCTACCAAAGCATATTGTTTGTCGTCAAAGGTATAATAATCATCTCTAATTTCACGAATTCTACACATGCCTTCGCATTTATTTTCGATGATTTCTACATAAATTCCCCATTCGGTTACACCAGAAATAACCCCTAAAAACTCTTGATCTTTATGGTCTTGCATGTATTTTACTTGCATGTATTTCACAGAATCACGTTCGGCTTGAGCGGCTAAAGCTTCCATTTGTGAGGAATGCTCACATTTTACTTCATAATCCTCTTCATTGGCACTTTTTCCACCATCGATGTAGTGTTGTAACAAACGGTGTGCCATAACATCGGGATAACGACGAATCGGTGAGGTAAAATGACTGTAATAATCAAATGCTAATCCATAGTGACCAATATTTTCAGTAGAATAAGCAGCCTTACTCATACTTCTAATAGTAAGGGTATCCACTAAATTTTGCTCTTTTTTTCCTTGAACTTCAGAAAGTAAGTTATTCAACGAACTCGAAATGTCTTTTTTAGAACGGAAATTAATTGAATATCCAAACTTAGCGATCACAGTTTGAAGGTTGATTAATTTATCTTCATTCGGTTCGTCGTGGATTCTATAAATGAATGTTTTCTTTTGTTTTCCAATGAATTCTGCTACTTTTCTATTGGCTAACAACATGAATTCTTCAATCAAATGATTCGCAGCTGCACTTTGTTTGAAGTATACTCCAATAGGTTCTGCGTTTTCATTCAAATTGAATTTTACTTCTACTTTATCAAATGAAATTGCTCCAGCTGCCATTCTTTTTCTTCGCAGAATTTTAGCTAATTCATCCATTTTAAGAGTAGCTTCCACTATTGGTTTTGGAACGATATATTCTTTTCCGGTTAATGAAATTTCGGCTGGAATAACATCACTTTTTGTTTCGATAATACTCTGAGCTTCTTCGTAAGCAAAACGTTGATCGGAATAAATAACCGTTCTTCCAAACCACGAATCCACTACTTCTGCTTTATTATTTAATTGAAAAACAGCTGAAAAGGTATATTTTTCTTCGTGTGGTCGTAAAGAACATGCAAAGTTGGATAAAACTTCGGGTAACATAGGAACCACTCGATCCACTAAATACACTGAAGTAGCTCTGTTATATGCTTCATCATCTAAAATTGTTCCTTCTTGTAAATAATGCGAAACATCGGCAATATGAACACCTATTTCAAAATTTCCATTATCCAATACTTGAAACGATAAGGCATCATCAAAATCTTTTGCATCTTTAGGATCGATGGTAAAGGTTAAAACATCACGCATATCGCGACGTTTTTTTATTTCTTCTTCCGTAATTGAAGTATCTATTTTATTCGCATACGCTTCTACTTCAATTGGAAAATCATAGGGTAATCCATATTCAGCTAAAATGGCGTGAATTTCGGTATTGTGTTCACCTGGTTTTCCTAATACTTTTAGTACAGAACCGAAAGGAGAATCAGCTTTTTTAGGCCAATCTTCTAGATGTACTAAAACAACATCTCCATGTTCTGCTTCATTAATTTTATTTTTAGGAATAAAAATATCAGTGTACATTTTAGTGTTGGCAGTCGTAACAAAAGCAAAGTTTTTTTGAATATCAATTACCCCAACAAATTCTGTTTTTTTACGTTCTAAAATTTCTAAAACTTCTGCTTCTGGTTTACGAGAACTTCTTCTATTGTAAATATAAGCTTTCACTTTATCGCCATCTAAAGCATGGTTTAAATTGATAAACGGAACAAAAACATCATCTTCTAAATCATCACAAACAAAATAACCGTTTTTTCGAGAAGTCATGTCAATAATTCCTTCATAATATTCTGCTTTAGAAATTATTTGGTATTTTCCTATCTCGGTTTCATGAATTTTATCTTGCGCTTTTAGTATTTTTAAATCCCTTATAATTTCATTTCTGCTCTTGGTATCCGAAAGTTCTAATATAGCAGAAATTTGTTTGTAGTTATAGGATTTAGAGGGTTCTTTGGAGAGTATTTTATAAAGTTGTGCGGTAAAATCTTTTGGTTTATTTCCTAATTTTTTTGGTTTCTTACTCATTGTATCTTTTCTAATAATTGTTGAAAGTTACGAAGAAGAAATTAGAAATTAGAAAACAGAAAACAGAATTAACCAAAAAATAACAAATTTGAATCTATTGAAGTTTTCAACATTTATTAAAAACAACAAAAAATATTTTTAATTAAATTTAAAATTATGATGATGATTATAGTGTGTTAATAGTTAGCATAAGTTTTTTTACAGGAGGTGTCTTTTAAAGTTATAACTACTTATACAATTTAATTAACAGAAATTAAAATAGCTAACAAGCTGAATTTTAAGAAAAAAAATAAAAACCAAACCGTATTATCAACAACTGTTTATAATGGTATTTATACTCTTTTTGTAAATAACTTTTACTTGTTATTTCTGTTGATAACCTAATGATTTCTGGGGATAATTTTCCTATAAAAAAGAACAACTAATCTTGTTTTTATAATTTCTATTTTGGATTACAAATTATTTTAATACAACCTAAAAAAAGTTCTTATTTTCTATCCAAAGTTGTTAACAGTTGGTGTTAAATTAAGGTTAACTGATTATCAATGAATTACAAAATGTAATTAACAATCCTTATGATTTACTTAATTTTGTTGTATAATTCTTTGAAAACTAACACTTTACTTATAAAAAATCAAAAAACAAACAACCTATGTAAGAACTACTACTAACTTTAGTAATTTTGTAAAAACAAACAACACAAACAGTATGAAAATAGCTATTGGAAACGACCACGCTGGTCCAGATTATAAAAAAGCAATTGTTCACTATTTAGAAGAAAAAGGGCATACGGTTTACAACCACGGAACAGACACTTCTGATAGTGTTGATTATCCCGATTTTGGTCACGCTGTAGCGTATGACGTAGAAAGTAAAAAAGCAGATTTTGGAATTGTTATTTGTGGATCTGGGAATGGTATTGCCATGACGGTAAACAAGCACCAAGATATCCGCGCGGCATTATGTTGGACAAAAGAAATCGCATCACTAGCGCGCCAACATAACGACGCAAATATTATAAGTATTCCAGCTCGATACACTTCCATCCAACAAGCAGTTGAAATGGTTGAGACTTTTTTAACCACTCCTTTTGAAGGCGGAAGACACGCTAATCGTGTGCATAAAATCGCTTGTAAATAAAACAATTCATGATCCACGATCCTATTCCTATAGAAAAGCACGAAGTAAAAGCTAAAAATTTAGTTTATTCTATTTTATTGAATTTACTTATTACAATAGCACAAATTGTGGGTGGGATTCTTTCGGGTAGTTTGGCCTTAATTTCAGATGCACTCCATAATTTTTCAGATGTGCTTTCTTTGGTATTTAGTTTAGTAGCCAATAAATTATCCAGAAGAAAAGCTTCCATTGATCAAACCTTCGGATTAAAGCGAGCTGAATTAATTGCGGCTTTTGTAAATGCAGCCACTTTAATTATTGTTGCTTTTATTTTAATATATGGTGCCATTGAACGTTTTATACATCCCCATGATATCAAATCAGATTTAGTAATTTGGTTGGCTACGCTTGGAATTGTAGTCAATGGTTTGTCGGTTATTTTATTAAAAAAAGATGCCGATCATAATTTAAATATGAAATCAGCTTATTTGCATTTACTTACCGATATGATGGCTTCCATTGCGGTATTGGTTGGTGGATTGTTGATGAAATTTTATGGCTGGTATTGGGTTGATAGTGTGATGACGATTTTAATTGCTATCTACTTAATTGTTGTGGGTTTTGATTTGATCAGTAAGGCAACTAAAATGTTAATGCTGTTTACACCAGAACATATTGATATTAAAGAAATTGTTAGAGAAGTGCATAAAGTATCCGGTGCCGGAAAGTTACACCACATACACGTGTGGCATTTAAACGAAGAAGAAATTCACCTAGAAGCCCATTTGGATTGCCCGGAAGATTTTTCTTTGACACAATTTGACGAGGTATTGCACCGTATAGAATTGGTTTTGTACCAAAATTTTGGCATCAACCACATTACCATTCAACCCGAATTTAAAAAAGAAGATCCAAAAGATTTTATTGTACAGGACTAAAATTATTCCCACAATATTCTTAGAACAAAACGTAAAAGGACCAACTGAAGAACAGCGACTCCAGTAAATTTTAATAGAAAAGTTCGTTTGGCTATTTTGTGTCTAAAAAGCACTATTCCTAAAATACCTCCTAAAAAACCACCGAAAAAAACAAGCAACAACAAGCGCTTTTCCGAAATTCGCTGGCTGTTTTTTTTAGCCATTTGTTTATCGTAACCCCAAATAATTAGCGTGAATAAATTTATTAGCAATAAAAACAACAATATTGGTTCCATAGACACTTATTTTTATTCAAAGATAGTATTTTAGTGGCCAAATTAATTCCATCATGAATCACATCCAATTCATACAAAACCAAACCAATATTGCTGTAAAAAGCATTGAAGCCACGATTCAATTACTTTCAGAAGATTGTACGATTCCCTTTATTTCGCGGTATCGAAAAGACCAAACCGGCAATTTAGATGAGGTTCAAATCGAAGCAATTTCAAAATTAAACAAGCAATTTGAGGAAATCGTCAAGCGAAAAGAAAGTATTTTAAAAGCGATTGAAGAGCAAAACGCCCTTACGCCCGAATTGAAATCCAAAATTGAAAATAGTTTTGATTTGCAAGAATTGGAAGATTTGTATTTGCCGTATAAGAAGAAGAAAAAAACAAAAGCTGATGTAGCTCGTGAAAACGGATTAGAGCCTTTAGCAAAAATAATAATGTCTCAAAAAAATGATGATCTTGAGTTTTTGGCATCGAACTATTTGAATGCAAACGTTAAAAACGAAGACGAAGCGTTACAAGGTGCTCGCGACATTATTGCCGAATGGATAAATGAAAACCTATACACTCGTAAAAATTTACGCCGCTTGTTCCAACGAAAAGCTGTTGTATCCACAAAGGTTGTAAAAGCAAGAAAAGACGCCGAAGCCGCTCAAAAATTCAAGCAATATTTTGATTGGGAAGAACCCCTTTCAAAAGCACCTTCCCACCGATTATTAGCCATGTTGCGTGCCGAGGCGGAAGGTTTCGTGAAATTAAATGTAGCGGTTGAAAAAGAAGAAGCGATCGATTTCATGATTGAAAACACCATAAAAAACAAACAGTCAGAAGCCACAGCACATCTAGAATTGGCCATAAAAGACAGTTATAAACGCTTGTTAGAACCGGCTATTTCAAACGAAACTTTGCAAGAAGCCAAAGCGAAAGCCGACAGCAAAGCAATTGATGTGTTTTCCGAAAATTTACGTCAGTTGTTGTTGGCGCCCCCATTAGGTGAAAAACGAATTTTAGCGATCGATCCAGGCTATCGAACGGGTTGTAAAGTGGTTTGTTTGGATGAAAAAGGCGATTTACTACACAACGAAACCATTTATCCGCACGCGCCACAAAACGACACGACCATGGCGTTGAAAAAAATCCGTTCAATGGTAAACGCGTACAACATTGAAGCCATTTCTATTGGAAACGGAACCGCTTCGCGCGAAACCGAATTTTTTATTAAGAAAATCGCTTTTGATAGGCCTGTTCAAGTTTTTGTAGTTTCTGAGGCCGGAGCCTCTGTATATTCCGCAAGTAAAATTGCACGAGAAGAATTTTCAAATTATGATGTAACGGTTCGAGGCTCTGTATCTATTGGACGCCGCCTTTCCGACCCCTTAGCCGAATTGGTAAAAATTGACCCAAAATCGATTGGTGTGGGACAATACCAACACGATGTAGATCAAACCAAGTTGCAACAAGCACTTGATATTACGGTAATGAGCTGTGTAAACTCGGTGGGCATAAACATCAATACCGCCAGTAAATCGTTGTTAAGTTATGTGTCTGGAATAGGTGAAAAAATGGCCGAAAATATTGTAGCATATCGTTCTGAAAACGGACCCTTTGAAGAGCGAAAACAACTGAAAAAAGTGCCGCGATTGGGTGAAAAAGCGTACCAACAAGCCGCAGCGTTTATTCGTATTAAAGACGGTAAAAATCCGTTAGATAATTCGGCAGTACATCCAGAAGCGTATGCAATCGTAGAAAAAATGGCTAAAGATTTAGGTATTAAAACGACCGAATTAATTGCCAACAAAGAACAAATAGCCCAAATCCAACCTGAAAATTACAGTACGCCCGAAATAGGAATATTGACATTAAAAGATATTATTAAAGAGTTGGAAAAACCAGGTTTGGACCCTAGAAAGGCGGCTAAAGTTTTTGAATTTGACCCCAATGTTAAAACCATAAAAGATTTAAGAGTGGGCATGTTATTGCCAGGAATTGTAAACAACATCACCGCATTTGGTTGTTTTGTCGATGTAGGAATTAAGGAAAGCGGCTTGGTTCATATTTCCCAACTGAAAGAAGGCTATGTTGCCGATGTAAACGAAGTCGTAAAAATGCACCAACACGTGCACGTTAAAGTAGTTGAGGTGGATGAAGCAAGAAAACGAATTCAGTTGACGATGATCTTGTAAAAATAAAAATTCCAAATTCTAATTTTACTTGGAATTTGGAATTTTTTGTTGGAAATCAAATCGATTACTCTTTAGTTTCCGTTTCTTTTTTAGAATTAGCCGGTTGGTCGTCTTTCGCCGCGTTTTTAAATTCTTTGATACCGCTTCCTAACCCTTTCATTAATTCTGGAATTTT
>JAGNZI010000063.1 GCA_017984495.1 Flavobacterium sp.
TGGGAAAGGCGTCGTTTGCCGAATTGAAGGATGCTGAAGGACGTATTCAAGTTTATGTTTCGAGAGATGACATTTCAGATGATGAAGAGAAAACGATGTACAATGTAGTTTTCAAAAAACTATTGGACATTGGTGATTTCATTGGGATTCGCGGAACGGTTTTCAAAACACAAGTGGGCGAAATCTCGGTTCATGTATACGGTTTAACGGTTTTGGCGAAAGCCTTGAAACCACTTCCTGTTGTGAAAATGGATGCCGATGGAAAAATCCACGATGCCTTTGCCGATCCAGAACAAAGATACCGTCGTCGTTACGTTGATTTAACAGTGAACGACCATGTGAAAGATACTTTCATCAAAAGAACAAAATTGTTCAACGCCATGCGTTCGTTTTTTAACGACAAAGGATATTTGGAAGTGGAAACACCAGTTTTACAACCGATTCCAGGTGGAGCTGCGGCGCGACCATTTATCACGCACCACAACTCGCTTGACATTCCGCTATACATGCGTATTGCCAATGAGTTGTATTTAAAAAGATTAATTGTTGGTGGATTTGAAGGGGTATATGAGTTCTCTAAAAACTTCCGTAACGAAGGAATGGATAGAACACACAACCCAGAATTTACCGCTATGGAAATATATGTAGCCTACAAAGACTACAACTGGATGATGAACTTTACCGAAAACTTACTAGAGCATTGCGCTATTGGGGTTAACGGAACAAGTGAGGTGACTTTTGGCGAACACAAAATCAATTTCAAAGCGCCCTATGCCAGAGTAACTATGACCGATTCTATCAAACACTTTACTGGTTTTGATATTTCGGGCAAATCAGAAGCGGAATTGTTTGCTGCTGCTAAAGGCATGGGAATTGACGTGAACGAAACCATGGGGAAAGGAAAATTGATTGACGAAATTTTTGGCGCTAAATGCGAAGGAAATTACATCCAACCTACTTTCATCACAGATTATCCAAAAGAAATGAGTCCGCTTTGTAAACAACACCGCGACAATCCAGAACTGACGGAACGTTTTGAATTAATGGTGTGCGGAAAAGAAGTAGCCAATGCCTACTCAGAATTGAACGACCCAATTGATCAAAGAGAACGTTTTGAAGACCAGATGCGTTTGGCCGAAAAAGGTGACGATGAAGCGAATGGCGTGATCGATGAGGATTTCTTACGAGCCTTGGAATACGGAATGCCACCCACTTCTGGATTAGGAATTGGAATGGACCGATTGATGATGTTCTTGACGAACAATGCATCTATTCAAGAAGTGTTGTTCTTCCCGCAAATGCGACCAGAGAAAAAACAAGTTCAAATCGAATTGACTGATGAAGAAAAGTTAATCGTGGATTTATTGAAAGCGAACAACAACCAAATGGATTTGGGTGCATTGAAAGCCAAATCAGAATTGAGCGGTAAAAAATGGGATGCTGCCACCAAAGGTTTATCCCAACACAAACTGATCAAGGTAAGTGTTGCTGGCGATAGCAAAATAATGGAATTGATTGGATAAATTAATTTCGCAATGATAAAAAAAGGAGCTTCAATTGAAGCTCCTTTTTTTATTTACCTATTTATTTTTTTTTGACTTTTAGAAATAATAATAACCCTAAAATACAAACGGTTAACAATCCCATTGCAGCGATTACAGTAACCAAATCTCGAATGCCTTTTCCTGCCCAATCCATGAATAAAAACTTATGAAAAATAGCAAAAGAATACCCTTCCAAACGTTCCGCATTGGTAATTACGGCTGCCAAATGTGAAGAAGAAGGCTCGATATAATAGGTTGCTTTTTCAGGCGTATCATATGCTAACTTAACCACTGGCAATCGCTTGTTGACAAAACCATATTCTCTTTTTTCAAAATCATATAAGGTTTTAGTTTCAAGTATTTTTGCATCAGAAATATCCGTCGAAGTTTCACATTCCTCAGGTTCTTGCATATCGCAACAAGCTGCTTTTCCATTCAATTTATCTGAAAAATGATGCGCTAAAAATTGTACATACTCTAACTCGGCATTCTTGTTTATTGTACCATTTTTAGCATTAATGTAAATGGTTTTCGTTTGCTTTTCCTCACCTTTCAATACCACTTGGTAGTACACATCATTCTTTAATTGGATTAGCGAACTGTTTAAAAACGCAGACCAATCTAAAGTTAACTTGTTGTTTTCTAATGACAATTTAGCCACATCAATTGTTGGCTCATAAACCATACTACTCAAATTGTTTGGTTTCAATTTTGAAAAAGCGTGATACGCTCCACTCAATGCAAATGTCAGGGTAACAAAAGCAACAGCAATACCTATTTTTCTATGATTGAAACGAAGTTTAGTTGTTGCTTCGGTTGTGGGAACTTGCTTTTTGAATACTTTCCAAAACAATCCATAGATCACAATACCACTCAAGGCAGAAAGCACAATAATGGACAATAATAACATCATAATCCAAACGCGAATTGCATTATTTGTAATCGCATCTAAAAATGACCAGTTATGAAAAACATCGAAAAACCAAATGAAAAACTGACGTGACTTTGGATTGAATGTAGCTAATTTACTAGATGAAGTTTCAACATAGACTTGCATCGCATCGTCTCTTTCGAAACTCAGTTTATAAACCGGCAAATAACGATTCACGTATTTGTATTGCGAATCAAATTCGGTAAGTATTTCTGAAGAAACCACTTTGCTTTTTTGGTCATCCAAAAAATAACGCGATAAATATTCCGCATATTTCGCATCGCCATTTGCTAATTCGGCTGCAGTTACCGCATTAAAATAGTGAAGTATATTATCAACCGTTTTTACTTGATAAAAATGGCCGTTGTTAAAAGATACAATTCTGAAATTTTTAATTTGTTTCAAATTGTTTTTAGCCAATACTGTTTGAATTGATAACGGAATATCAGCTGGAGCGATCGTGGTTTTTTCTAATCGTTCATTAGCAATTGTGGGTTTAAAGAAATGCGCCATAAAAGGGTGCATTATCCCTGACAAACACCAAAATATAACCGGTATAACCGTTATAATTCCAATCGTTCTATGCCAAGTATAGATTTTTTGTTTGAGTTTTTTCACCCATTTGGAATCCCTCTTTTTAGGTATTTTATTTTCCATAATTAAAAAATTAAAGGCGCATCAAATGGACACGCCTTTTGGTTTATACTTTATTTTTTAAAAGATAAATTATACTGTATTCCAAAAAGAAAAGTTCTTGGAGCAGCAGCAGTATAAGTAGGCTGAGAGGTTGATGTATTAGCTCTCGTTACGTTGTATGCATATAATTTGTCCGTTAAATTCAAGACATTGGTAAACAACTCAATAGATTTCCATTTGTAACCGAATCTAGCATTAAAAATACTATACCCACCATATTTAACGGTATTGATTTGGTCTTGAAAATAACTTCCAACCAATTGGTATTCCAAAGAAGTTCTAAAATTAGGCAACCATTTTGGAAAATAGTTTAGTTCTGAATTTCCAACCCAACGAGGTCCAGAAGGCATTTCTTTACCATTCAAATCCTTTAAAACATCTGAAGATTTTTCTGAAACTTTAAAGTCAATAAATGTATGTTCAGAAACAGCACCACCCAATCTAAAACTCAATTCAGCCGTTGGTTTGTAATTGAAGCCAAACTCAATTCCTTTGTGTCTAGTGGCTCCTGCTGAACGATAATCGGTACTATTGTCTGCCAATTTAACACTTAGCAATTCATTTTTTCCATCTAAATAATACAAAGCGTAGTCAATCCCTAATGTATTATTTAAGATTGATAACCAACCTCCCACTTCATAATTCACAAAAGTAGCAGGCTCTAAATTATAATAAAAATTAGCAGGAACACCTGTTGTTCCTCCAGTACCAGGTCGAGTTCTGAAAATAGCTGAAACTCCTGGAGGAGCAAATCCTTGAGAAAAATTAGCATAAAACCCCGCTACTTGAAACGGATTATAATTCACTCCAATTTTAGAAGTTAATTTATCATACACTTTAGTACCTGTACCGTTGTCTAGCGCATTATTGTATGCCACTTTCATATTATCGTAACGTAAACCTGTAGTTACAATTGTATTATGAAATGGTTTGAAACTGAATTGTAAAAATTCAGCTGAATTGTATATATCAGCAGTATAATTTGCATTTTTAATATCAGGTCTTTCTTCTACAATTTGATAATTATTCACCGTTAAACCTCCAGGATTTAAATTGGCTTTTAAATTAATTCGATAAGACCAATAGTCCGATGGCGAATAATCATACAATGCTCCAGCTACTATTTTTGATTGTAAAAATTCAAATTGTTGGGTGTGTTGTGCCAAAGCACCATAGCTCTTAAAATTACTTGAGTTAATTTCTCCTGTGGCAGTGGTACTTCTAGATGTCCAACGAATTCCATACGCTGGATTTTGACCTAACTTATTGTCTCTATAATATGCCGTTACCGAAGTACTAGATAGAGCATTCCAATCATGTTCTAAAGTCAAACGCGTTCTTAAAGCATCTGATTTACGATACGTAAAATCAGTTGTACTTGTATAGGTTCTATTGTTAAATGCATCTTCATTCACACTACCGCTCATGTCAGAATAGTATTTACCAAACATGGTATTGCTAATCAAACGCGTTTTTGAGTTGAATTTATAATCAAATCGAGCATTGATATTGTCTTTCTTGTAATCTGAAAATGTCATCCAAGAGTTTTTTTGATCCGAGGTAATTCCAGAAATATGAAATCCAAATTTCCCTATTGTAGCACCAGCGGCTGCTTGAATACGTTTGTACCCCCATTGATCCGCTTGAACCCCAAATTTAAACTCTGGATCATACGACGGCTTAGCAGAAATTAAGTTGATTGCACCTCCTACAGCTTCTGGACCATATAATGAAGAAACTGGTCCTTTCACTACTTCTACACTTTCTACATTAAATTGATTGATCTCCAATAACGCATTGTGATTAAAAATTCCCATTGGACGAATTGGCAAACCATCTTCTAGATACAAATAATACGCACTCGTAGATATTGGTTGACGAATTGCCATCATGTGTTGTTCATTCCCGATATTCGACATAAATACTCCAGGAATTTTGTTCACAATCTCATACATAGCAGTCGCTTTTGTCTCATCAATAGCTTTTGCATTTAATTTACTAATAGCTACAGGTGTTTGTGAACGTTTAGTTGCCGTTCTGTTTGCGGTCACATAAACTTCTTCTAATTGATTCGTTTTGGTTGAATCAGCAACCGTTTTATTTTTTTGAGCATAGCTCATTTGCCCCAAAACTAATAGGGCGAAAAGTAATTTTTTCATTATTATTTCTTAATTAATTTAAACTACAGCATAGTCTATCCCAAGAGATATCAATTTCCCTTAAGATAAATGCTACTTCATTTGAAAATACTAAGAAATAAAAGTGGGCGGGTGAAATTCTGAATTTGCATTCAAATAGGAATACAAATTTAAATACGAAGAGCTATTTTTTGCTTGTTTATAACAACCGCAAGAAACTAAAGCAAATGTTTTAATTTCTTTAAAAAATAAGACTTCTTGAATTGGTGAAAAGGATTTTTTGTCAGATGAAATCGGTTTTTCTGTATCAGCTGCTTTAGCCAATTCTTTCATCAAATGACATTTTCCGTTACATTGTAGTTTGGGTTTGTCTTTGTTTTCACAAAGCACTTTGCTAATGTATTCATAGTTAATAACATAATCTACAACCGGAAGAATTGGCTTTAGAAATAAGGCGATTAGTACTATGAATAACATTTTTTTCACAGTGCAAAAATAATCAATAATTCAGTTATATTGTAATGATGTCCCACTTTTTTTCAGGAGGTAGGTTTACTAAACTTTTGTTAAGAACTAAACCTTTTAATTTTCCAATCGTCTTAACCAGCGTAACTTTAAATTTATAATCATGAAAAAAGTATGTATTGTTGCCCTATTAGTTATTGGACTAAGTAGTTTTGC
>JAGNZI010000027.1 GCA_017984495.1 Flavobacterium sp.
TTGACTTGTTAGAAGAAAAAAAGAATCGAATCATATTGATTATAAATGAAGTAGAGTTGCCTCAAAAAAATGTACGCACTTGTTTGAATGGGGTATTGGTGCAGGATAAAGACAATGTTACCGATTCGAAATCTCATCTGAAAACTGTTACTAATTCAGCTCCAACGGCTGATGAAATTGAAGACTTATTGTTTGCCTCTAAAATATGCAAACACACCAAGTCTAATACGATTGTTTTTGCAAAAAATAAACAACTTTGTGCTTCAGGAACTGGGCAAACCTCTCGTGTTGACGCTTTAAAACAAGCCATTGAAAAAGCAACTTCCTTTGAGTTTGATTTAACGGGAGCTGTCATGGCAAGTGATGCATTTTTCCCATTTCCAGATTGTGTTGAAATTGCAAACAAAGTTGGTATTACGGCGGTTATTCAACCTGGAGGATCTATAAAAGACGAATTAAGTATTCAATATTGCAACGATAATAATATGGCAATGGTGTTTACTGGAATTCGCCATTTTAAACATTAATATCGCAATTTATATCCTAATTTTAAAACGCATTAAAAATAATTTTTTTAATGCGTTTTAATTTGAAATTATTCCAGATTATTTTCATAGTTTTGCTAGTTGTATAGAATTAAACAAAAAACGTTAAACCCTTTATAAAACTATGGGATTTTTTGATTTCATGACCGAGGATATCGCTATCGACCTTGGTACCGCAAACACGCTTATCATCCATAACGACAAAGTTGTTATCGATAGTCCGTCAATAGTTGCTCGTGATCGTGTGACAGGTAAAATAATTGCCGTTGGAAAAGAGGCCAATATGATGCAAGGGAAGACGCATGAAAATATTAAGACAATTCGTCCATTAAAAGACGGAGTTATCGCCGATTTTGATGCATCTGAGCAAATGATCAAAATGTTTATCAAAAGTATTCCTGCGTTAAAGAAAAAGTTTTTTACACCTGCTCTTCGTATGGTTATTTGTATTCCTTCTGGAATTACAGAAGTGGAAATGCGTGCGGTAAAAGAATCAGCAGAACGTGTAAATGGGAAAGAAGTATATTTGATACATGAACCTATGGCTGCGGCTATTGGTATCGGAGTGGATATTATGCAACCCAAAGGAAATATGATTGTGGATATCGGAGGAGGTACTACAGAAATTGCAGTAATTGCCTTGGGCGGTATTGTTTGTGATAAATCTGTTAAAATTGCAGGGGATGTTTTTACAAACGACATCATTTATTACATGCGAACCCAACACAATTTATTTGTAGGAGAAACCACAGCTGAAAAAATTAAAATTCAAATTGGGGCAGCCATCGAAGATTTGGACAATACACCTGAAGACATGTCCGTTCAAGGTAGGGACTTGTTAACCGGAAAACCAAAACAAGTAGATGTTTCTTACAGAGAAATTGCCAAAGCATTAGACAAATCGATTCAACGAATTGAAGATGCAGTAATGGAAACGCTATCACAAACACCACCTGAGTTAGCTGCCGATATTTATAATACTGGAATTTATTTAGCAGGAGGTGGATCGATGTTGAGAGGTTTAGATAAAAGAATCTCTTTAAAAACAGATTTACCGGTTTATATTGCCGAAGATCCATTAAGAGCTGTAGTACGAGGAACCGGAATGGCTTTAAAAAACATCAACAAGTACAAAGGAATTCTGATTAAATAATAAATAGTCCATGCAGCAAATAATTAATTTTATCATAAAAAACAGCTATCGATTGCTGTTTTTGCTGCTTTTGGTCCTATCACTAACTTTAACGATCACTTCGCACACCTATCATCGAAGTCAATACATCAATTCGGCTAATAGAATTACGGGTTCGGTCTACACAAAAATTAATGATGTTAATGAATATTTAAGTCTTAAAGAGAAAAATAAAGAATTAGCTTCAGAAAATGCCTTGTTGAAAGAAATGTTATTCAACAAAAAAGACACCCTGATTACCTCAAAAACACTTTTCAGAAATGACCTCAATAATTTTAATGTTGTGGTGGGTAAGGTGATACGAAATTCATTTAACGTAAGGGAAAATTATATTACAATTAATGCAGGTAAAGCCCTAGGAATTAAAACCGATATGGGTGTAATTAACGACAAAGGAGTTGTGGGAATTGTGGAAAAAACATCTCCAGATTTCGCCACCATTCAAAGTGTGTTGAACATTAAGTCGAAAATCAATGCTAAAATTAAAAATTCAGATCATTTTGGATCTTTAGTTTGGGACGGAAAGAATGTAGGTTTTGCTCAGTTGATTGATGTGCCACGATTGGCTTCCCTTCGTAAAGGCGATTCCATTGTCACCGGAGGCAATTCAGATATTTTCCCAGAAAATATTCCAGTAGGAAAAATAGATAAA
This sequence comes from Flavobacterium sp., assembly GCA_017984495.1. GTDB lineage: Bacteria > Bacteroidota > Bacteroidia > Flavobacteriales > Flavobacteriaceae > Flavobacterium. The sequence goes on from JAGNZI010000027.1 coordinate 2,390, forward strand.
ATTTTTATTGATCGTAAAACAAATTATTATACGATTAATGTTCGATTGTTTAACGATATGACGGCATTAGGGTATGTCTACATTATTGAAAATAAAAAGAAAAAGCAAAAACAAGATCTAGAAACCATTACAACAGCACCTAAAAAATAAGTGAACAACAGTCTATTAAATAGTATTCGATTTATTGTATTTTTATCCTTACAGGTATTGATATTTAACAACATCAATTTGTTTGGATACATTAATCCGTATCCCTATATTTTATTTATTATTCTTTATCCCGTGAACAGCAATAAAAGTGTATTGTTGTTGGGTAGTTTTTTCTTAGGGCTTTTCTTAGATATGTTTTGTAATTCAGGCGGTATTCACACTACGGCCTCCATTACGTTAGCCTATTTGCGTCCCACCTTGTTCAAATTTTCATTTGGATTAAGTTATGAATATCAAACCGTAAAAATAGCCGATAAAATGTCGCCCGAGCGAATTACTCTTTTGCTCTTAGCTATTGTTCTGCACCATTTCATTGTGTTTTATTTGGAATATTTTAGACTCGGATTGATCTTTACCATATTAACACGTACTCTTGCAAGTACCCTATTTACTTTTGCCATTTGTTTATTTATAGTCTACTTAATTAAGCCGAACAGACGATGAGAAAAATTGCGTTGCCCGCTGTAATAATTATTACTTCCGTTATTTTTATTATGCGCATTTTCTATTTGCAAGTAATTGATGATTCGCTAAAATTAAAATCTGAAAATAATGCCATAAAAAAGATTTTTGATTTTCCAGAACGGGGCTATATTTATGATCGGAACGGTAAATTATTAGTGGCAAACCAACCTTCCTATGATATCATGGTGGTCCCTAGAGAGATCAAAAATATTGACACCCTCGAATTTTGTAAATTATTGCACATCTCAAAGGCCGACTTTATTCGAAAGGTGAAAAAAGCCAGAGTCTATAGTCCCATGCTTCCTTCGGTTTTTTTGGCCCAATTGAACAAGGCTGAATATGCTGCCTTTCAGGAAAAGGAACGAAAATTTGAAGGATTTTATTCCCAAAAAAGATCCTTGCGCGATTATCAAGTGAAAGATGGCGCCAATATATTCGGATTCATTACCCAAGTCAACGATGCCATTTTGAAAAAAAATGAGTACTATAACAGTGGGGATTTGATTGGAAAACAGGGTGTAGAGCAAGAATATGAGGAAATTCTTCGCGGAATAAAAGGGGTGAAATATTTACTGCGAGACAAACACAATAAAATTATTGGTCCGTATAAAGACGGAGAATTTGACACCATTTCCCAACAAGGTAAAGATTTAACCTTAACCATCGACCATGAAATACAAAAATATGGTACCGATTTGATGATCAATAAACGCGGAGGAATTGTTGCTATAGAACCTAAAACCGGCGAAATATTAGCTTTGGTTTCGGCACCAACATTTGATCCGGCCATGTTAGTAGGAAGGCAGCGTTCTAAAAACTATACGGCTTTATATAACGATTCGATTTCAAAACCTCTATATGATCGTGGACTGCAAGCGACCTACCCACCTGGTTCACCTTTTAAAATTATTACCGGACTTATTGGTTTACAAGAAGGGGTGATCGATGAGCAAAGTGTTTTTTATTGTAATCATGGAGCAAATTTTGGACGTTTTATGGGCTGTCACTGTGGATTGCACGATTTGCAATTGAACAATGGAATCTATAAATCGTGTAATTCTTATTTTGGTAATACCTATAAACGTACTATTGAAAAGTATAAAAATTCTTATTACAGTGTAGACAACTGGTCAAGACATGTGAAAAGTTTTGGTTTGGGACAGTATTTAGGAACCGATATGCCCATTGGTGCAAAAGGGCTCGTTCCTACCTCAAAAATGTATAAAAAAATGTACAAAGGTGCGCCAATTCGCAGCTCGTATATTATATCTAATGCCATTGGTCAAGGAGAAATCTTAACTTCACCCATGCAATTGGCAAACATGATGGCAACAGTAGCCAACAGAGGCTATTACTATACACCACATATTGTCAAAAACATTAAGAATCAAAAACTGGATAAAAAGTTCACGACCCGTCATTATACGACTATCGATAAACGTTATTTTGAACCGGTTATTCAAGGATTAGAAGATGTGTATAATTTTGGTACGGCCTCTGGATTTAGAGTGGAAGGGATCAAAATATGTGGAAAAACCGGAACGGCCGAAAATAAAATTAGAGTAGGAGGTAAGACCTATCAGTTGAAAGACCACTCTATTTTTGTGGCGTTTGCCCCTCGAGATAATCCAAAAATAGCGATTGCGGTATTTATTGAGAATTCTGGATTTGGCGCTACGTGGGCAGGACCTATTGCCACATTGATGATTGAAAAATATATCAATGGAAAAATCTCTCGCACCGATTTAGAAGAACGAATGCTTAAAGGAAGTTTGGCTCCTGAGTATAATAAAATTGAGAATATTATTTATCAGCGTTTCCCTGATCGATCAAAAGATGATGAGGCGCTTTCAAACGTAGCATCAAAAGTAGGAGAAGCTAAAAAAGAAGAAGAAAACGACTAAAATGAAAAATCAACGCGTAGGATCAAGTATCGATTGGATTACTATTTTACTGTATGCTGTTTTAGTAATCATGGGATGGATGACCATTTATTCGGCATCCCTACCCATTGAAGAAACTTCACTTTTTGATCTTTCTCAAATTTATGGTCGTCAAATGCTATTCATTGGACTAACGATTCCCATAATTTTTATCATTTTATTTACCGATGCAAAATTATTTGAGCGATTCTCCTTTGTGTTTTATGGTATAGGGATCATTTTGTTGTTAGGGTTATTTGCCTTTGGTAAAACCATTAAGGGACAAACCAATTGGTATCAATTTGGCGGTTTCGGATTTCAGCCTTCCGAATTCGTAAAAACAGCCACGGCTTTATTGTTAGCAAAATATTTAAGTTATTCTCAGATCAATCTAAAATTTACCAAGCATCAGCTCATTGGATTAGCCATCATGGGATTGCCCATCTTTCTCATTTTGTTACAACCCGATGCTGGAAGTGCGATGATTTTTATCTCATTAATTTTTGTGCTCAACCGAGAAGGGCTTCCTAGTTGGTATTTTATTTCAGGAATTGTAGCCATAGTCGTATTCTTCTTGTCCTTAGTAATAGCTCCCATCTATCTGATTTTCATCGTTTTGATTATCATGATTGCGCATTATGTTTTGAATCGTAAAATAACCAGAAACCCTGTTGTGTATGGGTTGGTTTATTTGGCTATTGTTGCGTTTTCGTTTTCGGTAAGCTTTGTATACAACAATGTGTTAGAGTCACATCAAAAAGATCGAATTAATGTGTTAATCGGCGATGATGTAGACATGAAAAAAGAAGGATATAATCTAGATCAATCTATGATCGCCATTGGTTCTGGGGGATTTTTTGGAAAAGGCTATTTGGAAGGTACCCAAACCAAGGGAGGCTTTGTTCCAGAACAGCATACTGATTATATTTTTACAACAGTTGGAGAAGAATGGGGATTTATTGGATCTACTTTTGTTATTGCCCTATTTGTAGTATTATTTCTTAGGATTATCTATTTAGCCGAAAATCAAAAAACCAAATTTAGCCGCATTTATGGGTATTGTGTCGCGACTTATTTGTTTATGCACTTTTTTGTAAATATTGCCATGTTGATTAAATTGTTTCCTACCATTGGTGTTCCTTTGCCTTTTTTCTCTTATGGAGGATCGAGTTTATGGGCTTTTACCATATTGTTATTCATCTTCATTAAATTAGATGCCAACAAAGTAAACGAATGGTAATTTTTTGAAAGACTTCTTTGTGATATATAAAAAAACCTCAACGAAAGTTGAGGTTTTTTTATTAGTTGATGCTTAATTTTTTTGGCAATCCTTTTCCTTTTTGACTGGCCTTAATTTCGGCAATTACATTTAAAGTTTCTTCCATATAGACATCTTTTTGGAGGTCTTCATGCCAACGTTCTCTCTTTTGTTTTAACAAGCTGTCTTTTTCAAATTGTACTAATTCATGTGGGAGTGAATTGAATTTAAGTTTGTTGTTATACTCAGAAAGGACTTTGAATTTTTTAATTTTTGCATCCGACTGCGCCATTTCTTTTTTGAATTGATTCAAATTTAAGCTAAATGAATTATCGTCTTTGCGTTCAAAGATCCATTTCGCATTTTCATCAATTAATTTAAAGTAGGAATTAGATGCAATTCTTTTCTTACTGTTGGAAATAATTTGATCATAATTAATGGGTAATGGTTCGTATTTAGCCGGTGCAATTTTATCCCAAGGCAGTGCGCTCTCTTCATCTCGTTCTCCCATATCTAAATACGTATAGCGATCCGGAAAAACAATGTCGCTCATTACACCTTCTCGTTGTGTAGAGCCGCCATTAATTCTGTAAAATTTTTGAATGGTTGTTTTTAAGGCCCCCAAATCTCCATAAGAATTGCCTCTAATAAATTGATTTAGGTCAATTACATTTTGCACGGTTCCTTTGCCATACGAATGTTTACTACCTACCACAATTCCTCTTTTATAATCTTGTATGGCTGCTGCAAAAATTTCAGAAGCGGAAGCTGAAAAGTTGTTAATCATCACCACTAATGGCCCTTCGTATTGTACTTTTTTATCGGGATCGGGTAAAATTTCTGGGTTTCTACCCGGCGCCTTCACTTGAACTACGGGACCTTCCGGAATAAACAAACCTACCATTTTGACAACCGTTTCTAATGATCCACCACCGTTATCACGTAAATCCATTACTAAACCGTCGATATTTTGCGCTTTCAAACGTTCGATTTCTAAAGCGACATCTTTATACGCATCTCTGTTTTCTTTGTTTTCAAAACTGATATAGAATTTCGGTAAATAAATAATACCAAAACGCTTTCCGTCTTTTTCTACGATGGATGATTTTGCAAATGTTTCTTCGGTTTCTACTTCATCTCTAATAATCGAAATGACTTTGATTGAACCATCCACTTTTTTAACGGTTAATCGTACTTCAGTGCCTTTAGGTCCCTTTATTTTTTTAACTACATCATCTAGACGCATTCCTGCTACATCAATTGGTTCTTCTGCACCTTGAGCTACTTTTAAGATAAGATCGCCTGCTTCTAATTCTTTTCCTTTCCAGGCCGGTCCTCCAGAGATTAATTCGGAAATCTCAACTGCATCATTCTTCTTTTGAAGGCGGGCTCCAATTCCTTCAAAGGTGCCACTCATGCTTACATCAAATTTTTCTTTATCTTCTGGTGAGAAATAAAACGTGTGGGGATCAAAACGTTCCACTATAGCATTCAAATAGATGGAGAACCAGTCGTTTCGAGTCAATTCTTTTTGGATGAAATTAAAATATTCATCCAATGATTTTAAACTGTTTTCACGTACCTCTTTCTCTATAACTTCAAAAGATTTTGCCGTATAATTGGCATCTTTCGCTTTTTTGTCTTCTTCTAATTTTTGTTTGTCGGTTATAGATGATAACGCTTGTAATTTGAGTTGTTTGCGCCAACGATCTGTCAATTCTTTTTTGCTTTTGGCGTACGGCAATTTTTCATAATCTACATTGATGTTTTCGTTGGAAGTGAAATCAAACGGACTCGCAAGTACTTGTTCATAAATGCCTCTAGATTCTTGCATTCTTTGTAATAATCGGCTATTGGTCAGATTGAAAAAGGTTAAATCTTTTCGTTTGATCATATCGTCTATTTGCAATTCAAATTTGCTAAATTCTTCGATATCACTTTGTAAGAAAAAACGTTTGGTAGGATCGATTCCTTCTAAATATTTGGCATACACTTTTTTGGAAAAGGCATCGTCCATGGCAACAGGACTATAATGACCTCTTTCAAGAACCATTGTTAAAAGTTCTAATAATAATTTATCTTTTTCGGGATCTGATTTTTTTTCGGTAGGAATAAAACTCCATAATACTGCAGATAATACAGTAATCAGTAAAATAACCTTATAATTTCTCTTCATAAATTCCACGATACGTTTCATTAAAAAATTTTCAACTAAATTACACAAAAAACCACGCCATAAAAAAGGAATTTGCGATAAATTTATGTTAAAGTGCTATTTTTTTTAACTCAAAAAAAAGGTTTCCATATAAATTAATTAATTTAGCAAAAAAGTTATGATGACCAAACCACTTATTCTCATTACAAACGACGATGGAATTGTTGCCCCAGGCATTAGGGCCTTAATTGCTGTAATGAAAGAAATCGGGGAAGTGGTAGTGGTAGCGCCTGATAGTCCGCAAAGCGCCATGGGTCATGCCATAACCATTAACAATACACTTAAATTAGAACGGGTACATATTGACAATGAAATTGAACAAGAATACAGTTGTAGTGGTACACCTGTAGATTGCGTAAAAATAGCCGTCAATGAAGTATTAAAACGCAAACCCGATTTATGTGTTTCGGGCATCAATCACGGATCGAATTCTTCTATAAATGTGATTTATTCGGGAACCATGAGTGCTGCGGTTGAAGCTGGTATTGAAGGCATTCCTGCTATCGGCTTTTCATTGTTAGATTATAGTTGGGATGCCGATTTTGAACCCATAAAAAAACACCTCAAAAAAATCGCCCTGGAAGTATTGCATAATGGCTTACCTGAAGGGGTAGTTTTGAATGTAAATTTCCCAAAACTTTCGCAAGAAGCAATCAAAGGAATAAAAATTTGTCGTCAAGCAAAAGCCATGTGGCAAGAAGAGTTTGATAAACGAACCAATCCACAAGGAAAAGAATATTATTGGTTAACGGGTAAATTTGTCAACCAAGACAAAGGAACAGATACCGACGAATGGGCGTTAGAAAATGGATACATTTCAATAGTACCGGTACAGTTTGATTTAACCGCTCACCATGCCATTCAGTCTTTGAATACTTGGGATTTATAAAAATAGCACATGAAGTATTATATCATTGCAGGAGAAGCTTCGGGGGATTTGCATGGCGCAAACCTGATGAAAGCTTTGTACGTGAAAGATCCGTCGGCCGAAATTCGATTTTGGGGTGGCGATTTGATGCAACAGGCCGGGGGAACTTTAGTAAAGCACTATCGCGAATTGGCTTTTATGGGTTTTGTTGAAGTACTCCTGAATCTAAAAACCATTTTGAATAACATTGCTATTTGCAAAAAAGACATCGCTCAATTTCAACCGGATGTACTCATTTTTATAGATTATCCCGGTTTTAACATGCGCATTGCCAAATGGGCAAAAGAAAGAAACATTCCCACACATTATTATATTTCGCCTCAAATTTGGGCTTGGAAAGAAAGCCGTATTACGGCAATAAAAAGAGATGTTGATGCGATGTATGTTATTCTCCCTTTTGAGAAAGATTTTTATGAGAAAAAACATCATTTTCCAGTTCATTTTGTTGGGCATCCGCTGATAGATGCCATTGCAAATCGAGATGAAGTAACAGCTGCCGTATTTAGAGCAGAGCATAAACTCTCTGAAAAACCGATCATTGCTTTGTTGCCTGGTAGTCGAAAACAAGAAATAGTAAAAATGTTAGCAGTAATGCTTTCTGTTGTAGACGATTTTCCGGATTATCAATTTGTTATTGCCGGAGCTCCTAGTCAGGATTATTCGTTTTACAAACCCTTTTTAACCAACGAAAACGTACAATTTATTTCCAATAAGACCTACGATTTGCTAAGCCATTCACATGCTGCTTTAGTTACATCAGGGACAGCCACTTTGGAGACAGCTTTGTTCAATGTTCCAGAAGTAGTGTGCTACAAAGGCAGTTGGATTTCGTATCAAATTGCAAAACGAATCATAACCTTAAAATACATTTCATTAGTTAATTTGATTATGGATGAAGAAGTGGTCAAAGAATTGATTCAGGAAAATTTGACTACAACGCAATTAAAATTGGAACTTCACCACATTTTAAATCTTGAAAATAGAAAGAAACTGGCGGATACTTATGCTCGTTTGAAACAAAATTTAGGAGGTGAAGGCGCCAGCTTGAAAACCGCAACCTTAATCGTAAATTCCCAAAATATGCACTAAAATATTCACTAAATTCCCCCTACGTATTGACTCCCCTAAAATTTCCCTTAATCGGCATTACGCTGTCTTTTATGTTGGGCATTATTGTCCAAGAAAATGGCCGTTTAGCATTACCCATAATTGCTTGTGGCTTGAGCATTTGTGCCGCACTTTTTGCCTTCTCGTATCTTAAAAGTCAACGAAAATTGATGCCTTCAATGGATTTTGGTATCGCAACCTATTTTCTTTCTGTCTTTTTAGGAATGCTCACATTTTACGTACATTTTGATCGCAATTATCCCGATCATTACAGCAAACAAATCCCTTCAACTACAAATACTATTCGTGGAATTATTCATGCGGATGTTAAACCAAATGCACGGTATGCGAAGTATTTTCTGAACATGCAATCCATGAATCAAAAGGGCGCATCGGGGCGCTTATTGTTGTATGTGGCAAAAACCGCTAAAGTAGCTTTGCCTGTAGGGACCGAAATTGTGATTCAAGGGTCGTTATACCCCATCCCAAAAGCCTATAATCCGTACCAATTTGATTATGCTAATTATTTAGAAAAACAAAATGTTTGGCATCAAGTATACCTTCAAAAAAAGGATATAAAAGTGGTGCAACTGCATCAAAATAGCGGTTATTATTTGGAACGATTGCGCAACACCTTACGTCATAGTTTTGATTTGCATGCCTTTGATGCTAAAACAAAAGCGATAATTGATGCTTTGCTTTTAGGTCAACGGGTAGCGCTTGATAAAGAAACCCTAACGGATTATACGAATGCGGGCGTGATTCATGTATTAGCGATTTCTGGGTTGCACATTTCGGTTTTGTATTTCTTTTTGATTTTTTTATTGCGGCCTTTACGAAGTTTTCGATTTGGGAAAGCACTTGAGTTACTTCTCGTGCTATTCGTGTTGTGGTTGTTTGCGCTATTAACCGGACTTCCAGCATCGGTAACACGAGCGGTGACCTTGTTTAGTTTTATGAGTGTGGGTGCCTATTTCAATCGGTCTAAATCCCTTTACAATGCGATGGCCGTTTCGGCACTTCTTATATTGGTATTTTCTCCCAACACATTATTTGATATTGGATTTCAGTTGAGTTATGCCGCTGTATTGTCTATCGTATTGTTCCAGCCATTTTTTAAACGAGTTCCTGTGACTCAAAATAAAATTGTACGCTATTTTATGGATATGATAGGGGTTTCTTTGGCAGCTCAAATCGGCGTATTGCCTTTATGTTTGTATTATTTTAATCAATTTCCGGCCTTGTTTTTGTTGGCCAATTTAGTCATTATACCGCTTTCAAGTTTCGTGTTATTGTTCGGTATTCTGTTATTAGGTCTTAATTTTATAGTTCCTTCAGTTGCGCTTTATTTAGGAAAGCCCTTGGCTTTTTCAATTCAGTATATGAATGCTTATATTCATTGGATAGTGCAGTTTAAGTGGGGCGTCATTAGTCATATCTCCTTTTCAGGGGTGATGGTGGTGACACTCTATTCTTTTCTATTTGCGCTCGTATATGGTATATATTCCAAAAAAAGAAAAGCGATGGGGTATGTTCTGATTTCCCTTTTTCTTTTTCAATGGAGTTATCTCGTGGTCAAATGGAATGAAAATGAGTCTTCAGAATATATTGTATTTAATGAAAAAGCGCCCCTAATCGGGATTAAAAATAAAAATTCGGTCATTGCTTATACGGATCATCCTGAACAGCATCGGGTAACTTTACAGCATTATTTGAGAGGTACTTTTTCGGACACACTACAAGTATTTCCCTTGCAAAATGTATTTTCGTTTCATCAAAAAAGAATTTTACTTATAGATCATGTGGGCATCTATAAAACCACATTAAAGCCTCATGTTGTCGTTCTAACACAAAACCCAAAAATCAATTTTGAACGGTTAATAAAAGAAATACAACCCACATTAATCATTGCCGATCGATCCAATTATAAAAAGAATATTCGCGCTTGGAAGGCCACCTGCCTTAAAGCAAAAATCCCTTTCCATGCCATAGCCGAAAAGGGATTCTATCGATTGAAATAATTTAGTTCTTTTTGATAATTTGATTGGCACCGTCGATCCAAACTTTTGGGCCACCGGCTACATAGCCTGTGCTTCCCAGTGCGTTTAAATTGACTTTGGCTTCCGCTGTTTTTGAAGCACTCACAAACCAAACCGTTGGATATCCTCTTACTTGTAGTTGCTGTTGAAGTTGGGCGTTTTGCAGTCGTAGTGCTTCTGTTTGTTCTTTTTTTCTAGGGAAATCCAATTCCACCAACACTACATTTTCTTTAGCCCATTTAATGAATTCAGGGGTTTTGAAAACTTCATTTTGCAATCGAATGCACCATCCACACCAGTCGGAACCCGTAAAAAATAAAAACATAGGTTTGTTTTCTTTAATCGAAATTTCAGTTGCTTTGGTCAAATCGGTATGCCAAGTTAATTCTTCTTGCGCATGAAGAGAAATGCTTGTTAAAACTAAAAATAGGAGTACAACTATCTTTTTCATAATATGAATTTAAATCACAAAAATATACATTTTGAATTGCAAATGGGTCACTTACTTTACCTCTTGCATTAATTTTTTTACTAAGGGCGAAATAACAATTAAAAGTATCCCCAATAATAAGGCATAAATAGCGAGTTGTTTGTACCCTTCGGCATACAAAACTAATTTTTCCAAATTACTTGCTTTTTCTGAAGCTTCTGCAATATTGGCGCCTAAAATACCCGCAAAATATTGTCCGTAAGCACTGGCTAGAAACCACATTCCCATCATTACCGCTTGTGTTTTTTGCGGCGATAATTTGGTCATGGCACTCATACCAATAGGAGACAAACACAATTCACCAAAGGTGATCACCAACCATCCTAACGTAAAGATGCCTAGGGAAGTTTTACCATTCAAATCGGCAAAAAATCGGGTGTAATAAAATACCCAAAAACCACCTGCTAAAAACAGAAATGCCAAGCCAAATTTGATGATGGTATTGGGTTCTATTTTTTTCTTGGCCATCCATAACCAAACCAAACCAACTAAGGCCGCAAACCCAATTACGAATAATGAATTAGCTGAATTGTTGACGCCATTCGGACTCAACTCGACTCCCGCAATGGTATTGTTTAGGTTATTCGCTGCAAATAGACTCAAGGAGCCACCACTTTGTTCAAAAAAGGCCCAAAAGAAAATAGAGAAGATGATGAACACTAGTGCAGCAAGGAGTTTTTTATTTTCTGCACTTGAAAAACTTCTCATTTCGTACAACAAATACAGTATTGAAGCCGGACCAATAATCATCATGAAATAATCGGTATACTTTGTGTTGGCTACCATTATAATGATCACCGGTATTATGAGTAACGAGCCTAAATAGGTAGCTATTTCCAAAATTTTTCGTCGAGAAGGAACCATTTCTTGTAAAGGCGAAAGCCCAATAGTACTTAGTGTCTTTTGTGTTTGTGTAAACGTAAGTAAACTAATAATCATGACAAGTGCTGCAAAACCAAAACCAACGTTCCATCGCAAGTGTTCTGGAACCAAGGATTGCCACATGGATCCTTCTGCTACGGCAATACAAATATACCCTCCAATTAATGCGCCTAGATTTACGCCCATATAGAAAAACGAAAAACCAGCATCCCTACGTGGGTCACCATCTTGATACAATTGCCCTACCATAGACGAAATATTCGGTTTGAAAAAGCCAGTGCCTACTATGGTAAAACTGATTCCGATAAAGAACAAATTTTTTGGATCGATGGCCAAAATAATACTCCCTAGTATCATCAACAAGCCGCCCCAAAATAAGGATTTGCGTAATCCTAAAATTTTATCGGCAAACAATCCCCCAATAAAGGTAAAGGCATACACCCATGCTTGGGTAGCGCCATATTGTAAGTTGGCTGTTTTTTCATCCATCGCTAAATGATTCACCATAAAAACGACGAGCATGCCGCGCATTCCGTAAAAACAGAAACGCTCCCACATTTCACTGAAGAACAAATACCATAATTGTTTCGGGTATTTTCCTTTGAAATTCTGAATGTCTTGTATTGTTTGCATCTTAATGTATTCCTTTTTCTTGCATTACTTTATTCAATTGTTTCAACAAAACAAACATCAACATCGTAGCGAATAATAACAATCCGAAGTTAATCCAAAAGAAGTCTTGTTTGTTATCGTAGGTGTCCCAAAGACTGGCCAACACCCCACTTAATTTGTTTCCAATAGAGGTAGCTAAAAACCAACCGCCCATCATTAACGAGGTAATGTTTGTAGGACTCAATTTGGAAACGACTGATAGTCCCATCGGACTCAAAAACAATTCACCGATTGTAATCACACCATAATTGGCTACTAACCACCACACACTTACTTTTTCGCTTCCATTGGCTCCCATATTCACAGCTGCAACCATTACTAAAACGGATAAGGCTGAGATTAATAATCCAAATGCAATTTTTGTGGGGGTTGAGGGTTCTTTTTTTCTACCCCGTAAAAAGGTAAAGAATGCCACAACTAGAGGTGTTAAAATAATCACCCAACCTGGATTGATGGACTGACTTAAATTGGTGGCCCAAAGGGAAACAGTTGCGCCTTCTTGGGGAAGTTTATCTTTTGCGACATTTCTAAAATATACCGGGTAATCGACTGTTTTTTGAACTTCGCCGTCTACTTTTTGAATGCGGAAACTGGCATCATATAATTCGACAGTATCTTTTTTGTATTCGACTTCTTTGGCTAATTTTAATCCGTTGAAAACGCTTTGGGTCGTCCCTGTAATTTCTCTATCGGTGTAACGGTCTGCCCAAGTTGTAAGTGCTGAACCATTTAATTTAAAAACAGCCCAAAACAAAATGACTACAGCAAAAATGGTTAACAACGCACCAATAGGTCTTTTGTCTTCAACTTTTGCTTTGAAATATAAACTGGCGTAGAAGAAGATCACGGGGATACAGGCAAAAATAAAAGCATCGGTACTATCCGAGCCGAAAATATAAGCGTTTGGATTGGCCTCCGACGTGATGCCTTTTAACAACCAACCAATAACACCAAATAATGCTGAGGGCAACAATATAAAAAGGACAATTTTATAGAAGGGCATGTCGCCAGGCTGAACGCCTTTTTTCTCCGTTTGATTTCCATAGTGTTTGGTTCCCAATATGAAAACAATAACCCCTATAAACATCCCGATTCCGGCTGCCATAAAAGCATATTGCCAACCCAGAACTATCTGTAATGCGGCTCCAAAGAAATTACAAATAAAGGCCCCAACATTGATTCCCATGTAGAAGATGTTATAGCCTTCGTCCTTTTTTTCTTTGTATTTGTCTTGTGAATAGAAATTTCCTAAAAGAGTAGAGATATTGGGTTTAAAGAACCCATTTCCAACAATAACTAATGTCATGGCAATGTATAGCATTGTACTGTTATGAATGCCCATCATAAAATAACCTGCCCCCATCATGATACCACCGATGATGATCGATTTTTTATACCCCCAATAACGATCGGCAATAAGCCCACCAATAAAAGGAGTTAAGAAAACCAAGGCAATAAAGGTTCCGTACAAATCGGATGCTTCTTTTTCGGTCATAGCAAATCCGGCTTCAACATCTTTGAGGTATAAGGTAAAAATACCGATCATTAAATAGTAACCGAAACGTTCCCACATTTCAGATAAAAACAAGTAAGGCAATGCTTTAGGATGACTTTTCCACATAATGTATTGTATTAAAAAAACAAACCTACAAGGGTTTCTTGTAGGTTTGAAAGATATAAAAAATATTTTAATTTGCTTAGCTTAATCCGTTCATCATTTTCTTTAATCTTGGCGATAAAAGAGCTAAGATGATGGCCGCTATACCACACAGAATTACAAATACCATAAAGAATTCATATAAATTATGAATTTCAAAACCTCCAAATGAAGTATAGGCAGTTGGTAATTGTTCTTTTTCAAACAAAGCTACTTGCTCTGCGGTTAGCGTAACTTTTTTATCCAACACATCTTGCAGATTTACACCTAATGATTCTGCTTTTTGAAATTTATCTCCTGTGGCTGGAATAATAGCTCCTAACGAACCTGCTAACGCATAACCCGCTGCATTTGAAATGAAGAATACACCATACAATAAAGAAGCAAAACGTTTTGGGGCTAATTTACCAACCAATGACAATCCGATAGGAGACAAACAAAGCTCACCCATAGTTTGAATTAAGTACAATAACATTAACCATTTGATGGCTAATAATCCAGAGTTTCCTAAATCTTTTACATTGTGCGCAATGATAAAATAACTCAACGCTATGAAGGCCAATCCGAAAGCTTGTTTTAATGGCGAAACCGGTTCTTTTCCTTTTGCTCGTAATTTATCCCATAATAAACTAAAAGGAAGCGCTAAAGCAACCACAAAAAGTCCATTGAAGATTTGTACCATTGAAGGCGGCATGTTCCATCCAAATATGTGACGATCGGTTTGATTGTCGGCAATAAAGGTTAAGGAAGATCCTGCTTGTTCAAAAGCGGCCCAAAAGAAAATAATAAAGAAGGATACAATATAAATTACCCAAATGCGCTGTCTTTCGACTTTATTTTCTGCAGAACTCATGATCAAATAGGCCAAAGAAATCCCTGCAGCATAAATAAATGGATAAATAATTCCTTTAATTAATTGTCCCATTTCTACAGCAGAGAAACCAAACTCGCCAACTAAGACATATCTAAATATAAAAAATAAAGCAGCAAATAACACTACTGCAATTCCTATAGCTTTGCCGGTGAATTTAGCTGTTTGTGTTTCACCTTCTTCAAAATCATCGTTTACATTGTTTTTTGGTAAACCTCCAATAGGTCTTCCTTCAGGTGTAACTACATATTTATTTTTTAAAATAAAAAAGGTAATGGTTCCGATGATCATCGCAATAGAAGCGGCTAAGAATCCCCATTTGAAAGCGAAAATATCTCTAACGCCAGTTTCTGCATCTTTTACATCTCCTACCCAAGGACAAATAAATTGACCTAAAAAGGCACCAATATTGATCCCCATATAAAAAATGGTAAAAGCCGAATCGAGTTTACTTTTTTCTTGTTTTGGATACAAACTTCCCACCATAGAGGAAATATTTGGTTTGAAAAACCCATTTCCAAAAATGATGATGAACAAGGCAATCCACATGAATATTTTTGCACTACTCAAACTTGAGTCAAATGTTGAAGCACTTATAAACAATAAGAATTGACCTATGGCCATTAAGGTTCCACCCAACATAATGCTGTAGCGGTTTCCAATGTATTTATCAGAAATGAAGCCACCTAATAAAGGAGTTAGGTAACACAAAGCTAAGAATCCACCATAAATAATGGCAGCATCGGCTTCTTTGATTAATAACGAATTCACCATAAATAGGGTTAAGATGGCTCGCATTCCGTAGAAATTGAATCGTTCCCACATTTCGGTTCCAAATAAGACCCAAAGGCCTTTTGGATGACTTTGTTTTGCTACTACTTCGCTCATAAAAATTAGTTTTAGTTATTGGTTGGTTATAATTTTTCTTTAATGAAATTCGTCATTTTTGTGTACAACTGTAGGCGTGTTTTCCCTCCGTAAATACCATGGTTTTTATCGGGATAAATAGCCCAATCAAATTGTTTGTTGGCTTGCACGAGTGCTTCCACCATTTTCATGGTATTTTGAACGTGTACATTATCATCAGCCGTTCCGTGAATTAATAAGAAATTCCCTTTTAATTTACTTACGTGATTGATGGGTGAGTTATTATCGTAACCACTTGCATTTTCTTGTGGTGTTTGCATGTAACGCTCCGTATAAATACTGTCATAGTACCTCCAAGATGTCACTGGAGCTACAGCAATAGCCGTTTTGAATACATCAGCACCTTGGAACAAACAGTTTGATGACATGAAGCCTCCATAACTCCAGCCAAAAATCCCAATTCTTGATGCATCTATATAATTGTATTTTCCAAATACTTTTGCGGCATCAATTTGATCTTCAACTTCATATTTTCCTAATTCTTTTTGGGTACATTTTTTAAACGCCGCTCCTTTGAAACCTGTTCCTCTTCCGTCTACACAAGCTACAATGTAACCCTGTTGTGCCAATAACATGAACCAATAATCATCGGTGCCGTTCCAATCGTTGTTTACTTGTTGTGAACCCGGTCCAGAATATTGATACATGAACAATGGATATTTTTTAGTAGCATCAAAGTTTTTTGGTTTGATCATCCAAGCATTCAATTGGTGTCCTTTTTCGGTAGTCACAACAAAAAATTCTTTTGGCGCTACGTCATATTTTGCTAATTTTTGTTCTACCCCTTCATTGGAAACGATGATTTTTATTGGCACACCTGTTTTGGATTGGTTAAGGGTGTAGGTTGGAGCAACCGTTGCACTGGAATAAGTATTGATGAAATATTGAAAATTCGGACTAAATGTAGCGTTATTCGTTCCGGTTTTGGCCGTCAATCGTACTTTTGATTTTCCGTCAATCTTAACTGCATAAACATCTCTGTTGATGGAACCGTTTTCTACCGATTGATAATAAATTATACCCGATTTTTCATCATAACCATAGTAGTTTGTTACTTCCCACGGTCCTTTGGTAATTTGTTTTTTCAATTTACCCGTCTTGTCATAATGGTAAATATGATTGAAACCGTCTTTTTCTGAAGTCCAAATAAAACTGTTGTCTTTTAGGAAGGTTAAATTATCGGTAATATCAATGTAAGCCGCATCTTTTTCATTCAAAACAATTTGGGTAGTACCACTTACGGCATTCACAAAATGCAGGTCTAAATTATTTTGATGGCGATTCATTACTTGAGCACTTAGCACAGCCGCATCGTTTGTCCATTTGATTCTAGGGATATAGAAATCTTGGTAGTTGCCTAGTAGAATTGGTTTTGATAAACCAGACTTTACATCGTATACGTGTAAAGAAACTTCCGCATTTTTTTCGCCCGCTTTTGGATATTTGAATACCGATTGCGCGGGATAAAGCCCTTGGTTGTATAGGTCCATTGAAAACTCAGGCACTTGCGATTCGTCAAAACGAATATAAGCTATTTTGCTGCCGTCAGCGTTCCAGTCATAGGCTTTTACAAAAGCAAATTCTTCTTCATATACCCAGTCGGTAATTCCGTTGATGATGGCATTTTTCTGGCCATCGGTTGTAATTTGTGTTTCTGTATTAGTTGCCAAGTCAACGGTGTATAAATTGTTTTCAAAAGCAAAGGCTACTTTTGTTCCGTCAGGCGAGAAGGTAGGTTCTTGAATTTCTTTTTCTGTGAATTTTGAGATTTTTTTAGCAGCAATATCGTAAACAAAATAGTTTGCCGTAAAGGAGTGTCTAAAGATTGGATTAGTGTTTGTAGCCAGTAGTATTTTTTGCTCTTTCGCATCAAAAGTATAACTGTCAATAGATTTGAGTTCGGGATGATTTTTGGTATCTAATAGCGTACTTACTTTTTCTAAAGTGGCAAAATCATACAAATCAATTTGGAAACTTCTAGAGGTTCTGTCAAAATTCAATACGGTGTATTGATTGGTATTCTTCATGGCGTTTAATTCGTCCATTCCTTTGGTGCGAAAAGCACCTCCCCAAATTTCCTCTAACGTAATTTTTTGTTGCGCAACAACTGATACTGAGCTTACTATCCATACAAGCAGCACAAATGTTATTTTTTTCATAGAATTTAGTCTTAAAAACAGTTCAATTTTAGTGAAAATATATGAATTAATCACAATTT
>JAGNZI010000028.1 GCA_017984495.1 Flavobacterium sp.
TTTGTAAAGAATTGATCCCAAAAGAGCGGTTTTGTTAAAGTCGAAACCTTTCAAAAGTGCGATACCATCAGGCGACTGGATCCCTTCAGCAACAACTCTGTTTCCGCGGTCGTTGACCATGTCCAAATTTTTGATTGCAGTCATTAATTTGGTCAATCGCGCCACAACTCTGCTATCCGAAGCATTCATTGCGAGTGGTCGAACAGCATCGCGCAACAGTTTCCCAGAACCTGCAGAGCTTCCAAATTCTTTCCCATTTTCGCGCGTTCGTTCAAATGCTGGATCGGTTGCGACACGTTTTGCATCAACGGACGTTTTCATCCGTGCCAAGTTTCCATCCTTGGTCTTGTAGAAATTGACGTTATCCAACGTCCCTTTCAGTTTAATTAAGCCGGATTGTCTTGCCATAGCTTTTATTTTTTTGATATAAGACCGATTAACAGGTAGGTCAAATCACCTGATCATGTGTCGGCAATAATTCCAGAATTGCGCGCTTTGCAAACACACGAACAAGACAAACATCAGGCGTTTAAAATAACAAGTCAAGAAAGCTCATTTACTTTCAAGTACATTGAAAATGAAAGTGTCAGTTGTCCATTTGAACAGACAAAGCAGAAATATATTTTAAGGCTATTTAGAGCATAGGTTAAGCCTATATAGAGTATGAAAATCAATTTACTGTTTTCATTTTTATATGCTTTGCATATAGTTTTAGCTAATGAGCAGTTTTTATATGCAATTTCATATAATTATTCATTCATTTTTCTATTATCGCGTATCGCGATACGCGATAATTAAATGTAATTCATTTGTATTTAATAATATAATGCGTATTTTTGCATATCGCGATACGCGATATTAAAAGTTACATCATGAATGAATCAGGTTTCAATATGAAGCCACAAGACGTGGTAATTCTGTTTAAAATAATTGCTTTAGGCGAAAATAATTGGACACAATCGATGTTGTCATCACAATTGGGAATAAGTCAATCAGAGATAAGTGAATCTATTAAACGATCCAAATATTCTGGATTGATAAACACAATTGATAACCATGTCAACAAGCGCTCTTTTTTCGACTTTGTCATTAATGGTTTAAAAGTAGTCTTTCCTCAAAGACCTGGTGCTATCGTTAGAGGAGTTCCAACTGCACATTCCGCTCCATTTTTTCAAAACAAATTTTATTCTGAAGAACAATACGTGTGGCCAAGTGGTAAAGGAAATGTTCGTGGGCAAGCTATCATTCCACTATACAAAACGGTTACAAGTGCCATCGAAAATGATGAATTCCTATATCAATTACTAGCTTTAGCAGATATTATTAGAGTGGGAAGAGCGCGAGAAAAGAAAATGGCAATAGAAATGATAGAACAACATTTACAGTATGCTTAAAAATTCTATAATTAATATCAAGGTCATCGAGAAAGTTGCAAATGCACTTGGAGAACTAAACAACGATGTAATTTACGTAGGAGGTGCTATTGTTAGCTTTTACATTACAGACATGGGAGCTGATCAACCCAGACCAACTAAGGATATTGATATTTCCGTACAAATAAGTACCTATTCTGAAATGGATCGCTTACGTGAACAGCTCGCAGCAAAAGGAATCTATCCTGCTTCTGATCAAAACGTAATGTACAGATATGAATTTGAAGATGTGCTCATTGATTTTATTCCATATGAAGCAACACCGCTTGGTCCAACTAATTCATGGTTAAAGCCCGGATTCCCTTTAGCACATGGAGTACAAGCAGGAGATAAAACAATAAAAATATTACCGGTTAGTTACTTCTTGGCAACAAAGTTTGAAGCGTTTAAATCGAGAGGTAAAAATGATCCATTCATGAGTCATGATTTCGAAGACATTATCTATGTAATAGATAATAACATTGAAGTAGTGGAGAACATTAAAAATGCAGATAAAAAGCTAATTACCTTCATGAAGGAATTGGCAAATTTTATACTAAATCATCCTTCTAGAAATGATATCATTACGGGTCACATTAATCCTTTTACAAATACCGAAAGAACTCCTTTGGTAATTGAGAAATTACAACTAATTGTAGAAATATAAATTCAGAAAAATAAATCTACAAGTTCCAAAATTCAGGAACCATTATGTCAAATTTCAGAGTGATAATCGGAAAATATCCGATTATCTAGTCTAATTCTTACAATATTTAATTACAACCTGGAATAAAAGTGTTTACTCCAACTTAATTACCTATCTTTGTACCACTCTAAGTAATTAGAAAAAATATTTAAGACAAGCCACATATGGCTGTGTGGAATAGAAGCCCCCTAGATGTATCAATATCGAAGGGGTTTTGTCTTTTAAAATAGTCCTGATTTCAGGTTCAAAATCACCTTTTTTTCTAAATATTACCCATTAAATTTAGTTTCAAATACTTGGATTTAGTATCTTTACTTCAGAACACGTTCTTTAAATTCAAGCAAATTCCAATTAATTACAAGCGAACAATGAGGCGAACAAGCCCATTTTTACAATAGCTAACTAATTGAAAAACAACACAAAGGCATACGTTTACTCGGTCCCGTCCAGACCGCAAAACGCTAACGTTAAAAGAAAAGTCCTATATGGCTGTAGGAAATAGAAAGCCCTAAGATGTATCAACTATCTTAGGGTTTTTGGTTTTATACAAAACCACTTTCATGGAAATTGTTATTGAATCAAGCTCCAATTCTAGGCAATAAACTAAAAACTTATAATTTGTAGGATTGAAATCCACCAACTGCAATGGATTGAAATCCACTGCAGGGATATCGGCCGTCCCGATGGGACTTTTAAATGAATTAATTTGCAAAGCACATAATAGCAAAGAGCCAGCGGCTCGACCGATCATATACGGTTAGACTTCAGTCTAACCGTATAAACAGCGAAGCACCACAAAGAGCCAGCGGCTCGGCCGATTTTATTCTTGCTTTTTTTAATTAAACATTTTTCTATGGATAGATACTCATCCACCACCTGCAATGGATTGAAATCCACCGCAGAGATATCAGCCGTCCCGATGGGACTTTTAAATGATTTAATTTGCAAGGGCTTATACAGCAAAGAGCCATTGGCTCGATCGATTTTATTCTTGCTTCTTTTTTTAAATTAAACATTTTTCAATGGATAGATATTCATCCACCTCCTGCAATGGATTGAAATCCACCGCAGGGATATCAGCCGTCCCGATGGGACTTTTAAATGATTTAATTTGCAAAGGCTCATAATAGCATAGAGCCAGCGGCTCGACCGATTTTATTCTTGCTTTTTTTTAATTGAACATTTCTCAATGGATAGAAATCCATCCACCTCCTGCAATGGATTGAAATCCACCGCAGGGATATCAGCCGTCCCGATGGGATTTTTAAATGAATTAATTTGCAAAGGCTCATAATAGCAAAGAGCCATCGGCTCGACCGATTTTATTCTTGCTTTTTTTTAATTGAACATTTCTCAATGGATAGAAATCCATCTACCACCTGCAATGGATTGAAATCCACCGCAGGGATATCAGCCGTCCCGATGGGACTTTTAAATGAATTAATTTGCAAAGGCTCATAATAGCATAGAGCCAGCGGCTCGGCCGATTTTATTCTTGCTTTTTTTTAAATTAAACATATTTCAATGGATTGAAATCCATCCACCACCTGCAATGGATTGAAACCACCGCAGGGATATCAGCCGTCCCGATGGGATTTTTGATGAAAAGTTTCAAAGTACTTTGATTATCAGATTAATTTGGAGTTTTTATTTCAATTGTTGGCTTCGAGAGCCTCAGCCAACAAAAAGAAGAAGCAAGATTTTAACATTGCCTCAGCCGTTAAAAAAGTTTCATGAACTGTATACAAGCCTCAGCCAGTAGAGCGGTTTTTAAAAGGCTTGGGGTAGGATTTTAGAACAAATCCGATGCTTTTTTACAATAATTGTCGCTATATTTGGGCAGAAACCGTGTGCGAAACCACGGTTTATAAATAACTAAACTACGAGTTAATCATTCTAACTGCTGAATGACGGGACTCATTAAATAATACTACATGGCCAAAGCCGATATCGATTTTGAAAAAGAACTCTGGGATGCCGCAAATGAATTGCGCGGTGCCGTATCAGAAAATAATTACAAAAACTACATACTTCCTTTAGTTTTCTTGAAACACCTAAGTGAGCGTTATGATATCGTTTTTGAAGAAATTGAAAGAAAATTAAATGATCCAAAATCAAGTTATTATACGCAAGATTCATCGGAGAAAAGTTATGTCTTGGAGGATAAAGATGAATACAGAGCGCGAAACACCTTTAAAATCCCAGAAATAGCTTCTTGGCAATACTTAAAAGACAATGCCGAGCAAGATGATATTAAAGTAATTGTTGATAATGCTTTTGATGTCATTCAAGATTTGTTGACTGAATACAATCCGCAGTTAGTGAATTTATTACCGCGTATTTTTGTCAAAAGTGAACTTTCTGCCAAACAAACAGGTGGTATCATCAACTTGCTTTCTCATCCGAAATTCTCGGAAAAAGAAAACCCAGAAAGCGATATTCTTGGAAGAATTTACGAATACTACATCGGACGCTTTGCCATGGCAGAAGGCTCAGGTGCTGGACAGTTTTTCACACCGGGAAGCATTGTTCGTTTGTTGGTAGAATTATTGGAACCATACCAAGGACGCATCTTTGATCCTGCTTGTGGTTCGGGTGGTATGTTTGTTCAAAGTTTGAAATTCATCAACGAACACGGCGGAAACAAAAGCGACATTTCCATTTATGGACAAGAGATGACGGCACAAACCTTGCGTTTGTGTTTGATGAATTTGTTGTTGCGCGATTTATCCTTTGACATCCAATTGGGGAATTCCCTGTTGGACGACAAATTCCCGCAATTGAAAGCTGACTTTATCATAGCCAACCCACCATTTAATGTGAGCAATTGGCACCCGGAAGATTTACCAGAAGGCGACCCTCGTTTGTTTGGACCGAAAGAAGAGTTTACAACAGACGGTTCTGCCAATTACATGTGGATGCAAACTTTTTGGAGCCATTTGAGCGAAACAGGAACGGCTGGAATTGTAATGGCAAACGGGGCAATGACCTCCAATACCAAAGGCGAGAAAAACGTGCGCCAATACATGGTGGAAAACAGTATGATTGATGCGATTGTGCGTTTACCAGACAAATTATTCTTAACAACAGGAATACCTGCATGTATTTTTATTTTGAGTAAAAACCGTGATGGAAAAGACGGCACCCACCGCGAACGCACCAATGAAATTTTATTTTTGGACGCTTCCAAAATGGGAACCATGGCAAGCCGTAAACTGCGTGTATTCACCGACGAAGACGTTGAAAAAATAGCTACGACCTACCAAGCATGGCGCAACTTATCGACGGCTGAGGTTCACGCGACGGCTGAGGCACTCGCGACGGCTGAGGCACTCGAAGCCAGAGCTTACCAAAACATCGACGGCTTCTGCAAAGCAGCAACACTTGAAGAAGTGCGCGCACAAGATTTTAAGTTAACGCCAGGAATTTATGTTGGAACCGAAGCTGCGGAAGAAGACAGCGAACCTTTTGAAGAAAAAATGGCGCGTTTGCAAGCGCAGTTATTGGAGCAGTTTGAGAAAGGGAATGAATTGCAGGAAAGGATTAAAATGAATTTTGAGAGGATATGAAATTAAAATATATTATAGTTTTCTTTTTCGCACTAGGATTTGTTCAATCTTTCAAAGCTGGAAATGTTCAAAAAATTGAAGTTCAATTAAAAAACTTAAAAGATTTACAACAAAATAAATCAGATTTCTGGGATAAATATTCATCGGGTATTATTGCAGGAATAACCGTTTTAGCCTCTTTAGGTATTTCTGTTTGGCAAGCTAGAGCTAGTCAGAGACATTTAAAATCACTATCTATTTCTGAAGCGAGAATTAAATGGATTGAAGAGTTAAGACCCCTACTTAGTAAGTTAATTTATTTGAACTTTGAGATTGGTTCTCTTTTTAAAGAAATTAATCCTTTTTTAGTTGATTTTAAACTAAAAGAAAATCTAAGAATTGATCAAAAAAAAGAAAATAACGAAAAAGAAAAAAAATTACAAATTCTCTTAACTGATTATATTCAAACTTTTAGTCAAGTAAAATTACTACTAAATCCAAATGTTATAGAGCATAAAGAATTAATAAATTCTATGAATGATTACATTAAGAATGTTTTACAGGAGATAGAAACAAAAAAATCTACTATTAATTTAAACATTGATATTTTAATTGAAAAAAGTCAGATTGTTTTAAGAAAAGCTTGGGAACAAGTTAAAAATGAAGGAAATTAATTTGTTAATAAAGTTACATGCATATTTGGTTAAATAACGAATTAGATACTCTTGAAGAATATTTTGGAAGAGTTGCTCGGGAAAATCCGAAAAGAATTTCCATTCACTATAATGACTTCAAATGGTATCAAAGGGGAAAAGAAGAAAGAAAATTAAAAATTAAAGTTGAACAAGATAATGTCGATGATGTCACATTATATCGATACATCACGATTAGTCAAATGTGGAAAATAATTTCCTCAAACAAAATTGATCTTCTCAACCCATCTTTGTGGAAAGACCCTCTTGAAAGTCCTTTTTTTAATGCAAAAGTATGGCAAGAAGATAGATACGTCGATACTCCCTTTAAAAATAGATTTTTTGCTCAATGTTTTACGATAAATGACACATCTGAATCAATGTGGAAAACTTATGGATTTGGCGAAAAATTGGTAAGGTTAAAAATCAAAGTTGGAGCTTTGAGAAGACTTATTGAAAATAATTCTGATTCTTTTGATTCAAACTCGTTTTATTTAGGTAGAATGGTATATTTAAACTTTGAAGACATGAAAGATCTTTTCATGAACGGATACAGGTTTGAGAAAACAATTAATCTCGTCAATGTCCACGATCAAGTCAAAACTTTGCTTGTAAAAAGATATGCCTATACATTTGAAAAAGAAATACGCTTGATTTTTGATGGTCATTCAAAATTTACCCAAAGAAAAGCTATACCAAAAGTTATAAGTTTAGATATACCTAATTTGCAGGACCTTATTTCTGAAATATTACTAGATCCAGAATTAAGTGATCATGAAATTTCTTTTTACAAAGATGCTTGGAATTTTATTCCGAGAAACAGAATTATTAAATGTAATCTGTATTCTAAAAATGATTACCAACTAAAATTAGGAAGGGACTAAATGCCAAAAAACTGGAAATCATACAAACTAACTGAACTTGGCACAATTGCTAGGGGAAAATCGAAACACCGCCCAAGGGATGCGGCACACTTGTATGGGGGTAAATATCCTTTTATACAAACAGGTGATGTAAAAGCAGCCAATCATAGATTAAATAATCATTCTCAAACTTATTCCGAGGATGGTTTGGCACAAAGCAAATTATGGCCAAAAGATACAATGTGTATTACAATTGCCGCGAATATAGCCGAAACAACCATCCTGAATTATCCTGCATGTTTCCCAGATAGTATTATTGGTTTTATTGCAGATGAAGAAAAATGCGATATTGATTTCATAGAATATTTAATGCAATTTTTTCGCAAACAGATTCAGTCTCATTCGATTGGATCGGTTCAAGACAATATCAACTTAGCAACATTTGAAAGAATTAATTTTTTAGTCCCACCACTCCCCGAACAAACCGCCATCGCCTCCATCCTCTCTGCGCTAGATGACAAAATCGAACTCAATCTTCAAATGAACAAAACATTAGAAGAAATGGCAATGGCCTTGTACAAACATTGGTTCGTAGATTTTGGACCATTCAAAGACGGTGAGTTTGTAGAAAGTGAATTGGGAATGATTCCGAAAGGTTGGGAGGTGAAGAAATTTGATTGTTTTATCGAAAAGATAATTGATAATAGAGGAAAAACCCCTCCTCTTTCAGTTATTAAAACCAAATATTTATTATTTGAAACATATCAATTAAACAGAGAAAAACTATTCCCAGATAATTTTAAAGAAAACAAAGCCAAATACGTAACAGAAGAAATTTTCAAAAATCCAAAATGGTTCAGAAAAGGGCATCCAGAATTTATGGATATATTATTTGCTACAGTTGGAAGCATTCCAAACTGGGCATTGATGTATGAAAATGATGGTGTTGGTGTTGCTCAAAATATTGTAGGAATAAGAACGAAATCAAATATTCCATCAATTTTTCTCCGCTGTTCATTTGAATCAAAATCTTTTTTAGAACAATTTGAAAGGTATGTAATTAGAACCGCACAACCAAGTATTAAATTGTCTGATTTAAATAGAATTGATATTATTGCGCCTCCTGAAAATGTTATTCAATCATGGCACATCAATGTTGCCCCCTTAGTTCAAGAAGTATATTCCTTTTACAAGGAAAATCAATCCCTAAAATCTGTTAGGGACACACTACTTTCAAAACTAATCAGTGGTGAAATTCGGGTGAAAGACCTTGAAAAAAACTAAAAGCAATTGGCATGACAAATCTCCTTGAATCGATGAGCAAAAAAACTGTGGTTGACTTGCTGTTTCGAGTTGTCATTTTACATGCTGCAACAAAACTGCGAATTATTAAAAAATTGTAACGTAATATTTTTATATTCGTAGAGAACAAAAAAGTGAGCTATAATGAGTGATGTTTTTTTTCAACCAAGATTAACAGGTAAACGTTTTGACGCACATACTTTACCTGTGGAACTCTTGAGTGATTTTGCCGCATTGGAAGAGTTTATTATTGAATTAGCAAAGCAAAAATATTTGGATGCTCACCCTGACCGAAAACGAGTTCCAAGAGGTTTTTCAGATGGAATATCTTTAAATTTAGCAACAATAGCTGATGGAAGTGTAATTACTGGTTTTGTTTTGTCTTCTGCGCTCATAGCTAATGGTTTGTTTGCTACTTCGGATCCAACATTAACTTATTTCGAACAAGCAAAAGAATCTTTTTTAACGGCATTAAAGCAAGCAGAAAAAGACGATGTCATAGAGCTTGCTCCACGTTTTATTTCGTATTTCAACCGCATAGGTAAAAACTTATTAGAAGACGAATCAATCGAGTTTCAACCAAATTCAACTGATTTTAAAGCAGAATTAAATAAGCAAACACGACGACGAATTTTATTATCGAACGATCAAAACACAGAGTTTTCTGAAAATACGATCTTGATAGTTCAAATTACAGAATTAGATAAAGTGAAACAAACTTTTTCTATTCAAAATGGCAGCATAAAAATTTCTGGCATTACAATTCAACCAGAACATAAAGACACTATTTTCAAAGCATTCGATGAATTTGAACTTGGAAGTTTTGTGAAAATGAAAAGTGTGGCACAATTTAATCGAACGAATCATATTACCATGATTAATAATATAGACCACATAGATTTATTAGATGCTGACGATATTGAAGTGCGCTTTGAACATATTGTTTCCTTGAGAAATGGATGGTATTACGGAGATGGTAAAAGTTTTAATAAAAATCAACTAAGTCGATTAGTAGAATTGTTTAATTCCTTTTATCCCAATGAGCTCCCAAATCCAATGGTATACCCAACTGTTGATGGTAAAGTTCAATTGGAGTGGGTAAATGATTTACACGACCTTTCTTTAACAGTTGATTTAGAAAATATGATGTCAGATTTTCATGCTTTTTCGTTTGAAAATGAAAAAAATGAAAATGAACAACTTGATTTAAATTTAGAAACTAACTGGACGAAACTAATTTCTTTGATTAATTTATATTTAATTTAATGCATCAATCTACTTTACTACTCCGTCAAATTCACCCATCATTCATTCAAAATTCAGCTGTTTCATCACAAGCATTTGAAATCACATCTGTTGTATTTAATCCTACTCCAAAAGATGATGGAAAATTATCCGTTTACAATGGTGATAAATTTTCTGCGAAAGAAGCTTTTGATCATTTTACAAAAAATTATTCGTCAATTGGTGTATTGGCAGTAACTATGTTAGAGGTTCAAAATGCAGGCTTAGATGCAGCGGAAGACAACTTACCGTTTGATGGACATGCATATATTGACTACACGAAAATAACATCAAATGGACAACGAAAAAGTAAAGCCAAGATTCTTAAAAAACATGCAACTAATAGAGGCTGGCTGCACAAAATAAACCCATGACAAATCTACTTGAATCCACAATAGAAAAAGCAGCCATTGAATGGTTGGAAAATCTTGGTTATACTTATCAACCTGGCAATGGTTTGCAACGCGATTTGAAGAAAGTGGTGTTGGAGGATGAATTGCTTTCATATCTCACAAAAACATATCCAGAATTGCCTGCAACAGCGGTGAACGAAGCACTTGCGCAATTCACGCAACAAACAGGAATGGATTTGCATTACCGCAACCGTGAGTTTCATTTAAAATTATCCAAGGGTATTTCTGTAACGTGGAAAGATGCAGACGGCAAAGAAAAAGCAAAACACATTTACCCAATCAATTACGATGCACCTGAGCTTAACAGCTTTATTTGTTCCAATCAAGTAGTCATTTTAGGAAAAAATAGACGTATTCCCGATTTAATTATCTTCATCAATGGCTTGCCCTTGGTTGTTTTTGAATTCAAAAACATGTTTGACCAAGAAGTGGGCGTTGAAAATGCACATACACAATTGGCGCACTACGCTTTAGACATTGCCCAATTGTTTGATTACAATACATTCACCGTTATTTCGGATGGACAAGAAGCGCTGCACGGCATGTACAATGCTTCGCTAAAATGGTTTGCTCCTTGGAAAAGTACCAACGGTGTCAACTTAGAACAAGACCAAGATTTGCAATTGGAAACCATGATAAATGGCTTGTTTCCAAAAGCAACCTTATTGAATTACATCAAGAATTATATTTTCCACGAAGACCACAACGGAAAAATCATCAAAAAAGGTGCGAAATACCATCAATATTGGGGAATCTCTGCTGCTGTAAAAAGCGCCACAGAAAATATAAAACCAATCGGCGAAGGTCGTTTGGGCGTTATTTGGCACACACAAGGTTCTGGAAAAAGTATTTCTATGGCGATTCTTACTGGTATATTACGCCAGTTGCCCGAAATGAAAAACCCAACCATTGTAATCCAAGTAGACCGCAATGATTTGGATCAGCAGTTGTATGAATCTTTTGTGTTGTGCAAAGATTTAGTAGGCGAAGTAAAACACGCCGAATCAACCGATGATTTGCGTGCATTGCTAAGCTCTGATGGTGGTGGTGTAATATTCACAACGATTGAAAAGTTTAGACTAAAGAAAAACACTTCGGGGACTGATTCAAAGTCTTCGGGGACTGAGGCACTCGAAGCCCCCGAAAATGTTCACCCAATCCTATCCGAACGCTACAACGTCATCGTTTTAGCAGATGAAGCACACCGCACACAATATGGATTCAACGAAGGCGGTTATGCGCAAAACTTACGACGTGCGTTGCCCAACGCATCCTTTCTTGGATTTACAGGAACGCCAGTTGACGGAAAAGAGGCCGATACAGAATTAGTTTTTGGTAAAACAATCCATACTTACGACATCAAACAAGCTGTTGAAGATGGTGCAACCGTTCCGATTTATTACGAACCAAAAATGGTTCCGTTGAATATAAAAGCTAAATTTCTAAAAGATTTAGAAGATATCCGCGAAGAAGAAGAAGCAACTAAAAATATTGTTTGGGCCGCTATCGAAGATGCAGCTGGTTCAGCAGATCGTGTGGCAACAATTGCCAAAGAAATTTTAACGCATTACAACGCACGCATCGAAACCTTGGATGGAAAAGCAATGGTTGTGTGCATGAGTCGCCGCAATTGTGTAAAGATGTATGACGCATTAACCGCTTTACCCAATTGTCCAGAAGTTGCGGTTATCATGACAGGTAACATTTCAAAAGATCCTGTGGAATGGAATCCTCATATCCGCACGAAAGAAGCCATGGAAGGTATTAAGAAACGTTTCAGAACGCCAGAAGACCCCTTGCAAATTGTTATTGTGCGTGACATGTGGCTAACAGGATTTGATGCGCCATGTATTCATACCATGTATGTGGACAAAGTCATGAAAGGCCACAACTTAATGCAAGCAATTGCACGAGTAAACCGAGTTTTTGAAAGCAAGCCATCTGGTTTGGTTGTTGATTTCATTGGAATATCAGGATTTTTAGCAGAAGCAACCAAGAAATATACAGCAGGAGGAGGCGAAGGTGAACCAACGTTTGAATTGGAAACCGCAGTTGAAATGTGCTTAGAGCAATTGGGTACTTGTAAAGAATTAATTGGTGGATTTGAAATTGATTCATTGAAAAAAAATTCGTCATCAGAAATGATCAAATGGTCGAACAAAATAGTCAATGATATTTTGAAAAACGATGAATCAACGGATGCCTATTTAAAAGAAGAAAAGAAATTGAGTGAACTGGTCGCTATGACAAGTTCTGACCCAAGAATTTGGGATATATTAGACGATGTAAGTATTTTACAGAAAATCCGCCAAGCCGTTCGCAAGATAAAATTTCCTCCAGGAATCGAACGTTCAAAAGTGGAAGTCATTCGCGATTTAATCAATCGTTCTGTTGGCGCAAATACCATCGTCGATTTGGCTCAAATGTACAATTTAGAGAAAATTGACATATCAATAGTCGATGACAAGTTTCAAGCAATTGTGAAAGAAAAAGGCGATGAAAACATCAAAATAGAATTGTTACGACGTATCTTAAACGATGAAATCCGTATTCGTCAATTGAAAAACCGTCGCAAAGCTACAACGTTGAAAGACGAATTGGATAAAGTTTTGAGTCAATACCACAAAAACAGTATGGATTCGATTGCAACCATCAAGCACTTAATTGACCTTGCCAACGAATTCCGCAACGAAGACAAGCGCAGAAAAGAACTTGGCTTAGACGAAGAAGAATTGGCTTTTTACGATTTACTTTCCGCAAAAGAAAGTTTAATCAATAAGCAGGGTCCAATTCAAGATTTAGTACACAATGTGGTAGCCAGCGTAAAAAAGAACCTGCAACTCGATTGGACGAAAAAGGAAGATGCAA
Organism: Flavobacterium sp.; assembly: GCA_017984495.1. Lineage (GTDB taxonomy): Bacteria > Bacteroidota > Bacteroidia > Flavobacteriales > Flavobacteriaceae > Flavobacterium. The sequence goes on from JAGNZI010000028.1 coordinate 13,089, forward strand.
AAGCAGCCATTCGATTAGCTGTCAAAAAAGAATTAAAAGGAATCGTTCCCTTCTCCGAATTGGACAATTTATTAAAAGAAGTAATCGAACAAGCCGAAGGTCAGTTTAAGGATTGGCCAATGGTGGGGTAAGTTAAAATCAATAAAATGAAAGATAAAGAATATTTAAACAAAGTAATTGAAGCCGCTATTTCAAAATTGAAGGATGCAAAAAAACCTTTGTCAGAATTGGAAATTACTTCAGGTATAGTAGGTAGGTTGAAAAAAAAAATAGGAGAAAACGACAAACGACATTCCTCTAAAATTAGGTTTAGAGGTGTTACGTTTAAAGAAGCTATAGATACAAAAGAATGGACTAAATCTATTCTTCAATTGTCTGATAAAAAATACATACTTAAGGAAGAAGAAAGCATCTATTCAGTTAAAGAATCATCTAATCAATGGGATTGGTGTGATGTGGACTATGAAAAAGCTATCGAATATAAATTGAATAATCTAAAAAAAGTAGATCCTTACAAATTAGAAGTTCTTGTTTCTAATTTATTAGAAAAAATTTATTCGGAATTTGAATTTGAAGTAACAAAAAAATCTGGTGATTTAGGAATAGATGTAAAGGGTCATAAAATTGATTCCACAAATAAACGCGAAGCAATTTATGTTCAAGTTAAGAAGTTTAATAAAACAGTTGGAAGAGAATATGCTGATCAATTTGTAGGTGCTTTAAATGGTTCGCTAAAAAAAAATAGATATTCTAGATTGACTGGTTTATTTATTACTACAGGTAGATATCCAGATTCATTTATTGATAAACTAAGAGATTCGCAGGATAAATCAATTTCGTTTGCATGTTGGGATGGTACAGAACTATCTCGTCAAATGCTAAAAAATGGTTTAGGAATAAAGTACTCAATAGATAAAGATTTTTGGAAAAACTTTGATTCGACTGCTGTTTTAATGAGTAATAAAGTGACCAAGAAAAAAACAACTGTTAAAAAGAAAAAAACAAGTTAAAATCAATTTTCAAAAATAACCAACAACCCATGAAAGCAAACGAACTACCTATAAATCCGTTTTTAGCCGAACGGATGTACTTAAAAGGGTATATTGAAAGAATGGGTACAGGTACTGCTGATATTTTGCGGATTGCAGCAGAAAACAACCTGAAAGAGCCTGTTTTTGCTCAAAATGAGGATTTCACAACCATACTCTACCGACCAAGTACCGACCAAGTACCGACCAAGTACCGACTAAGTACCCCACAAGTACCCCACAAGTACCCACCAAGTTCGGTAGATGTTCAGAATTTATTGAAAGTGCTTGAAGGTGAGATGAGTAGAGATGAAATAAAAGGAATTCTTGGATTAAAGGATATTAAAAATTTCCGCAAAAACTACTTGGATCCTGCATTGAAGGAAGGATTGATCAAACTGAAATACCCTGATAATCCAAACCATCCGAAACAGCGGTATTTGTTGACGGTGTTGGGGAAAGAGGTGAAAAGTTTATCCTCCTAATAATTTCCAATTTTAAAACAAATGCCCAACAACGAAGAAATAGACCCAGAAATCCTTGAATACTACCAACGTTTGGCGCAAGAACAACAATTACAGCGGAAAAGTCGCATCAATCCAACAACTGGCCAATTGGAATATTGGAGTCAGCCACCAGGCTTACCGGGAATTTGGCTCACCCCAGGATTTTGTAGTCGTTGCCAACCGTATAAAAAGTACTTCGGTTTATCAGTGATTGAAGAAGAAGATTGGAAGAAATTAAGTCATTTACAGCATGAATCAGAGGAGTTGATGGAAGCCGCAACCTCTATGGGCTATGAGCTGAAAAGTTGCGGGGAGTAGGGCTCCAATAGTTATGAAAAAGACACAAAAAAACAACCAACTCCTGCTGAAGTTGGTTGTTTGATTTGGTGGATGGTTTATATTCGTAAAATGAATTAAAAAATGAAATCCCCTTTTTTTAATTAATGATTTTCCATGTTAGGATTGGAGGGCTGGACAAGACAAATCCTCCTAGAAATGAAAAAACAGGAAATGTGGTAGTTATTGAATTAACGGATGTACCACCATAAGATCCATCACTTTTCCAAAAAACAGCATTTGAAATCAAGCTATTATCAACAGTTGGTAAAGCGCCAATTTTCAAACAACCACTAGGTTGAGGAACGCTAGCACAATTTCCGGAAATTTTAATTCTATATTTTTTAGTTGGAACAAGTAAAGCGCTCCATCCAATTTCAACTCCTTCGGTAAAATTTGGACTGTTGAAGGGGACTTCAAATAACTTATGTGAAATACTATAACAACAACCATAGGTATTATTGGTGCAATACCCATCAAACGATAAATATATTGGCAAACCAGTTGATGTGCTAGAGAAAATCATCGTGTCAATTACATTAAATGTGATGTTATAAGAATCGCATCCATCATCAACCGTTGTTGGGCAGGTTGTGGGATTGGTAGTAAATAATTTTTGAGATCCATTGGAACCTGGTACAGCTAATTTTAATTTTCCACTTTGAACATCATATACCAATTCCCCAAAATTAAAACCTGAAATATTAGTGTATTCATTGGGATACAATAAAGGAATATTTTGATTGCCATTAACTCCTGCTGGGCCTGTGGCTCCAGTCGCTCCAGTCGCTCCAGTCGCTCCTGTCAAACCAGTTGGACCTTGCGGACCCGTTGCTCCAGTTGCACCTGTCAATCCAATCGGACCTTGCGGACCAGTTGCTCCTGCGGGACCTGATGCTCCTGTTAATCCAGTTGTACCTGTCAATCCAATCGGACCTTGCGGACCAGTTAATCCTGTTGCACCTGTCAAACCAATCGGACCCTGCGGACCTGTTGCACCTGTCAATCCCGTTGCGCCCGTCAAACCAATCGGACCTTGTGGACCAGTTAATCCTGTTGCACCTGTCAAACCAATCGGTCCTTGCGGACCAGTTGCACCTGTCAAACCAATCGGTCCTTGCGGACCAGTTGCTCCAGTCGCACCTGTCAAACCAATCGGTCCTTGCGGACCAGTTGCTCCAGTTGCACCTGTCAATCCAATCGGACCTTGCGGACCAGATGCTCCCGTCAAACCAGTCGGACCTTGCGGACCCGTTGCTCCAGTTGCACCTGTCAATCCAATCGGACCTTGTGGACCAGTTGCGCCAGTTGCACCCGTTAAACCAATCGGTCCTTGCGGACCTTGCGATCCAGTTAATCCAGTTGCACCAGTCAATCCCGTTGCACCCGTCAAACCAATCGGACCTTGTGGACCAGTTGCACCTGCGGGGCCTGAGGCTCCCGAAGGCCCAGTTAATCCAGTTGCACCAGTCAATCCCGTTGCACCTGTCAACCCAATCGGACCTTGTGGACCTTGTAGACCAGTTGCGCCAGTTGCACCCGTCAAACCAATCGGACCTTGTGGACCAGTTGCTCCTGCTGGGCCTGTGGCTCCAGTTAATCCTGTCAAACCAATCGGACCTTGTGGACCAGTTGCACCTGCGGGTCCTGTTGCACCTGCGGGTCCTGTTGCACCTGCGGGTCCTGTTGCACCCGTTAATCCTGTTGCACCAGTCAATCCAATTGGACCTTGCGGACCAGTTGCACCTGTCAACCCAATCGGACCTTGCGGACCAGTTGCACCTGTCAAACCAATCGGTCCTGTTGCACCTGCGGGCCCAGTTAATCCTGTTGCACCCGTTGCACCCGTTAATCCTGTTGCACCCGTCAAACCAATTGGACCTTGCGGACCAGTCGCACCTGTCAACCCAATCGGACCTTGTGGCCCTGTAGCTCCAGTAGCTCCTGCGGGGCCTGAGGCTCCCGAAGGCCCAGTTAACCCAATTGGTCCTTGCGGACCAGTTGCTCCAGTCGCTCCATCGACGCCATTACAGATGTATTTAGTTAAGCTAGGATTTATTTCAGCAAGGTCTAATATACTATTGTTGTTGTTGTCTAATCCATATTCTAAGATGTAACCCCCATTTGAACAGTTAACTCCTGCTGAAATATTCGTTGTTTTTACAAGCGTGTTTAATCCAGTTGCACCTGCGGGGCCTGAGGCTCCCGAAGGCCCAGTTAATCCAATCGGACCTTGCGGGCCAGGATTCCCAGCTGTTTCAGCATACAAAGCATACGGTACACTCATTAACTGTTGCGTACCAAGTATCGTGAAATTAGATCCGCCGTTTACATCGATTCCCATTTCAATAAAATAGGGACCTTGCGACCAATCAATAGTAGGAAAAGATCCAGAAATGACGGTGCCTTGACCAATCACAACGTTTACGAGTCCAATGTTGGATGTGGTCGGTGCATGTTTCTCCAAATAAACACTGTTTCCTGTCGCATTATTTTGAAGGATGTTTAACTGTAACGTAATGCTTGAATTGTTTACAGTTGCACCAGTTGGGTTTCTGATAACTGCCTGGTAATTGATGCCTTGAGGCGCTTGCGCTTGCAATAAAAACGCACAAAACAAGCTGGCAATGAGTATTATTTTTTTCATCGATTAATTGATTTTTATTAATGGAAAAGTGAAAAGATTGTCAGTGTTGGTGACGAATACCAACTGATAGGTACCAGCAGGTAATGAGGATAAATCATACGAGTGAATGTGCTCATTGATAGTGAAAGCTGCAATCAGCCGGTTGGTGATATCGTAAAGCGTACAATCAAATTGTAAATTATTTTCATTCAGAATCGTGATAGTCGATAAAAATGGATTGGGATAAATGGCAACACCACTAGAAGCATAGTCCGTTAGTGACAAACTAGTTGTTTTCCATTTCATTGGCTGTTGAAAGCCTTGTGTGACCAATAAATTAGCCGATTGAAAACTGTTTGTTACAGTTTCTCCAACCGAAAAACTGAGGTGACAAGTGCTGTTGGAGAATGTCGAACCTGCACTTCCGAAAAGTTCGTTCGCAAAGGTAACTTGCCCGAAGGCAGAAAACGATTGAAAAAATTGGAAATATATTAGTAATCGAATAAATCGTTTCATAGTTGTGCTGTGATCTGGTGAAAGTACTCAGATGATTCGGGTCGCACAGCCCATAGTTAGCCCAAATTGAACATGGTTAACTTCAAATGATGTACTTTTCAGCAAGTAACCCAAATCGATAAAAGTGCGTTTTATCTATCAATTTTTTTAACTCGCTGAAAGCTATGTTGTTTAAGGCTTGATCGTTTTCTGAATGGCTAATTTTCATCAAAGTCAATTGATAAAAAAGTGAAACATAAGCAACATAACCAATTTCTACTTTGTTCAATTCCACTAAATCCAAATTGCGATGTGCGCTGATGAGGTTGCTTTTGTGCCAATTGCTATTGGCAAGTCCAATTAAATAAATGGCATTTGAAGTTTCCGATGACCAAACATCTCCATCAAAGACATCTTCGTAATACTTTTCTAGTATTTCGTTCAAAAAATCATAATATTCCTTGATAATTAAGGCAGGAATAACCTCAATCAAGAAATAACTGATTTTATTTGTTTGGCATGCATTCAATAGTTCTACTTTGATTTTTTTGAACGTTTCGAATTCAAAAAGCAAGCAAACACCATAATACCTTCCTTTTAATGTGACAAAATAATTATCAAAATCAATTGGTTTAGGCATGGAAGATATGCCTTTTGGATCAATCATATCGATATAATACGATCTGTATTTTGCCATGAGTGAAACAAAAAATAGTTCCGAAGTATGAGAATTTTTTGGATGCAGGAGAGCTAACAAACGAGAATACCGATCATGCAGATTTGAATAGTCAATATGCAATAATAAAACAACTTCTCTAAAATTAGCATAGCCAATAAGGGATTCATAAATTTTCAACGCTTTCTTTTCAGAAAGTAATTCCAAACTTGTTGCAATAATTAATCCAAACTTTTGCAGCTGTGTGCCGTTTATAGACTCAAAATTTAAACTTGAAAAGAGTTTTGTTAAAGTTGTAATTTCCCCTTTTTCTAATTTAAAACTGATGAAATAAGCCAGATAAATAAGATTATTTTCATTACTTATCCCGCTATTAATTGTGTCGATAGCATTTTGCGTAATGAGTTTTTCCTTGCGCAGCTGCAATAAATATTGCTGAAAATACCAATCGTTGTAATTCGTTTTGTTATTCAGGTAATTGGAAAACGAGTTGTAGCCCAAGTAGTTCGAAAGGCGATTTAACGTTGTTTTGGAGGGAGAGTTACTTTCCAAAAAACCAAAAAGTCTTCGTAAAGTATTGAAACCTATTTTCGCATCAATGGTAGTTTCAATCTCTTCTTTTAAAAATTTTACGTCGCGAACTTTTGAAATGTTAATGTTTGATTTCCGTTGAATATCAATCAATAACTGTGAGTAATCACTTTCCATTTTGGGCTGTTTTTGGGCAAAAATAGATAAAAACCCTGTTTTTCGACTTTTAATTCAGAATATCACTCAATAATCCCCTCACCGAAACACAAAACTCGTTGGGTCGCCGTTGAAAAAGAAGAGTTCAAACGTCTTTTCTTTGCTATCGAAGAACAGGTAAGCAGCATTGCCAATGTACATTTCATTGACAGTCAATTCGCTCGAAACTGCTTCTGTGATTTTATCTGTTGCAAATAAAAAGAGTTTGTCCGCTTGAAAAGTGGTGGTTTCGCTCAGGTTTGGCGGAAGCATCAAGTAGTCGTTTGCTGTATTGAGGTCGAATAAGATGCCGTTGTCGTTGAACGGAATGGTGAAGTAGGGTTTGTTTTTACAAGCGATAACAACAGTCAAATCTGCTTGAACCGTGATAGTATACGATGCGAGTTTGTCGTAATCATCTTGGATCAATTCAATGTCAAATCCCTCGCGTGTGCCTTCGTGAATCGACGAACCATCTGCTTTCCATTTACCATTTTCTTTGTAAAAATCCAAGAGCGTATTGGCACCTGCTGAGGCAGAAATAGCCATCAGAGGGTATGTGCCAACCAACGAAGTGAGCGTTTTTCGTTTCAAACTCGGTGGCGCTTTGAGTTGTTTGATGGTGTCGTTTTT